>NZ_JAFCTN010000018.1:0-107686 GCF_049896045.1 Pseudomonas sp. PWP3-1b2
AAGGCGGTGTGTCAGGCACGTTGATGCGACTGACACACCGCCTTCGCGAGCAAGCCCGCTCCCACACTTTTGATTTGTACAGTCAGTCAAACCGTGGCACCGCAAACACCGCATTCGCCCGCGCCACTACTTTCTCTCCCACCTGCAAGCTCACCGTGGCAAACGCCATCTGGCGGCCGCGCTTGTGGTGCTCCAGCCGCACCACAATCCACTCCCCCACCTGCACCGCTCCCAAATAATCCACAGTCATGCTCGCCGTAATCAACGGCAGCGGCGGCTCGCTGGAAAACGCCATCGCGTACCCCATGCCGATATCCGCCAGAGTCGCCAACACCCCGCCATGCACCGTGCCGCGTCCATTGGCGTGACGATTGTCGGCGCGCAGGCCGATTTCCAGTTGCACACCCTCGCCTCGACAATAAGCCGGGCCGAGCAAGTCGAGAAGCGGGCTACTGCGTGGCAGCGAGACAAACCCTTCGGGCACGGCGTGAGCAATCATGGTGAATTCATCCTTGGAGGCAGGGTTGAGATTTAACTCAACCCACCGTCAGCCGCCACCACCATCAACCCGACCGATTACGCGTGATCAGCTAACGCTTCATACAGCGTTGATAGCGCTCATCCACGCGCTTGGCGAACCACGCCGTCGTGAGGTTGCGGGTAATCTTCGGACTCTTGAGCACGATGCCCGGCAAAATCGCCCGTGGCATCGGCTTACCGGCGGCCTTCTCAGCCAGGGCAAATACGCGCTTGTAGAGGGTCGTCTCCTCAAAATCCAGTTGCTCGCCCTGCTCCAGCTGGCTGCGGATGCTGGGGTTGCGCATATCCAGCTTCGCGCCCAGCGAGCGTACCGCCAACTCGGTGGTGCCTGGCAACAATGAACCGTAGGAAATCAAATCACCGTCCAGCGCCAGCTCGGTGCCAGTGACACGGCTGACAGCCGCCTGGAACGCGGCGTTACGGCTGGCGTACCAGCCCGCGTTGAAGTCGGCAAAGCGATACAGCGGCCGGTCATAATTCACCGGGTAACCGAGCAAATGCGCGATGCCGAAATACATCCCGCCTCGACGGGTGAAGACTTCCCGACGAATCGTTCCATCAATGGTGTAGGGATAACCCCGCGCCTGTTTTTGCGCAAACTCGATGCTGACCTGCATGGGGCCTGCGGTATGCACCGGGTTAAAGCCACCGAATAGCGTGCTGCCCAAGGGCACCATGCTGATGAAGTCGTCAAAAATCCCGCTCAGGTCTTTCTCGGTGCGCGCGGCGTTCAGCCGGTCGGCGTAAGACTTGCCATTCGGCGAGCGCAATTGCAGCGAGGTGCGCACGACAAAGGCCGGTACATGAACTTTGCCCGCGCGCCGCAGCATTTCGTCCATGGCGATTTTGCCCATGTTCGGCACGGGTGGATCGACCTGATAGGTGGACTCTTGTTCGGTCACCGCCAATACGGCGCAGATATTTTCAGTGCCGGGGTAGATCTTCTGCGTGTCGAAGGCCGTGTAGATATCCTGCGCCCAGCCATTGCGGTCGGCCACCGTAGCGGGCAGCAGGCGCACAATCTGCGCCTTCACCTCGGCTTCGCTACGCTCGGGCAATTGCGGCCCGCGTGAGGTAGAGCAGCCAGCCAGCACCAGCAAGGTCGTGAGAAACAGGATCAGTCGGTTTGAATACATGGGGCTTCCTTGGACAACGGCAGGCTGGGCATTGCGGATATCGACAGGTAAGTCTAACCGGGGTTCGCCGACCTGCTGCACTCCCAGTGGTGACCGAACGTGACAAGGCCAGACGCCAGCAGTCTCTCAGGAGAATTCGATGCCTGGCATCAAGAGCACGCATGCTGCTGAAACATCCCACGCAACGCCCGGATAAGCTCTACATCTCTTCTCTGAAAACCTCTGCAAAGTCCTTCGCCTGATCACACAGTGCGAGGGATTGCAGATGGTTTTTTTCGTTAGTGCCCCGATTGTTGGGGCTGTCTCTTGATCGCCGCTACCGGCCAAACCATTGGCCTTCTGGTACTGGCGGCCATGGATTCGAATACCCGCGACGTCGAATCCGTCATCAGCGATTTCAAACGCTGCCTTAATAGTTACGACACTTGGGCGGAAAGCTTTTTCAGCTTTTCGGCGCTGGATATCGAGCAGGTATTCAAGGTCGGGGATGAAGTGGCGCTGGTGGCGCCAATCAACGGCGCAATCCTGCCCAGCAGCAGCGTTGCCACCTGCAAGGCCAACGGCACGTTGACCCTGGTGCATATGTTCCAAAGCGCGAAGTTTGTGCCCATTGGCAACACCCCGGTGATGCTGCAACGCATCGATCCTGCTGGCGCCCCGTTGGGCGAACCTATTCATAAGACGATTGGCCCGAGCGGCATCCTCGAAATCACTGAGTGTGATCGCAATCAAACGTATCAAGTCAGTTTCTACCCCAACGTTTCCAAAGCGCATTACAAGGCGTTGTACGCGTCCTATCAGTCGGTTATCGCACCGCTGGAGGGCTGGTTGCGCAGTGAGTGGACGACCACTTTCGGACCGATCTGGGAAAACTATTCCGAGGCGAACTACCTCACGCGTTACCTCATGCTGCACAAAGCTTACGCCCGAGGGTTTGGCGAGGCGTTGCAATCGCTGTGGGACAACATCAAACAGCTGTGCGAGTGGATTTCCCATCCGTTGGTGTATGCCGAAAAACTACTGCATTACCTGTCCCAGGCCGAGTTTGAAAAACTGCTGGCGCTGAGCGCGGACACCCTCGCAAAAGCCTTGCTGGTGCTCAGTGATGAGCCGCTGATGTTTATTCATCTGTCGGCATTCGTGAGTTGGATGCGGTTGATGCCGCCGCCGTATATGAATGAGTTGCTGGGCGAGATCAGCGGCGAAGTGCTGATCAACCTGCTGCTGGGTTTAGCCACTGCCTGGATAGGCGTGGTGGTGCGCATAAGCCCGAAGGTGCTGGCTGGTATCAAGTCTCGCCGGGCGCGTGAGTGGTTGCAGCACGTGGCCAAACAGTTCGGAAAATCTCGCCTGGATCAGCATGCGCAAGTGGCAAAGCCGATCTTGCTGGGTGGGCCGGCGACGTCGATCAAGACGATCCCGGCTGCGTCGTTGAAGGCTGGGGATCAGGTGGTTTCGAACCCGGTGCCGGCGGTTCGTGGGAAGACGCAGCGGACGGTGTTGGTCAGGCAAGAGCACGTCGACGATGTGCCATCCTCGGGTAAGAACCCCAACGGGAATGCGGCGGTTTCTGCGGATAAGACCGCTACCAACGGTTGCCCGGTGTCGATGGTGACCGGCGAGGAACTGCTGACACTGGTTGACGGCACTTTGGATGGGATTTTGCCGTTTGAGTGGACGCGGCTTTATCGCACCAGTGCGGTGGAAGTGGATTGCGGGTTGGGGGTTGGCTGGAGTCATTCGCTGGCTCAGCGGCTGGCGGTGGTGGGCGATTCGGTGGTTTGGACGGACCACGAGAATCGGATTACCGAGTTTCCGCTTCCCACTGCTGCACGTCCGGCGATTACCAACAGCCTCGCTGAAGCTGCGATCTACTTGGGTTCGTTGCCTGACGAGTTAGTACTAGCTCAGGGCTCGCGGTTCTACCACTTTCGCGATGGTTCGCTGACAGCGATCAGTGATGCGTATGACAACCGGCTGCGTGTTTCCCGCGATCTTTTGGGACGGGTTGAGCGGCTCGATAACGGCGTGGGTCGTTCGCTGCTTTTGCGCTATGAGCATGGCCATATTGTTGCGGTGGACTATCAGGTTCATCGGGCAGAAGGGCCTGGGCCGCTTGTTTGGGTTACTGAGCAGAACGTTGTTTCCTACAGCTATGACGACATTGGACGACTGGCTTCGGCGACCAATGCCGTAGGCGAAAGTGAGGTTTATCGGTACGACGAGCAGCACGTCATTCTTGAACGCCAGTTGGCCGGTGGGGCGAGTTTCTTTTGGGAGTGGGAACGCTCTGGCAAGGCGGCACGGTGTGTTCGGCACTGGGCCAGTTTTTCGCAGATGGACACGCGGTATGTGTGGGGTGATGACGGCGATGTCACGGTTCACAACGCCGATGGTAGCCAGGAAGTGTACGTGCACGATCAACGTGCGCGACTGGTACAGCGTGTTGACCCTGATGGCGCGCAGCACCTCAAGTCCTACGACGACAAAGGCCGGCTGACAGTTGAGCAGGACCCGCTGGGTGCGGTGACGGCGTATGAATACGACGACGCCGGACGGTTGGTGGCGCTATTTCCCGGGGACGATGAACCGACTTCCTACGAGCATGACAACGGTTTCGTACGAGTCGTAAGGCGTGGCGAAGCGGTTTGGAAGTATGAGCGCAATGATCAGGGCGATGTCACGCGTAAGACCGATCCTTCCGGCAGCGTTACTGACTACAGCTACAACAAACACGGGCAACTGACGGGGGTTTGGTATCCCGACAACAGCTGTCATCGGCTGGTGTGGAATGAGCGGGGGCAGCTCACTGAGGAACAACTACCCAATGGCGGGGTTAAGCGCTATCGCTATGACGATCTGGGACGACAGGTTGCTCGCGAGGATGAATTTGGCGCCCTGACTCAGTACCAGTTGGACAGTGTAGGTCGGCTGATTCGCGTGGTTCTGCCGGGCGGCACTACGCGGGAATATAGCTACAACCCCTACGGAAAAATCACCGCTGAACGTGATGAGCTGGGGAACGTCACCCGTTACGAATACGGCGACGGCCTGCACCTCATCAGCCGCCGCCTCAATGCTGACGGCACCCAAGTCAAATACCGTTACGACAACACGCGATTACTGCTGACCGAAATCGAGAACGAGGTCGGTGAAGTGTATGGGCTTCAATACCATCCCAACGGTCTGATCCAGCAGGAGATTGGCTTTGACGGCCAGCGCACCGCCTACCTCTACGACCTCAACGGCAACCTGCAGGAAAAGACCGAACACGGCGACGACGGCAGTCAGCTAATCACCCGTTACGAGCGAGACCACGCCGGGCGCCTTGTACGAAAAATCCTCCCCGACGGCAAAACCGTCGATTACACCTACGACCGCCAAGGCAATCTCCTCGGCGTCAACGACGGCCACTGGGCGCTGGCCTACGAATACGACACCCAAAACCGCCTCACCACCGAACACCAAGGCTGGGGCACATTGCGCTATGGCTACGACGCCTGCGGTCATCTGAAAAACCTGCGCCTGCCGGACAACAACCGCCTCACCTTCAATCATGAAAAAGGCGGCCATCTTGCCACCGTCGAGTTGAACGGCGCCCCCCTCACCTCCCACCTATTCAAGGCAGGCCGCGAACGCCAACGCCAACAAGGCCAACTGATCAGCCACTACGGGTACGACGAGCAAAACCGCCTGCACGCCCACGTAGTCACTCAGCAGAAACACGATCTCTACCAACGCCACTACGACTACGACAAAACCGGGAACCTCAGCCGCATCCTCGACACCCGCAAAGGCGAACACCATTACCAGTACGACCCCCTCGCCCGCCTGACCCGCGTCGCTCACTCGCAAGACGAGCAGGAACGCTTCGGCCACGACCCGGCGGGCAACCTGCTGATGCAGGATCGCCCCGGACCGGACATCGTGGCTGGCAATCGGTTGATGATTCAGGGCGATCATCAGTACGACTACGATGCCTTCGGTAATCTGATCCGCGAACGACGTGGGCGCGAACATCGGCTGATCACCGAGTATCGGTATGACTGCCAGCACCGGCTGATCGGAATTACCCAACCCAACGGGCAAACCGCCAGTTACCGCTACGACCCGTTCGGTCGGCGCATCAGCAAAACCGTTGACGACATAACGACCGAGTTCTTCTGGCAAGGCGACAAGCTGATCGCCGAGCATCACGCGGATCGTCACCGCAGCTATATCTACGAACCCGACAGTTTCCGCCCATTGGTGCTGCTGGAAGGCTTTGGCCCAAAAGCCACCAAGCCCTTCCACTACCAACTCGACCATCTCGGGACCCCGCAGGAACTCACTGATCCCAACGGCGAAATCGTCTGGTCTGCGCATTACAAGGCCTACGGGAAAATCAGCCGATTGGACGTAGGCAAAATCGACAACCCCCTGCGCTTCCAAGGCCAATACTTCGATGCGGAAAGCGGCCTGCACTACAACCGCCATCGCTACTACAATCCAGATATTGGTCGCTATCTGACGCCGGATCCGGCGAAGCTGGCGGGTGGGATCAATGCGTACCAGTACGTGCCCAATCCTGCGGGGTGGGTGGATCCGTTAGGATTGGTTTCTTGCCCTAATGGCGGTTGCAAACCCACCGATAAGCAGCAGAGCCCTCTTCACTCAGTTAAAGTTGACTCCCGAGAGCCCACTACTCCGCAGCCTGAGATAAAAAAGAGACAGGCGAGGATCGAGGAATTAACCGAAGCTAATGCAAAACGTAGAGTTTTGGAATATGAAGCAGAGTACGACATGCACATGGTTGGCAAACATGGTCCAGAGGTACCTGACGCGAAGGTACGCCGAAGGTCAATTGATGGAAAAGACCCAATAACGGGCAGTATCCCGCAGAATGGTAAAGGGGTTCCCAGCTCGCAATTTAACAGTTGGAAGCTTCAATTACAGGCGTGGACTAAAGCAACCTCTAGAGTCGAACGAAAGCTCCCACGCTATACTGGCATCGACGGTAAGACAAATGACGTAGTGCGTCTAGAACTACCGGGAGCCGGCCGTGGTTACAGGCCAAATAACAACGATTCTAATCACCCGAAATTTAATCCTTCGATGAATGGTGCCGAAATGAAATTTCGTGAAGACGGCACACCTTTCACACTATTCCCTATTAAGGAATAACCAATGCTATCCAACCCATCTTCCCCGCACATACCTTTCGATGCCAGCTTATATTATTTCGTAGGAGTTTTTGACATCTACGATAGAGAAGAAACCAAGGGGCGAGAGCTGCATGCCTACAACCCGAACGACAAAAAGGATCGAGAAAATCTAATTCTTAAATATTGCCTTGACCCATATAACAAGCTTTCCTATCGCCACAGATACAAATTAGTGGAACACCTAAAAAGCGCTTTAAATACAGAGCTCTTTGACTTCCATTCTTTTTTTGAAAACAACCCAGAAGAATATTCAACAATGGCTTGGGATGAAACTGAAATAGCGGACCCCCGGGGTTTCTTCGCCGACATCTACCGTCTCGCCAATCAAGCTTGGAAAGAGGACATCCAAAGAGCAAGCTTTGAAGACCAATCAACATGGTAAAAACTGTGCATCAGCGCCGCTTTAGAAAGCGACGTTCCAGTGAGTCAAAATAGTACCAAGGGATACTCGCTATTGAATCCGAAAAGGGGCTTCTCCTGAAATCACGTAAAATTACCATCATCAAAAACGGTGTACGTGAAAATGCCTTGATCCAATACGAAGGGGGCAAGCTCACCCTAAACTTGGTATTGCGTGATGGCATGCGAAAAACCTACACCGCACTGGACCTGTTCGACTGCTTCGGTTTAATGAGGGCAGACCTGAAAGATATAAAGTTTCTATGCAAAGGCGCAAAAATCAATGTACACACCTCAGGGAGGTCGTCGCACATGTCTAACGGGCTTGTTGCTTACGAGATGACTATGGGTATTCCAGAGGGTGAGCTTGTGCATATTTTCTCTTACGACGAAAGCAATCTCACCAACGATATACAAGAGCAACGCGACTTCTGCCAACGCTGGGCGGAATCGGTGTAGGAGTATTGCGAAGCTCCTGCGACGAGCTAGCGCCCTCGCCACAGGATTAAGACGCGGAATTAAATCCCCGCCAACGCCAAATCCATCGCAAAGTACGTAAAAATCAAATCCGCCCCCGCGCGTTTGATTGACCCCAACGTCTCCCGCACCACCCGCGCTTCATCAATTGCTCCAGCTTGGGCGCCGAACTTGATCATCGCGTACTCGCCGCTGACCTGATACGCGGCTACTGGCAGGCGCGAGGCTTCGCGGATGTTGCGAATAATGTCGAGGTACGCACCGGCTGGTTTGACCATCAGCGCGTCGGCGCCTTCCTGTTCGTCCAGCAGGGATTCGCGCACGGCTTCGCGGCGGTTCATCGGGTTCATCTGGTAGCTTTTGCGATCGCCCTTGAGTGCGCTGCCGCCGGCTTCGCGGAACGGGCCGTAGAGGGCCGAAGCGAATTTGGTGGAGTAGGCCATGATGGGGATGTGGGTGAAACCGGCGTCATCCAGGGCGCGTCGGATGGCCTGGACCTGGCCGTCCATGGCGGCGGACGGCGCGATGACGTCGGCACCCGCACGGGCGGCGGCGACGGCTTGTTTGCCGAGGTTGACCAGGGTGGCGTCGTTGTCGACGTGGGCGCCGTGCATCACGCCGCAGTGGCCGTGGTCGGTGTATTCGCAAAAGCAGGTGTCGGACATCACGATCATTTCCGGCACGGCGTCCTTGATGATCGAGGACATGCGCGAGACCAGGCCGCGTTCTTTCCAGGTGTCGCTGCCGTTGGCGTCCAAGTGGTGAGAGACGCCAAAAGTCATTACCGATTTGATCCCGGCGCGAGCGTAACGCTCGATCTCAGCGGCGAGTTTCTTCTCGGGGATGCGCTGCACGCCGGGCATGCTGGTGATGGGCACGAAGTCGTCGATTTCTTCTTCGACGAAAATCGGCAGTACCAGGTCGTTGAGGGTGAATTCGGTTTCCTGGAACAAGCCACGCAGCTCCGGGGAGCGGCGCAGGCGGCGTGGGCGAGCTTGGGGGAACTGGCTGGTCATGGTTTTCCTGACTGGATGCTGAACGGTAACGGCATGAATCTTTGGGGCAAAAGCTTATGCCCCCGGGCCAGGCAGCACAAATGCCAAGGGCCCAACAGTGTATTACGCGACTCGCAACAATTCGTTGATCTAGAGCTGTACATGCCCTTCGATGCAGACGGCTACCGCGCCGCCGATCCAGACTTCATCGCCTTGGCGCTCAACATGAATGCGCCCCGCTCGCCCGATGGCCGTGCCTTGGCTGACAATGTAGCGGTCAGGTGCCAGCCCCTCAGCCAGCAACCATTGGGCGACGCCGGCATTCAGGCTGCCGGTGGCCGGGTCTTCCTGAGCGCCATCGCCGGCGATGAAGGCGCGGACTTCGAAGTGCGTGTCTATATCATCGCGCGACGGGTCACAGGGAGCGATTACGCCTATGGCCAAACCGTGCAGTTGTGAATAGTCGGGCTGCAGGGCAAGCACCTGGTCTCGATCGGCAAGCATCAATGCCAGCCAGCCGGCACCGTTGTCGACCCACTGGCTGCGCACAATGGCGTGTGGTGTGAGGCCCAACGCCAGACGCACGCGCTCCAGCAGCGGCGGCTCCACCGCGCCGGAACGCAATAATGGCGGTGCGATAAACGCCAGTTGCTGACCTTGTCGGCGGATACGCACCAAGCCTATTTCGCACTCCTGGATGATCTCCTCGCCTTTCGGTGTGCCGCCCGCTTGCAGCCACGCATGGCAACTGCCCAGCGTCGGGTGCCCGGCGAAGGGCAGTTCCTTGAGCGTGGTGAAAATTCTGACGCGGTAATCGGCCTCAGGGTCGCGCGGCGTCAGCAAGAACGTGGTTTCGCTGAGATTGGTCCAGTTGGCGAAGTCAGCCATCTGCTGGTCTGTCAGGCTGTCAGCGCCCAAAACCACGGCCAGCGGGTTGCCCTTGAGCGCGACGCTGCTGAAGACATCCAGCTGTCTGACATCGAAGGTCTGCATGTTTTAACCCGGAATACTCAAGCCACGGATAACCGCCGGGCGTGCGACGAAGCCGTCCAGCACGCGCAGCACGTTGGGGAAATCGGCAATGCCGACCAGGTCGCCGGACTCGTAGAAACCGATCAGGTTGCGAACCCACGGAAACGTGGCGATGTCGGCGATGCTGAACTCGTCGCCCATGATCCAGGTGCGGCCCAGCAGGCGTTTTTCCAAAACCTCCAACAAACGCCGGGACTCGGCCACGTAGCGGTCTCGCGGGCGTTTGTCTTCGTAGGCCTTGCCGGCAAATTTGTTGAAGAACCCCACCTGGCCGAACATTGGGCCAATACCGGCCATCTGGAACATCAGCCATTGAAAGGTTTCGTAGCGGGTGGCCGGATCTTCGGACAGCAGCTGGCTGGTTTTTTCCGCGAGGTAAATCAGGATCGCCCCGGATTCGAACAGCGCCAGCGGCTGGCCGCTCGGGCCATTAGGGTCGATGATTGCGGGGATTTTGTTGTTGGGGTTAAGGGACAGAAACTCCGGAGAAAACTGGTCGTGGGTCTCAAAACTGACCTTGTGCGCCTCATACGGCAGGCCCAATTCTTCAAGCATGATCGAGACTTTGACCCCATTGGGCGTGGGCAACGAATACAGTTGCAGCCGTTCCGGGTGTTGAGCAGGCCATTTGCTGTTAATCGGGAAAGCGGCAAGTGCGTTCATCGGAAAGTCTCTCGGCGGAAAGTCCCCATAATAGCCACCTGCCCGGCGTCCTGCATGGGTCATCATCCCGCAACATTGGCGCGCTAATCTGCCGCTCAGGCGAACCAAAGTTCCCAAACGCACTCTTAAGTGCGCCAACCGGTGAAAGGAGACACCTCGTTACAACGACACGGAAAACCACGGGACGCTGGATGCGTCACTGGGGCCGGGCTTGTCCGCCCTAATCCGAAGCATGAAGACTCGAATCTATAATGACAATCAAGCCTCTGTGCCTTGCGCAACGACTCAAACGTTATTCATACATCCTGCTGCCGGCAATTCTGGTCGGCGGCGCGATCGGCCTGACGCTGCAGGCGCGAACCAGCAGTGCAGATCCGGTGGACGGCGTGCAGACGCTGGTGTTCCTGCGTCACGGCGAAAAACCGGCCGGCGGCCTGGGCCAACTCAATTGCCAAGGGCTCAACCGCGCGATGAACCTCGCCACGGTGCTGCCGGAAAAATTCGGCAAGGCCGACTATGTGTTCGCCGCGAACCCGACACGCAATGTCGAGGAAGGCGAGAAGGATAACTCCTACAGCTACATTCGCCCCCTGATGACCATCAGCCCCAGCGCGATCAAGCTTGGCCTGCCGGTGAACATCAAGTTCTCCGCCAATGACACCAGCGCCCTCGCCGACGAACTGGTGGAAGACAAGTACCACAATGCGGTCATCTACACCGCCTGGTCCCATGGCTACCTGCCGGATTTGATCAACAAGGTGGCCAGCGAAGCGTCGGGTGAGAAACACACCATCACCGACGATTGGTCGGGCAATGACTACGACACGCTGTATGTGCTGACGTTGACCTGGCACAACGGCAAGGCTTCGCTGCTCAGCCGCAACTACAAGCAAGGCCTGAACAACGGCGAAGAGACCTGCCCTGAGCCGACGCAGGTAAGCGCCGAAAGCTGAGGTGCCTGACGATTCGCAGGAGGCGTATGATGCGCGGCTATTGACTCATCCTCGGATCACCACCATGTCAAACCTCGCCTCCACCCAGCCCAATCGGGGCTGGGCCTTCTGGTGGAAACCAGCCCTGTTTTTAATCGTCGCCTGCGTCGGCCTGTACTACGTGAAGTGGTCGCCTTACTACTTCAAGGCATTCACGGCGGCGGATAGCCACAGCATCGGCGCCTCGATCATCAATGATCAGCAAACATCCCCCTTGATGGCGGCGTGGGCGTATGCCCAGGTGTATTTCCTCGCGATCTGGAAAGCCGCCGTATTGGCGGTGATCCTCGGCTCGCTGCTGCAAGTCTTGATCCCCCGCGATTGGCTGTTGCGCCTGTTTGGCCGCGCTGGCCTGGGCTCAACCGTGCGTGGCGGGTTGTTCGCATTGCCGGGCATGATGTGCAGTTGCTGCGCGGCGCCCGTGGCTGCCGGCATGCGCCGTCAACAGGTGTCGGTGGGCGCGGCACTGGCCTTCTGGATTGCCAACCCGGTGTTGAACCCTGCCACGCTGGTGTTCATGGGGTTTGTACTGGGTTGGGGTTTCACCGCCTTGCGACTGGTTGCAGGAATTGTGCTGGTGGTCGGCGTGTCGTTGATCGCCCAGCGCATTGCACGTCCCGACCAAGTGCCCGAAGCGGCGTTGGATGCGGTAGCCGGGGCCAGTGCAGTCGAGTCGCAACCGTTTCTGAGCC
Source organism: Pseudomonas sp. PWP3-1b2 (assembly GCF_049896045.1). Classification (NCBI taxonomy): domain Bacteria; kingdom Pseudomonadati; phylum Pseudomonadota; class Gammaproteobacteria; order Pseudomonadales; family Pseudomonadaceae; genus Pseudomonas; species Pseudomonas sp. PWP3-1b2. Next base: position 12,131 of record NZ_JAFCTN010000018.1, read on the forward strand.
GCTGGTTGCGCACGCTGTGGCAGCTGTTCTGGAGCACGATTCCGATCTACATCGTGGCGGTATTGTTTCTGGGTGCAGCGCGGGTCTGGTTGTTCCCGCACGTGGACGGGGCCATGGCCAACAGCCTGGTCTGGCTGGTGCCCCTGGCCATTGTCGGCACGCTGTTTGTGATTCCGACAGCGGCCGAGATCCCTATCGTACAAACCATGATGACCCTGGGCATGGGCACCGGCCCGGCCGTTGCCTTGCTCATGACCCTGCCGAGCGTGAGCCTGCCGTCGCTGCTGATGCTGCGCAAGGATTTCGATGCGCGGGTACTGGTGACGGTGGCCGGGCTGACCATGCTGGTCGGCGTGATATGCGGGTTGATCGGTGCGGTCATCCTTTAGCGGAACGCTCGCGCAGGTATTCCACGACCGCAGCCTGTTCCCCTGAAAACTCGATACGTGCGCCTTTGCTTTCTCGCTGGAAGGCGTACATCGGGTCGTAATACTCTCGCAGCAGGCCTTCGATCCAGCCTCGATGCATATCCACTGCGCCACTGCGCGCCTGTTCCGCCAAGGCGTCCTGCAGGATCGTCTGCAACCGCTGGAACCGCTCGCCACCCAGGCGCTTGTGAATATTGGTGAGGCTCTGGCTCAGGCGTTCAGCAAACAGCGCCTGGCCGTCGTCGCCAAATACCCGGATGAATTCAGCGCACAGGTCGACCACGTAATCGCGCAGGATCCGCTCGACGCGTCGTTCCAGACCGTCTTCCAGCCAAACCATCGGGAAGCTCTGCATGCCCTTGTGCAACGGCAATGGCAACGCGCAACTGCCGATCATGCGACTTTCATCCTCGACTACAAACTGCTCGATGCCGCCCGCGCGTTTTTTCAGCAGGTCCACCGCCAGGCGGTTTTCAAAATCGATGTTGGACGGCTGCGCGGTGGCACGCTTGCCAAAGCTGGAACCCCGGTGGTTTGCATGGCCTTCCAGGTCCAGCGCGTTCTTCAACTGGCCGAGCACTTCGGTCTTGCCCGTACCGGTCATGCCTCCCAACACCACGAAATCACACTGCTGCGCGACCTGGTCGAGGGTGTCCACCAAAAATGTACGCATGGCTTTGTAACCCCCGCCAACGCGGGGGTAGTCAATGCCGGCTTCGGTCTTCAACCACTGCTGCACGATCTGCGAGCGCAGGCCACCGCGAAAGCAGTACAAATACCCTTCAGGGTTGGCCTGGGCGAACCGCGCCCATTGCTCGATACGTTCAGCCTTGATGGCGCCGGACACCAGCTCATGCCCCAACACAATGGCCGCTTGCTGGCCCTGCTGTTTGTAACAGGTGCCGACGCGCTGGCGCTCCTCGTCGGTCATCAGCGGCAGGTTGACCACGCCAGGAAAGGCGCCCTTGGTGAATTCGATCGGCGCGCGGGTATCCATCATCGGCCGGTCGTTGAGAAAGATGTCGCGGTAATCGGTGATATCAGTCGCCATCAAACCACCTCAACCGCGTTTTTCTGTCGCTCAACCAGTTCGCCGATGGGTTGCAGGTTCAAGTCCAACTCAGCCGCCACCGCGTGGAACTCAGCATCGCCCTCAGGCGTTACGGCGATCAGCAAGCCTCCGCTGGTCTGCGGGTCGCACAGCACGCGCTTGTGCAGTTCCTGCAGGCGTCCAAGCTTGCTGGCGTAACTGTCAAAGTTGCGCAGTGTGCCGCCGGGCATGCAGCCTTGGTCAAGGTAGTCCTCGACCCCCGGCAGGCGTGGGACTTTTTCATAGTCGATGCGCGCCGTCAGCCCGCTGCCGTCGGCCATTTCTACCAGGTGACCTAAAAGGCCGAAACCGGTGACGTCGGTCATGGCCGTCACGCCTGCCAGCTTGCCGAAGCGGCTGCCAGGCTTGTTGAGGGTACACATCCAGTCACGGGCGAGGCCGATGTCCGCCTCGCGCAGTTTGCCCTTTTTCTCGGCCGTGGTGAGGATGCCGATGCCCAGCGGCTTGGTCAGGTACAGCTTGCACCCGGCGGTGGCGGTGTCGTTGCGCTTCATATGGCGTTTTTGCACGATGCCGGTCACCGCCAGGCCAAAGATCGGTTCAGGCGCGTCGATGGAATGGCCACCCGCGAGCGGAATACCCGCCGCGTCGCACACCGAACGCCCGCCACGAATCACTTCCCGGGCGATTTCCGGGGCCAGTACATTGACCGGCCAACCGAGAATGGCAATGGCCATCAACGGGTCGCCGCCCATGGCGTAGATGTCGCTGATGGCATTCGTGGCGGCAATGCGCCCAAAGTCGAACGGGTCGTCGACAATCGGCATGAAGAAATCGGTGGTAGAAACCACGCCGCGCTCGTCGTCAATCGCGTAGACCGCTGCATCGTCCCGCGAGGCGTTGCCCACCCACAAGTTGGGGTCAAGGTTCTGTGCGCCGCTGCCGGCAAGAATCACTTCCAACACCTGGGGCGATATTTTGCAGCCGCAACCCGCGCCGTGACTGTATTGGGTGAGGCGAATCGGCTCGTTCATGGTGGACCTCAAACTATCAAGTGAGCGGAGTCTACCAGACAGCAAAAGGCCGGCTGGGCTCGAGGGAGCGCAGCCGGCCTTTTGGTTTCTGCCGTTACTGTCTGGCAGCCAGCAAACGCTGGTGGCGATTGCGGCGTGCGATGTTCAGGCACTCGATCGCTGCCGAGAACGCCATTGCCGCATACACGTAGCCTTTTGGCACATGGGCACCGAAGCCTTCCGCGATCAACGTCATACCGATCATGATCAGGAAGCCCAGGGCCAACATTACTACGGTCGGGTTGTCGTTGATGAACTTGGCCAGCGGTTCAGCCGCCACCAGCATCACGATCACCGAGACCACCACGGCAATAATCATGATCGGCAAGTGCTCGGTCATGCCCACGGCGGTGATGATGCTGTCGATGGAAAACACCAGGTCGAGCAGCAAAATCTGGCCAATCGCGGCAGCAAAACCGATGGTCACGGTATTGCTGACACTCACCTTCTCTTCAGGCTCCGGGTCCATGCTGTGATGGATTTCGGTGGTTGCCTTCCAGACCAGGAACAGGCCACCGGCGATCAGGATCATGTCCTTCCACGAAAACGCCTGGCCGAAGATTTCGAACACCGGCGCGGTCAGCTGCACGATAAACGCGATGGTGCTCAACAAGCCCAGGCGCAATATCAACGCCATGCTGATACCGATGCGCCGCGCTTTGGCCCGGTGCTTCTCGGGCAGCTTGTTGGTCAGAATCGAGATGAAGATCAGGTTATCGATGCCCAGCACGATTTCCATCACGATCAAGGTGGCCAGGGCGACCCATGCGGTGGGGCTGGCGGCCAGTTGTAAAAGGTAGTCCATAGGTCAGTCCTGACGTGGTAAGGCTTGGGAATTAAGATTCTTTGGTGTTGGATTCAGAAGCGTTTTCGGTTTCTTCTTTGTCTTTCTTAGGGCTGATCAAGCCTTGGGTGGCCTCACTCAGCGCCTGCTCGGCGGCCTTGTGGGTGTCATCAATGGCTTGCTTGGCCGATTCGGTGGCCTTGCCCATCACTTGTTGCGCACTCTTTTCAACCTGATCGCAACCGCTGATCACTACCAATGAAAGCGCAAGCAACGACGCCGCGCCCAGGGAATTGAGTTTCATCATGTATTCCTCGTTAGAACCATTGGGTCCAAATAGTGGCCCCTCGATAGCGAGGCATTCTATGCAGGTGAACAGTTCAGGAAAATTCGTATTTTTCTCACGTATACTTCGATTTTTACGAAGTGTAGACGCTGATGCTCAATTATCGACAATTGCATTACTTTTGGGTGGTGGCCAGAACTGGCAGCATCGTGCGCGCCTGCGAGCAACTCAACCTCACGCCTCAGACCATCAGCGGGCAGATCAGCCTGCTGGAGCAGACCTTTGGTGTCGCGCTGTTTCAGCGTGTAGGGCGGCAGTTGGAATTGACCGAGGCCGGGCGTCAAGCGCTGCCCTACGCCGAGCAGATGTTCCAGACCGGCAATGAACTGGAAGCCATGTTGCGCGCGCAACCTGACGAGCAGCAGATTCTGTTCCGGGTTGGCGTGGCGGATGTGGTGCCCAAGTCCATTGTCTACCGGCTGATCGCGCCGACCATGGAGTTGAGCGAATCGATCCGCATCACCTGCCGCGAAGACAAGCTCGAACGGTTATTGGCCGACCTGGCCATCCAGCGCCTGGATTTGGTGATCTCCGACAGCCCGATGCCCACGCACCTGGACATCAAAGGCTACAGCCAGAAACTGGGAGAATGCGGCATCAGTTTCTTCGCCACACAGGCGCTGGCTGACGCATACGGCGGCGATTTCCCACAATGTTTGCAGGGTGCGCCGCTGTTGATTCCAGGGGCAGAAACCGTAGTGCGCAGCCGCTTGCAGCGCTGGTTCGCCGAGCAGCAGATTCAGCCGAAGATCATCGGCGAATTCGACGACAGCGCCTTGATGCAAGCGTTTGGCCAATCCGGCAGCGGGATATTCATCGCCCCCAGCGTGATCGCCGATGAGGTGGTGCGCCAATACGGCGTGGCGCTGATCGGCCAGACCGATGCGGTGACCGAGTCGTTCTATGCGATCTCGGTGGAACGCAAGGTCAAGCACCCCGGCATTGTGGCGATTACCGAAGGCGCTCGACGGGAATTGTTTACCGCCCAGCCCTGACAGCTCAGGCGTTGGCCGCGGCGGAGGGTTTGGCGGTCATCAGCCACAGCGCCAGCAGAATCGACACCAGGATAAACCCGGAGGCCGCAAAGCCCAGGCTGCCCAGGCCGAGGGTGTCGATCACTTGCCCGCCAACCATCGCCCCCAGCCCAATACCCAGATTGGCCCCGGCGATATTCAGCGACGCGGCAAACGCCGGTGCGTGAGGCGCCGCCTTCATCAGGCGCACGTGGCTGACCAGAAACATCGCCGCCTGGGTCACGCCCCACACGGCCATGGCCGCCGCCAAACCGACAGTGGAGTGAATCGCCGGCACCAGCGCGACCATGCCCGCGATCATGAACCCGCAGAACACCATGGACGCAATCAACGGGTGGCGATCCACCGCACGCCCGCCAAGGGAGTTGCCGATCAGCCCGACTGCGCCGAAGCCCATCAGGCACCAGCCCACCAACGTGCCGTCGAAACCGGCCAGCCGTTCAAGGATGTCCGCCAGGTAGGTGTAGGCGGTAAACATGCCGCTGAACACCAGAATCGACAGCAGGATGTGGCCCTGCATCAGCGGGTTGCGCAGGATCTTGAACTGCGCACGCAACGTCACTTGATCGTTTTTCGGTGTGGTCACTGGCAGGTAGATAAACAGCAGCAACGCCTTGGCCAACGCGACCACGGCGAGGATGGAGAACGCAGTGCGCCAGCCGAACATGTCGGAAATCAGCGTGCCCACCGGGATGCCGAACACCGTCGCGCAAACGATGCCAAAACCGATCTTTTCAATTGCACGCCCGGCGTATTCCGGGCCGACGATATCCACCGCCGTTTCGCTGGCCAGCGCCCAAAACACCGGCAACCCGAGGGCGGGGATCAGGCGTGCGACGGCCATGACCCAGATATTCGGCGCCAGCGCCGCTACCGTGTTGGCGGCGGCAAACATCAGCAGGATGGTGATGAACAGGCGCTTGCGCTGAAACCGCGCGAAGTACGCCGTGAGGAACGGGCCGAACGCTGCCACGGTGAACGCAAACAACGTCACCAGCAGCCCCGCCTGGGACACGCTGACATTCAGGTCCCGGGCAATGGAGGGCAACAGGCCGACGATGATGAACTCTGTGGTCAGCACGGTAAAGCCGGCGGCCGACAACAGCAGGATGGGAAACAGCATGAAAACTCCGCAAACGAAGACATCAACGACAGCCCAAGGGGCTCGCTGAAGGATAGGAAAGGTGAGAAGGCAGGATGTTAACAGAGTACGTCTGAACTTGGCCAAGGCCTGCGGCCGAGGGTGACCGAATGCCGCACCAAAATGGGACGCTTCCCACAGCATGTTAGACTTTGCGCCTACTTCCTACAGCCCTTTCTGCCTGCAATGTTGCGTCCTACTAAAAAAATCAGAGACAACTGTTTATGACTGCTGCCCCTTCCCTCTTCCAGCGACTGACCCGTGTCAGCCTGGTCACGCAAATCGTCATCGGCCTGATTGCCGGTATTGTGCTGGCCTTACTGTTGCCCGAGGCAGCGAAGGCCACCGGGTTTATCGGCAAAGTGTTTGTCGCCGCACTCAAGGCCGTGGCACCGATTCTGGTGTTTGTGCTGGTGATGGCGTCAATCGCCAACCACAAGCACGGCCAGGAAACCCATATCAAGCCGATCCTGTTCCTGTACCTGCTGGGCACCTTTGCTGCCGCCGTGGTTGCGGTGGTTGCCAGCGCGCTGTTCCCCTCGACGCTGGTGCTCGCCACCCATGACGCCAGCGTCAGCGCCCCCGGTGGGATTGGCGAAGTGCTGCAAGGCTTGCTGCTGAGCGTGGTGGACAACCCGGTCAGCGCGCTGATGAATGCCAACTTTATCGGCATTCTGGCGTGGGCCATCGGCATGGGCATTGCGATTCGCCATGCTGGCGAAACCACCCGAACCGTACTGGACGACCTGTCCAACGGCGTGACGCTGATCGTGCGCGTGGTGATCCGTTTCGCGCCGCTGGGCATTTTCGGCCTGGTGGCATCGACCCTGGCCACCTCCGGCTTCGGCGCCCTGCTCGGCTACGCGCACCTGCTGGTGGTGCTGATCGGCTGCATGCTGTTTGTAGCGCTGGTGGTCAACCCGGCCATCGTGTTCTGGAAGCTGCGCCGCAACCCTTACCCGCTGGTGTTGATGTGCCTGCGCGAAAGCGGGATTACCGCATTTTTCACCCGCAGTTCGGCGGCAAATATCCCGGTGAACCTGGCGTTGAGCAAACGCCTGGGTCTGCATGAAGACACCTACTCGGTGTCGATCCCGCTGGGTGCCACCATCAACATGGCCGGCGCCGCGATCACCATCACCGTGCTGACGCTGGCGGCCGTGCATACCTTGGGCATCGCCGTGGACCTACCTACCGCCGTGTTGCTCAGTGTGGTCGCGGCCATCTGTGCGTGTGGGGCATCGGGTGTGGCGGGTGGTTCGTTACTGTTGATTCCACTGGCGTGCAGCCTGTTCGGCATTCCCAGTGAAATCGCCATGCAGGTGGTGGCTGTAGGTTTCATCATCGGCGTACTGCAGGATTCGGCGGAAACGGCACTGAATTCGTCGACCGATGTGCTGTTTACTGCGGCGGCTTGCCTGGGCAAGGAAGAACAGCCAGCTTAAACATCAGGCGAAAAAAAGCCCGGGGCGGTTCACTCAAGAACCGACCCGGGCTTTTTTATGGGCTTAGAAAGCGCCCATGTAATCACGCTTGCCCACTTCCACACCGTTGTGGCGCAGCAAAGCGTAAGCCGTAGTGACGTGGAAGAAGAATTGCGGCAGGCCGTAGGTCAGCAGGTAGGATTGGCCGCTGAAGCGCTTCTCTTTCGGGGTGCCTGGGCGAGTGATGATTTCGATGCCTTCCTTGCCGTCGATTTGCTCAGGCTTGAGGGTGTCGACGAACGCCAGCACTTTGGCGATCAGTGCTTGCAGGTCAGCGAAGGTGACTTCGGTGTCTTCATATTTCGGCACTTCGACCTCAGCCAGGCGCGCAGAAACGCCTTTGGCGAAGTCGACGGCGATCTGCACCTGACGCACCAGCGGGAACATGTCCGGGAACAGACGCGCTTGCAGCAGGGCGTTTGGCTCGATGTTCTTGACGCTAGCGTGGGCTTCGGCTTTGTTCAGCACATCGCTCAGGGCGGTGAGCATTTGCTTGAAGACCGGGATGGAGGCGGCGTACAGGGAAATAGTCATGACAGTCTCGCGATAATGGCAGGGTGTGAAACCAGCGGCGATTATAGACCTGCCGGCCGTGCGCGCAGCTTGTCTTTTATTTTTTCAGGATTAGGCTAGGCACTTCACTGCATAGGGAAAGCGCGATGACCGCCGAGCACGACACCGACACCCCTGAGCCGCGCCTGAACAGCACGGAAATCCGCATCCTGGGCTGCCTGATCGAAAAACAGGCGACCAACCCGGAAACCTACCCCCTGACCCTCAACGCGCTGGTGCTGGCCTGCAACCAGAAGACCAGCCGCGAACCGGTGACCAACCTCAGCCAGGGCCAGGTCGGCCAAAGCCTGCGGGCGCTGGAAGGCCAAGGCTTTACGCGCCTGGTGATGGGCAGCCGTGCCGATCGCTGGGAGCATCGCGTGGAGAAGGCGCTGGAGTTGGTGCCGGCGCAGGTGATCCTGATTGGGCTGCTGTTTCTGCGCGGGCCGCAGACCGTGAATGAATTGCTGACCCGCAGCGGGCGCATGCATGATTTTGAAGACGCCGAGCAAGTGGTGCACCAGTTGGAGCGCCTGATTGCGCGGGGGCTGGCGCTGTTGGTGCCGCGCCAGGCCGGGCAGCGCGAAGACCGGTATACCCATGCGTTGGGGGATCCGGCGGATATTGAAGTGATTTTGTCGGCGCGCGGAAGTCCGGTGGAACGAGGGGCTGGGGTTTCGGCGGATCGCATTGAAGAGCTCGAAGCCCGGATTGTGGCGCTGGAAGAGCGGTTGGCGCAGTTGGAACAGGCCTAACGCAAATAAATAGGTGGGAGCGGGCTTGCCCGCGATAGCGGTGTGTCAGATACCCCTATATTGGCGAGTGGCACCGCTATCGCAGGCAAGCCAGCTCCCACATTGGATCTTCAGCGTTCCTCAGCTTCGGGCAAAGGCTACTGCCGCCTCAAACTGCTCATCAGTCGGCCGCACGCCGGTGTAGAGCACAAACTGCTCCAGCGCCTGGATCGCGATCACTTCCAGCCCGGTAATCACCCGCTTGCCCTTGGCCCGACCACGCACGATCAGCGGCGTTTCGGCGGGGATCGCCACCACGTCGAAGACTGTGTCCGCAGCGTCGATAGCCTCTGCTGCAAACGCCAACTCATTCGCCTCCTCGCCGCCTGTCATGCCGATCGGCGTTACGTTGACCAACATCTGCGGGCGCAAATCACCCAGTTCCGCCTGCCACGCATACCCCAGGCTCTGGGCCAGCGCGCGGCCAGCTTTCTCATTGCGCGCCACAATCACGCCGTTAGCGTAACCGCCATCGCGCAAGGCACTGGCCACCGCCTTGCCCATGCCGCCGCTGCCACGCAGGGCAAAGGTCGAATCTTTCGGCACGGCGTGCTTTTTCAGCAACTGCTCGATGGCGATGTAGTCCGTGTTATAGGCCTTCAAATGCCCGTCGGTGTTGACGATGGTGTTCAGGGAGTGGATGGCTTGAACCGAATCGTCGAGTTCGTCGACTAACGCAATGGCAGCCTCTTTAAAGGGCATGGAAACCCCGCAACCCCGAACGCCCAGGGCGCGGATACCGCCGATCGCGCCGGGCAAATCCTGGCTGCTGAACGCCTTATAGTAGAAATTCAGACCCAACTGCTCGTACAGATGGTTATGAAACCGCAAGCCAAAATTGCCGGGGCGCGCCGACAATGACATGCACAGCTGAGTGTCCTTGTCCGGGTGCATCTGCATGGAAACCTCCTTTGAGTAAGCAATTCGGTACAGACCTTACACAACCTTTACCTATCGGCTGTGCTGTTTTTCAGAAACACGTTGTCTTAAAAGTATCCCCGCGACAATCCTTGAGTCTATTGATTGCAGACCACAAGCGCAGGGGCTAACCGAGGAATGACCATGATCCGTAAAATCCCCAAAATCGCCTTGCTTATCGGCGCACTCGCTATGGCAGGCCAAGCCTCCGCCCACGGTGGTGGTTGGGGTGGCCCGGCCATATTGGGTGGTTTGATCGGCGCAGCCGTTGTCGGCTCCGTAGTTGCCAACCAGTCCCAGCCGGTCTACGTGCAGCAGCCGGTGTATGTGCAGCCGCAGCCGGTGTATGCCGCGCCTCCACCTGTTTACTACGCCCCGCCACCACCGGTGTATGTGCAACAGCAGGTGTATTACCGTCCGGCGCCAGTTTATTACGGCCCACCTCGCGGTTATTACGGCCCTCCCCACGGCTACTACGGCCGCGGTTGGTAACACGTAAGTGATAAAACAGGATCAGGCCTCGCCCACACGCGGGGCCTTTTTTTTGCCTGCGAAGGCCGGATTCAAGCGGCCGAGGTCGCTGTGAGGACAACGCTCAGGCGGTATTCCCACATCATGACAGTCCAATGTCTACTTGCCCGGCCCTGGCTTGCGCTGTCATGTTTACGTCATGCAACAGACTCATTATCGAGCCGGTCCACCAATAACAATTAAGGACGACTGACCATGCCCACGCAAAACCCGCATCGCACCGCCGGCCTGTGCACGTCCAGCAAGGTCTACAGCGCCCTCACCGAACTCAAGCACCTGGAAGGCCATCGCAGCGCGAAGTTCCTGGCGTTGCTTGCGCAAAACCTGGTGCTCAAAGGCCTGCTCAGCGAACAGGAAGTGTTGATCATGCTTGATCAGGTGGTGGATTGACGTGTGGCGTTGATGTCGACTATCGAGACGGGTGATTTTTCCTGAAGGGCGCAGGCCCGTAAGGTGACCTCCAAAGCGATTGGAGGTACTTATGCCCACTGTTCAAATCATGTCCGTCATTGGCAGCGCCGTCCCCGCCCCTCTTCGGGAGCTTGGGCTGTTGGCCTGCTGGTACCTGGTAAGCAACGGCGAACCCATCAGCGGTCCGCTCACTTCACTGTCTGCCGCCGAAGAACGGCTGCAACAAACGTCGAACTTCAGGCTGCATGCCTGACGCCTAAGGCAGCGGCAGCTTGACCCGTGGCTTGCTTTCGACAAACAGCGCCCAGCTCGAGATAAACAACGCGGCCACCAATGGCCCGATCACAAACCCGTTCAGGCCAAACACCGACAAGCCGCCCAGCGTTGAGATCAGGATCAGGTAATCCGGCATTTTGGTGTCTTTGCCCACCAGAATCGGGCGCAGCACATTGTCCACCAGGCCGATCACAAAGATGCCGAACAAGCCCAGCACCACGCCTTGCCACATCGAGCCGCTCAACAGGAAGTAGGCGGCCACCGGCCCCCACACGATCCCTGCACCCACCGCTGGCAGCAGCGACAAAAATGCCATTAACACCGCCCAGAGCAACGCGCTGGGAATGTCCAGAAACCAAAAGATCAAGCCACCCAGCGCGCCCTGGGTCACGGCCACCAGCACGTTGCCCTTGACCGTGGCGCGCACCACCCGATTGAACTTGAGCTGTAACCGACGCTTTTGCGGCTCGGCCAGCGGCACCGCCGTGCGCACCTTGCGTACCAGTTCCGGGCCGTCACGCAGCAGGAAAAACAGCAAATACAGCATGATGAAAAAGCTCACCAGGAAATCAAACGTGCCCTGGCCAAAGCTGAACGCCTGCGTCGCAAAGAACTGGCTGCCCTGCATCGCGCTCTTGACGATCTTCTCCCGCAAGCCTTCCAGGTTGCCCATGCCGAAGCGATCCAGCAGATGCTGGAAGTACGGCGGCAGGAAATTCTTGAACTGCTCGATGTACCCCGCCACGTCCAATTTGCCGCTTTCGACGTTTTTGTAGAGCGTGGCCCCCTCTTGCACCAGTAATACGCTGGTGATGATCACCGGCAGAATCGCAATCACCAGGCACACCGTCAGGGTTGCCAGTGAGGTCAGGTTGCGGTTCCAGCCAAATTTCATCTGCAGGCGGCGCTGCATCGGCGCAAAGATAATGCCGAGGATAACCGCCCAGAACACCGCGCCATAAAACGGCAGCAGAATCCAGATAAAGGCGATGGTCACCAGAGCCAGCAGCAACAGCAGGGTTTTGAATTGCAGATTGGTTTGATTCATGTCCGGTCCATGTCAGAAAAACAGGGTGCGTATGTGCGCCCTGAGGGTTAGTCCGCTGCAAATCCTGCGAGTGCCCTGATTAATGCGCCTTGATGATTTTCTTGGCCTGCGCCCTAGATTAGCTGGCGGAACACCCGGGCGTTTGGCGAATGCCATGACGGCCCACCGGCGCCTTATAGACCTGGATCAATACCTCACCTCGACAGCTCACTTACGCTCGCGACCTTTTGCGACCTGAGCCCATGCCGTCCATCCTTGCCCCCGAACTGCTCGCCCCCGCCGGCACCCTGAAAAACATGCGCTACGCCTTCGCCTATGGCGCCGATGCGGTCTACGCCGGGCAACCGCGCTACAGCCTGCGCGTGCGCAATAACGAATTCGACCACGCCAACCTCGCGCTCGGCATCAGCGAAGCCCACACCTGCGGCAAAAAATTCTACGTGGTGGTGAACATTGCGCCGCACAACGCCAAGCTGAAGACCTTCCTCAAGGACCTGGCGCCAGTGATCGCCATGGGCCCGGACGCGCTGATCATGTCCGACCCGGGGCTGATCATGCTGGTGCGCCGCCACTTTCCGATGATGCCGATTCACCTGTCAGTGCAGGCGAACACGGTCAATTGGGCGAGTGTAGAGTTCTGGCAGCAGCAAGGCATTGGCCGGGTGATTTTGTCGCGTGAGCTGTCCCTGGAAGAAATTGACGAAATCCGCCAGCACGTGCCGACCATGGAGCTCGAAGTGTTTGTACACGGCGCCTTGTGCATGGCGTATTCCGGGCGCTGCCTGCTCTCGGGTTACCTGAACAAGCGCGACGCCAACCAGGGCACGTGCACCAATGCCTGCCGCTGGAAATACCAGGCCACGCCAGCGGTTGAAAACGCCACGGGCGATATCGTTCAGGCGTATCAACCAACCCTGGGCATGGGCGCGCCAACCGAGCAGGTGTTCCTGCTACAGGAAGCCAACCGTGCCGATGAACAGATGCCCGCCTTCGAAGACGAACACGGCACCTACATCATGAACGCCAAAGACCTGCGCGCCGTGCAGCACGTGGAGCGCCTGACCCACATGGGCGTGCATTCGCTGAAAATCGAAGGCCGCACCAAATCCCACTTTTATTGCGCGCGCACCACTCAGGTGTATCGCCAGGCTATTGATGACGCGGTGGCCGGTCGCGCGTTTGATCGCAACCTGATGACCGACCTTGAATCCCTGGCCCAGCGCGGCTACACCGAAGGTTTCCTGCGCCGTCATGTGCACGACGAATACCAGAACTACATGAACGGCAGCTCGGTGTCGGAGCGCCAGCAGTTTGTCGGGGAATTGACCGGCGAGCGCCGGGGCGAGCTGGCCGAGGTCAAGGTGAAGAACCGCTTTGCGGTGGGGCATCACCTGGAACTGATGACCCCCGCCGGCAACTTTCACTTTGATGTGGCCACCCTGCAAAACGCCCAAGGCGCGGCCATCGACGTGGCGCCGGGGGACGGGCACACGGTCTACGTGCCGCTGCCAGCCGAGATGGACCTGCGCTTTGGCCTGCTGATGCGCGACCTCTAACGGGTCGCTGCGCAGAATGGCCGGATCGTATCGATACAGGCCCGAGGTCAGATCCTGAACTGACCCACCAACTGCCCCAGGCGTTGGCCCAAGTCAGCCAGGCTGCGGGAGGTCTGGGCGCCCAACTGGGTTTCGTCCGCCACACTGTCCACCGCCACGGCAATTTGATGCACGCTGCGGTTGATCTCCTCGGCGACGGCGGTCTGCTCTTCGGCAGCGCTGGCGATTTGGGCGTTCATCGCGTTGATGGTGCCGATTAACTGCGCCATGGTGTCCAGCGATGCGCCAGCTTCATTGGCTTTGGCCGACGTACCGTCGCCCGCATCGCTGGAACGGCGCATGGCATCAACCGCGGCCACTGTGCCTTTTTGCAGGCGGTCGATCATGCCCTGGATTTCCTGGGTGCTGGACTGGGTGCGGCTGGCCAGGGCGCGGACTTCGTCGGCGACCACGGCAAACCCACGGCCGGCCTCCCCTGCCCGCGCGGCTTCGATGGCGGCGTTCAGCGCCAGCAGGTTGGTCTGTTCGGCAATCGAGCGAATCACGCCAAGCACGCTGACAATCGACGACACATCCTGCTGCAGGCTGTCGAGGGACACCCCACTGCTGCGGATGTCGTTCACCAGCGCATGGATCTGCGCGATGCTGCCGTCCACCACACGCTTGGCGGCCTGGCCTTCGGCGTCGGTCTGTTGCGCAGCGACGGCGGCGCCTTGGGCACTGCGCGCTACCTCATGGGCGGCCGAGGACATCTGATTGATCGCGGTGGCCACCTGATCAGTCTCGTGCCGCTGGCGTTCCATCGCCTGCTCGGAGCGCTGGGCCTGATCGGAGACCTGGCTGACCAGCCCAGTGAGTTGGCCCGTCATCTCGGTAATCTGGCGTACCAGCCCGTGAATCTTGTCGACGAAGCGGTTGAAGGCGCCGGCAAGGTCGCCCAGTTCGTCCTGGCTGGTGATGGCCAGACGGCGGGTCAAATCGCCCTCGCCCGCCGCGATATCGTCGAGATTGGCTTTCATCAGGTGCAGCGGGCGCAGGATGGTATTGGCCAGCACCATGCCCACCGCGGCAATCACCAACAGCACCACCACGGCCACGCCGAGGATGCTCAACAGCACGCCTTGCATGCGTTTTTCGACCTTGGCTTCGACCACTGCGACCTGAGCGTCGATGCCGTCCAGGTTCACCGAGGTGCCGATGACCATGTCCCATTTGGGCAGGTATTCGGTGTAGCCGAGCTTGGGCACCAGTTCGGTCTGGCCGGGTTGGGTCGAGCTGTATTGCAGGTAGTGAGTGCCGTCCTTGCCGACCTTGACCAAGTCGCGGTTGACGTAAACGCCATTGGGGTCGCGGTTGTCCTTGAAGCTTTTGCCCACGCCGTCCGGGCTGTTGCCCTTGAACAGGCGGATGGTTTCGGAGTCGTAGCCGAAGAAGTAGCCGTCCTTGCCATAGCGGGTGTTGGACAGCAGCTTGACCACCTGCGCCCGCGCGCTGATATCACCGGGGGCGGCGGCGTCGTAGAGCGGTTTGATGGTGGTCATGGCCACCTCGACGTAGCCTTGCAGGGTCGTCTTGGCATCGTTGAGCAGGCGCTGGCGGGTTTCATCCACCTCATTGCGGGCTTGACCCTGGAGGATCCACACGGTGGTCAGGCTGATGACCACGGCAAACAGCAACACCGGCACTACGGCGAGGGACAGGACTTTGGCCTTAAGGCTCAGACGCATGGGATTTTCTCTCTTGTTAGTGGCGACTCGAGAGGTTAACGGCCAATGGCTGGATATCTGTAGGGGCAAAGCAAGGCGGCCTGGTTGAGTCAACTGCTCCCACAGTGACTCTCCATTGTGTCTGGTGAGATTTTAATCTGGGCCGCCTGGTGATCCAGCGTCAAAGTGTCATCGCCGCTAACCATCCAAACACCAACAGCGGAATGTTGTAATGCAAAAACGTCGGCACCACCGTGTCCCAAATATGGTGATGCTGGCCATCAATATTCAGCCCCGAAGTCGGCCCAAGCGTGGAGTCAGAAGCCGGCGAACCCGCATCACCCAATGCCCCCGCCGTGCCCACAATGCACACAATCGCCAGCGGGCTGAACCCCAGCTGCACACACAACGGCACAAAAATCGCGGCGAGAATCGGCACTGTCGAAAACGACGAACCAATCCCCATGGTCACCAACAGCCCCACCAACAACATCAATAACGCACCCACGCCACGGCTATGCCCAATAAACGCCGCCGACGTTTCCACCAGTGAGCGCACATCACCCGTAGCCTTGAGTACCTCGGCAAACCCGGACGAGGCAATCATGATGAAGCCAATCATCGCCATCATCTTCATGCCTTCAGTGAACAGGTCATCCGTCTCACGCCAGCGCACAATCCCTGACACCGAAAAGATCAGAAACCCGGCCAACGCGCCGATGATCATCGAATCCAGCCACAGCTGAATAATGAACGCCGAAGCAATTGCCACCCCCGCCACCAGCAAGGTCAGCGGGTTGTACTGCACCGCCACCTGCTCGACCCGTTCGATTTTCTCCAGGTCATACACACGCTTTTTGCGGTAGCTGATAAACACCGCCACCAGCAGCCCAACCACCATGCCCAGCGCCGGCAAGCCCATGGCATGGGTGACGTTGACCTGGCTGATGTCCACTCCGCTCTTGGCCACGTTCGCCAGCAGGATCTGATTCAGGAAAATATTGCCGAAACCTACCGGCAGGAACATGTAGGGCGTGATCAGCCCGAACGTCATCACGCAGGCGATCAGACGGCGGTCCAGTTGCAACTTGGTCAGCACGTAGAGCAGCGGCGGCACCAGCAACGGAATAAACGCGATGTGGATCGGCAAAATGTTCTGCGAAGCAATCGCCACCGCCCACAGCAGGCCGATCAGCAGCCATTTGACGTGACTGCCGCCAGTGGCTTCCTGGCGATCCACGAGCATCAGCGCCTTGTCTGCCAGGGCGTGGGCCAGGCCGGATTTGGCAATCGCCACCGCGAAAGCACCGAGCAACGCGTAGGACAACGCCACGGTCGCGCCGCCACCCAAACCGCCATTGAACGCCTTGAGCGTGGCCTCGATGCCCAAGCCACCGGTCAACCCGCCCACCAGGGCGCCGACAATAATGGCGATGACCACATGCACGCGGGACAGGCTCAACACCAACATGGTGCCGACCGCGGCGATGACTGCGTTAATCATGAGTACCTCAAGCAAAAACATAAAAAACAGGCATGCCCGCGCCCGGGCGGCCATGTGGCTGCCAGCGTGCAGGCTTGAAGGAGGTCTTATTAGAGGGCGCGCACTGTGCCGCAGGCGGCGCGGCATGTCAAAAAACCTGGTGTGTTGGTGTTGGGGCTGCTTTGCCGCCCAACGCGGGGCAAGCCCGCTCGCCACAGGGTGCTTGTCGTCTGTTCTGCCAGAAGAACCTGGAAGGGCTGACCCTCAGAGCAGGTTTAACTTGAACGTTTGAATAAAGTAAAAGCAGCTGGCGCCGATAACCTGATTCTCTGTGTTTTAGATTAAGGATGCCCCTCGATGTCCATCAGACAGCTTTCCATTCAATGGAAAATCACCCTGCTCGCCGGCCTTTGCCTGCTGGGGATCGTGACCCTGCTGGTGGGTCTGTCGCTGTACCGCATGGAGCAGAGCTCGAAGCAGGTCAAGGCGTCGAGCATGCAGATGCTCGACGAAGCCGCCCAGGCACGCATCGAGGCCCAGGGTGAAGTGCAGGCGCTGGGCATTCGTCAGCAATTTATGGACGCCTACCAATACGGCCACGGCTTTTCCCGCCAGGTGTTGTTTTTGCGCGAGCAGGCGGAAAAGCGTTTTCTCGACGCTTTCGACACCCGTGAAGACCTGACACGCCAGGTCAAGGCCGCGCTGCAAGCCAACCCCGACCTGCTGGGGTTGTCGCTGGTGTTCGAGGCCAACGCACTGGACGGCAAGGACGAACTGTTCGCCAACCAGGCCGAGTTGGGCAGCAACGAGAAGGGCCGTTTCGCCCTGTATTGGTCGCAGCCGACACCCGGCAAGCTGACATCAATGGCGCTGCCCGAAAGCGACATGGCCGACCTCAGCGTCGGCCCCAGCGGTGAGAAAGCCAACGCCTGGTTTACCTGCCCGCGCACCACCCTGAAACCCTGCGTGATCGAACCGTACTTCTACGTGATCGACGGGCAAAACGTGCTAATGACCAGCATCGTGTTCCCGCTGACGGTGAATGGCAAAGTCATCGCCTCGCTGTCGGTGGACATCAACCTCAATAGCTTGCAGGCCTTAAGCCAACAGGCGAGCCAGAAGCTGTACGACGGCCAGACCCAGGTCAGCATCGTGAGCCCGACCGGCGTGCTCGCGGGCTACAGCCCGGACGCCAGCAAGCTCAGCCAGCGTCTGGATCAGGTCGACAGCGTCAGCGGTGCGCAATTGATCAGCGCGCTGGCCAACGGATCGCAGAACCGTAGCCTGCGCGCAGGCCATCAACTCAAAGTGCTTGCGCCCTTCACGCCGATCCCGGAAGGCAAGCCGTGGGGCGTGTTGCTGGATGTGCCGGAAAACGTCCTGGTCGCCCCCGCCGAGGCGCTGAAAGCCACGCTGGACGCCGACAATGCAAAGGGCACCCTGCTCGAACTGAGCCTCGGCTTGCTGGCCGCCGTGGTTGGCCTGTTGCTGGTGTGGCTGATGGCGCGCAGCGTGACCCGGCCGATCCTCGGTGTGGCGTACATGCTCGAAGACATCGCCAGCGGCGAAGGCGACCTGACTCAGCGCCTGGCGTACGACAAAAAAGACGAATTGGGCCAACTCGCCGGCGGGTTCAACCGTTTCCTCGACAAACTGCAGCCGATTATTGCCGAGGTCAAACGCTCGGTGCAGGACGCCCGCAGCACCGCCGATCAGTCTGCCGCCATCGCGAGCGAAACCAGCGCCGGCATGGAGCAGCAGTACCGCCAGGTCGATCAGGTGGCCACCGCCTCCCACGAAATGAGCGCCACCGCCCAGGACGTCGCACGCAGCGCCGCCCAAGCCGCGCAAGCTGCCCGGGATGCCGACAAGGCGACCCGCGAAGGCTTGACCGTGATCGACCGCACCACCACCAACATCGGGCATTTGGCGGCAGACATGAGCACCGCCATGGCTCAGGTCGAGGGGTTGGCAGCCAATAGCGAGAAGATTGGTTCAGTGCTGGAAGTGATTCGCGGAATTGCCGAACAGACCAACCTGCTGGCGCTCAACGCCGCCATCGAGGCTGCCCGCGCCGGTGAGGCGGGCCGTGGCTTTGCGGTGGTTGCCGATGAAGTGCGCAACCTGGCGCGGCGCACGCAGGAATCGGTGGAAGAAACCCGCGTGGTGATCGAGCAGTTGCAAATTGGCACCGAAGAGGTGGTTGGCTCCATGGGCAACAGTTATCGCCAAGCCCAGGGCAGTGTCGAACAGGTCGGTCAGGCAGTCACCGCGCTGCGCCAGATTGGCGACGCGGTCACCGTGATCAGCGACATGAACCTGCAAATCGCCAGTGCTGCCGAAGAGCAGAGCGCGGTAGCCGAGGAGATCAACAACAACGTGGCGACGATTCGGGATGTGACGGAGTCATTGTCGGAACAGGCAAATGAGTCGGCGCGGGTGAGCCAGGCGTTGAATAGCCTGGCGAATCAGCAGCAAGGGTTGATGGATCAGTTCAAGGTTTGATTTGCCCGTATACATTCTGCTTCTTGAAGAAATTCTGTGTGAGAGCGGGCTTGCTCGCGAAGGCGATGTATCAGTCAACATAGTCAGTGACTGACACGCCGCCTTCGCGAGCAAGCCCGCTCCCACATTGTGAATTGCGGCGGGTCAGACCTGGCGTCGCGGCAGCTCGATCAGTGCTTTCAAGCCGCCCAGCTCACTCTCCTGCAACTGCAACACTCCGCCCCAGACCTCGACGATATCGCGCACGATTCCCAAGCCCAAACCGTGGCCGTCAATCTGTTCATCCAGGCGCGTGCCCCGGCTGAACACTTGGGCGCGCTGGGTTTCGGGGATGCCGGGGCCATCGTCTTCGACGGCGAGCAAGTAACTGTGGGGTGTTTCACTGATGCTCACGCGTATGTCGGCGTCGGCCCATTTGCAGGCGTTATCCAGCAGGTTGCCGAGCAGCTCCAGCATGTCTTCACGGTCCCAGGGCAATTGCAGGCCAGGGGTGCCGTGGTAGCTCAAGTCCAGGTGTTCACCGTGGATCATGGTCAAAGTGGCTAACAAGCCAGGCAGTTCCTGTTCACAGTCGAACAACGCTCCCGGCAGGGTTTCGCCGGCCAGACGGGCGCGATTCAGCTCGCGATTCAGCCGTTGCTGCACCTGCGCCAAATGGTCGAGCAGCAATTTGCTCAGTTCCGGATGGTCTTTGAGCTGTTCGCTCGACGCCACGCTCATCAGCACTGCCATTGGGGTTTTCAACGCGTGGCCCAGGTTGCCCAGCGCATTGCGCGAACGCTTGAGGCTGTCTTCGGTGTGGGCCAGCAGATGGTTGATCTGCGCCACCAGCGGTTCCAGCTCCAGCGGCACCTGGGTGTCGAGTTGCGAACGCTGGCCCTGTTGCAGCTGGGCGATCTGATTGCGCGCCGTTTCCAATGGGCGCAATGCGCGCCGCACGGTGACCCGTTGCAGAATCAACACCAGCATCAGCGCCGCCAGCCCCAACACCAGACCGATCTGACGCATCAGGCGGAAGCTTTCCCGCACCGGGGTGTAGTCCTGCGCCACGCTGATGGAAATCGACTGGCCGAAGCGCTTGTAGTCCTCACGCAATACCAGCAGTTGCTGGCCCTCCGGCCCGAGCTGCAAGTTGCCCTTGATCCCGGCTTCGGGCAGGCGCGGCAGGTCCTGGTCCCACAGTGAGCGGGAGCGCCAATGCTTGTCGGAGAAATCAATCCGGAAATAGTGCCCCGAAAACGGTCGTTGATAGGCCGGAGACAAACGGTTCTCGTGCAGTTGCAAACCGTCCGGCCCACGCACCAGCGCCACCAGCAGGTTCTCGCTGTCGTTGCGCAACCCCGCTTCCAGATAGCGCTGCAAACCGGCCTCGAACAACCACAAACTGGTTTGCGCCAGCACCACGCCGACCACCACCATCACGCTGATCAGCCCCAGGCTCAGGCGCCGCTGAATGGACCTCATGCAGGGCTGGCGCCAAACCGGTAACCCTGGCCGCGCCGGGTTTCAATCACGCTGCGGCCCAACTTGCGGCGCAGGTGGTTGACGTGCACTTCCAGCACATTGGAATCGCGCTCGGTCTCGCCGTCATACAGGTGCTCGGCCAGGTGGCTTTTCGACAGGATCTGATCCGGGTGCAGCATGAAGTAACGCAACAGGCGAAATTCTGCGGCGGTGAGCTGGATCTGCGCGCCATCGCGCAACACGCATTGGCGGCCCTCATCCAGGTGCAGACCAGCGGCCTGCAAGGTGGGCTGGTTGGCATGGCCGTGGGAGCGGCGCAGCAGCGCCTGGATGCGCAGGTGCAGTTCTTCGGGATGGAAAGGTTTGCTCAAGTAATCGTCGGCGCCGGCTTTGAGCCCTTCGATGCGCTCGGCCCAGGAATCGCGTGCGGTGAGCACCAACACCGGCGTGGCCAGGGACGCCGCGCGCCACTGCGCCAGCACGTCCAGCCCAGGCAGGCCCGGCAGGCCGAGGTCGAGAATGATCAGGTCATAGGGTTCGCTGCGGCCTTGATACACGGCGTCGCGACCATCAGCCAGCCAGTCGACGGCGTAGCCCTGGCGCTGCAGCCCGGCCGTGAGTTCATCGGCCAGCGGTACATTGTCTTCCACCAGAAGCAGGCGCATCAGTCGTCTTCCTTATCTTTGAGCAGCACACCGGTTGTAGCATCCAGTTTAATTTCGCGCACTACACCTTCAGTGGTCACCAACTCCACCTCATACGCATATTGACCGTGTTTCTTTTCAAGCTCGGCTTCCAGCAGCCGCGAGCCGGGGTAGCGCTCCATTGCTTGCTGCAACAGGTGCTCCAGCGGCAGGATCACTCCCTGCTGGCGCAATGCCAAGGCTTCATCCTGATTGAGGTCGCGGGCCGCAAGGCTTGAACAAAAAGCCAGGAGCACCAGCACCATCACACTGCTGGCGCGTCGATATACCGTCATTACGTATCCTGATGATTCTTGAGAACGTGCCCGCTGAGCGCGTCCAATTCGACTTCCCACTCGACGCCGTCGGCATCTTCCAGTTCGACCTGGTAGAGGTACTTGCCATAAGCCTCGTCCAGATCGGTGTCCAGCAACGTCGAGCCGGGATGCAGCGCCAGAGCGCAGGCTTCCAATTGGTCAAAGGCGACAATGGTAACAGTGCCAGGCAATTTCAGCGGTTTGTCGGGGTCCACTGCTTGGGCCTGTGCCGCGACGCAAGTGATGATACCGGCGGCGATCAGCGCTGTAAGGCGCTTCATGGCGAGTCTCCGTTTCAGAATGTTTTTCCTACGCCAGCCACCGTACTCATCGCAACTTAACTGAAACTGAATTGCCACCATGGCAATTTTCAAGCCTCATCTTTACCTATCACTGTAAGAGAATTCTTATAATGCTCCGTTCGCTGCAACCGAGACCGGTATGACCGCCATCCACATCAAGTTTCCTGCGCTGACACTCAAGGCGGGCAAACGCGCCTTTACGCGGATTCGTGAACGAGGCCTCGCACCCGCCGACGTGGGCATACTCCCCGGCGCGGCCGGTGGCCCCAAGGCGCTGGGCATCCAGGGCCTGGACCTGGCACTGTTTGGCGATTGGCTGCCGCGCGCCCCGCGAGAGCGAGCGCTGATCGGCGCGTCCATCGGCTCCTGGCGGTTTGCCAGCGCTTGCCTGCCCGACCCGGTGCAAGGCTTGCTGGACCTCGGCCGGCTGTATAACGAACAGCGTTTCGCCAAAGGCGTGACCATGGCCGAGGTCAGCCAGAGTTGCCAGCGCATGCTCGATGACCTGCTGGCCGGCCGCGATGCGCGGGTACTGGACAACCCTGACTACCGTCTGAACATCATGGTGGTCAAAAGCCATGGCCTGCTCGCCGATGACCACCGCGGGCGGTTGAGTTTGGGCCTGTCCTCGGTGATCGCCGACAACCTGCGGGGCCGTGCGCGGCTGTCGCGGCATTTCGAACGGCTGATCATTCATGACCCGCGCCAGGCGCCGCCGGTGCACCCGCTGAAGGACTTTGCGTCGCGCTTTATCGACCTGGAACCGGGCAACCTGCGCCAGGCACTGCTGGCCTCAGGCTCCATCCCGATGGTGATGCAAGGCGTGCGCGACCTGCCCGGCGCCGGGGCCGGCACCTACCGCGACGGCGGCCTGCTGGACTATCACCTCGACCTGCCCTATCACGGCGATGACATCGTGCTGTACCCGCATTTTACCGACCGCGTCATCCCCGGCTGGTTTGACAAAGGCCTGCCGTGGCGACGCAGCAATCAACAAGGCTTGCAGGACGTCTTGCTGCTGGCGCCGTCCAGGGATTATCTGGCGCGCCTGCCCCACGGCAAATTGCCGGACCGCAGCGACTTCAAGCGGTTTATGGGCGATGACGCGAGCCGCAATGCCTACTGGCAGACCGCAATGAGCGAGAGCCAGCGCCTGGGGGATGAGTTCCTGCAGCTGGCGGATAACGGTCAATTGGGTGAGCACTTGCAAGCCCTTTAACCCAGCGGTGTGCGCGGCGGTGGATCAAGCTGTTAAACTCGCCGCCTGCCAGACACCTGACCGAGCTGAAAACACTGTGGAAATCTTCAAGGAATTTACATTCGAATCCGCCCACCGCCTGCCCCACGTACCGCAAGGCCATAAATGCGGGCGCCTGCATGGGCATTCGTTCAAGGTGGCGATCCACCTGAGCGGCGATCTGGATCCCCATACCGGCTGGATTCGCGACTTCTCGGAGATCAAGGCGATTTTCAAGCCGCTCTATGAGCGCCTTGACCACAACTACCTCAACGACATCCCAGGCCTGGAAAACCCGACCAGCGAAGTGCTGGCCAAGTGGATCTGGACCGAATTGAAACCCCTGTTGCCGGAGCTCAGTGCGATTCGCATCCACGAGACCTGCACCAGCGGCTGCATCTACCGCGGCGAGTAAACCGGCGCGATGAAAAAACCACCCTTGCGGTGGTTTTTTTATGCCCGGCTACCTTACAGTCGGAGCTCCCTGCCGACACCGAGCCCGCCGCCATGCCCACCTCAATACGCGTTGCCACTGCGGGCGATGTCGCCTCCATTGAGGCCATCGTCGAAGCTGCGTACACGCCTTACATAGAGCGGATCGGGCGCAAGCCAGGGCCGATGCTGGAGGACTATCGTCAGTTGGTCGAGGCCGGCAGCGTGTCTGTGCTCGACAATATGGGAAAGGTTCAGGGCTTTATTATCCTGCTGGACAGCGACGGTGCGTTGTTACTGGATAACCTGGCGGTTGCCCCGGATGCCCAAGGCCTGGGTTTGGGCCGGCTGTTGATGGACTTTGCTGAACAGAGGGCGATTCACTTGGGGTACGCCGCTGTCCGGCTCTATACCAACGAAGCCATGACCGAGAACCTCACGCTGTACGCCCGCCGAGGCTATATCGAAACCCATCGCGCCGAGGCGCATGGCTTGCGCCGTGTCTACATGACCAAGGGTCTTTAGCAGCCCCCCGGAAGCTGTTCGACTGAGCCATTGTGTATCAGCGTTGCACCGCTTTCGTGCCCGACTGGGCACAAAGAACACCCCTCCCGGCGATTCCCACCTGTTTAGCTATAAATACAGTGCACGGTGCACAGCGCGCGCAGTGTGCCCGTCACTGCGACTGATTTGGCACGCGCGGTGCAACAGGCCAGCATCAGTCAATCAGGGAGCACGGCACATGACGAGGCAAGACTCGGGCAACGATTACCCCCTCAGCGAAGTACCGATGCATGCGCGCAAGGGCCTGGCGTCCACGGCCATGGTGCTGCTGGGGTTCACGTTTTTTACCGCGACCATGTTTGCCGGCGGCAAGCTGGGGGTGGCGTTCAGTTTTACCGACATGCTTGGCGTCGTGGCCCTGGGTAACCTGTTGTTGGGCATTTACGCCGCAGGCTTGGGTTACATCGCGTTCAAGAGCGGCCTGAACTCGGTATTGATGGGCCGCTTCTGCTTTGGCGAGGTCGGCAGCAAGCTCAGTGACCTGATCCTCGGCTTCACCCAGATCGGCTGGTATGCCTGGGGCACCGCCACTGCCGCCGTGGTGTTGGGCAAATACTTCGAACTGAGCCAGGGCAGCGTGCTGGCATTGATGGTGCTGTTCGGCCTGGTGTTTTGCGCCACGGCGTACGTGGGGTATCGCGGGCTGGAGATCCTGTCCTACATCGCGGTACCGGCGATGGGCATTTTATTGTTTCTGTCGATGTGGGTTGCCACGGTGAAAGTCGGCGGGCTGGACGGCCTGCTGGCGGTGGTGCCAACCGCCGAATTGGACCTGTCCACCGCGATCACTCTGGTGTTCGGCACTTTCGTCAGCGGCGCGACCCAGGCGACCAACTGGACACGGTTTTCCCGCTCGGCCAGGGTCGCGGTGCTGGCCAGCCTGATCGGTTTTTTTATCGGCAATGGTTTGATGGTGTTGATCGGGGCCTACGGCGCCATCGTCTATCAGCAACCGGATGTGGTGGAGGTGTTGCTGCTGCAAGGCTTCGCCATGGCGGCGATGGCCATGTTGCTGCTCAATATATGGAGCACTCAGGACAACACCATCTATAACTTTGCCGTGGCAGGCTGCAACTTGCTGCGCACCCGCCGCCGCAAGACCGTGACCCTTGGCGGCGCGGTGATCGGTACCCTGCTGGCCTTGTTCGGCATGTACGACCTGCTGGTGCCCTACCTGATTCTGCTGGGCACGGTCATCCCGCCGATTGGCGGGGTGATCATGGCGGATTTCTTCTACCGATATCGCGGCCGCTACCCACGCCTGGCCCATGCACGCCTGCCGGCGTTCAACTGGCCGGGCCTGGTGGCCTACGCCGTCGGCACCGTGCTGGCGTTCAACTCACCGTGGGTCGCACCGTTGGTGGGGATCGTGACGGCGTCCTTGACCTACATCGTGCTGACCGCCGTCCTGCGCGTGCGTGCACCGCTGGCTGACGCCCCGGCATGAGCCTGACTTCACGAGAATGGTAACCTTGTGGCCACCACTCAACGCCTGGCCATGCACCGCAACACCCTTACACACCGCGTCCAGCGGATTAAAGCCCTATGGGCTGACGCTGGACAATGCGTACGACCGCCTGGACATCGCAATAGCCCTGATGATCTGGCGGCTGACTGTCTTTAGCCAAGAGGAACTTGCCCATGCATATCATCAACGCCCGCCTGCGCAACCGTGAAGGCCTGCATGATCTGCACCTGGAACACGGCCGGATCGCAAGTATCACGTCGCAAACGACGGCGCCCGTTTTATCGGCCGATGATCTGGACGCCGCCGGCAATTTGGTCATACCGCCCTTCGTCGAGCCGCACATTCACCTCGATGCCACACTCACCGCCGGCGAACCACGCTGGAATATGAGTGGCACCTTGTTCGAAGGAATTGAGTGCTGGGGCGAACGCAAAGCCACCATCACTCTGGAGGACACCAAGACCCGCGCCAAAAAAACTATCCAGACCCTGGCCGCCCATGGCATCCAGCATGTGCGCACCCACGTTGACGTCACCGACTCGGACCTGACGGCGCTCAAAGCCATGCTCGAGGTGCGTGCAGACAGCGCGCACCTGATCGACCTGCAAATCGTCGCCTTTCCCCAGGAAGGTATCGAGTCCTACCGCAATGGCCGCGAACTGATGGCAGAAGCCATTCGCCTGGGCGCCGATGTGGTGGGCGGCATTCCTCACTTCGAGTACACCCGCGACCAGGGCGTCAGCTCGGTGAAATTCCTCATGGACCTGGCCGAGCGCACCGGCTGCCTGGTGGATGTGCACTGCGACGAAACCGACGACCCACACTCACGTTTTCTCGAAGTTCTTGCCGAAGAAGCCCGCAGCCGCGACATGGGGGCGCGCGTCACCGCCAGCCATACCACGGCGATGGGCTCTTACGACAATGCGTATTGCGCCAAACTTTTTCGCCTGCTCGGGCACTCCGGCATCAGCTTTGTCTCTTGCCCGACTGAAAGCATCCACCTGCAGGGCCGCTTCGACAGCTTCCCGAAACGCAGGGGCGTCACCCGCGTCAATGAACTGCTCGAAGCCGGCATGAACGTGTGCTTCGGCCAGGACTCCGTCGTCGATCCCTGGTACCCCCTGGGCAACGGCAACATCTTGCGCGTGCTCGAAGCTGGCTTGCACATCTGCCATATGCTGGGCTATCGCAACCTGCAAAGCGCGCTGGACCTGGTCACCGATAACAGCGCCAAGGCCATGGCCCTGGGCGACCGGTATGGCCTGGAACCTGGCCGCCCGGCCAACCTGTTGATCCTGTCGGCAGACAGCGACTACGAGGTGATCCGCAGCCAGGGCCTGCCGCTGTACTCAATCCGCAAGGGCAAGGTGCTGATGAAACGCCAGCCGGCACAGGTGGAGTTTTTGTAACGGCCTCGGTTAAACAATCGAATCGACATCAAACGGTTGCACCCTCTCCCGATCGTCGTGGGAGGGCGGCGGAATACTGGCAACCTGGGACAGTTTGCGATTTTCACGGTGGCTGAACCAGCGTTTGAGGCTCGGCTCCAGGCCAGAGGAATGGGTGTGACTGCCATAAACGTCACGCGCTTCCAGGCGGCGCCAGCGCAGCGAATCGAGGCGCTGGCGACTGGTGCGCAATCGGTCGATCTCGGCGTTCAAGGCCTGGTTATGTTCGTGCGCGTGATCGCGCGCGTTGGGTGGGCGACGCCGGTCCAGCTCACGGTTTTTGTCGCGCAGTTGTTGAGTCATCTTTTCAAGTGCATGGTCGATCAACTCAAACTCTGTTCGCGTGACCAGCGGCCCCTGACTGTCCACGGTTTGTTGCCAGCGACGCAAGGTGGCCCAGGCCGCAGGGATGTAGCTGGCGGTCATGAAGTGCTGGTTGGCCTGGAAGAGTTGTTTGAGCACATTGTCGCGGTCAGGCATATCGCCATGGAGCTGCACTGCGCGGTTGCAGCCTGCCTCCAGGATAGATTCACAGCCAGGTTTCCATAACACCGAGGATTGAGTGCCGTCGGGGAGCTTGATCGGCATGAAATGTTGTTGCTCGCCGTGATGCGTGTAGGGGTTGCTGCCGATGCGAACCAGCCCGGTGGCGAACAACAGGCCGCCTGGGCCAGGAGCGCTAAAAAGCATTACGGCCCCCGGGACCCAGAGTTTGGCGGTGGTGTTCATCCACGGCGCCGGGACGCTGGGCACCGGGTCGTTATGATTGACGATGCGGTGATGGACGAGGGATGAGGCGCCTTCGGCGAATTCGGCGTCGGCGGCGCGGGGGGCGCCGTAGGTGTAGAGGAGGATGTTGTAGTCACGGTCAGGACTTCGGCGAAGTCCTTCAGCCAATAGCAGTGCGATTGCGCCGCCGAGGCTGTGGCCGCAAATGACTATTCGTTGGCTGCTGTGGAATTGGTCAAGGTAATGCAGTATGAACTTGCGCATCGCTCGGTAGGCCAAGTAAAAACCCTCATGTGCCCGACCTACGCCCTCAGCAAAATCCACTTGATGGGCGTTTGCGTCGCGCAAGACATCAGCACCACTAACCGTACCTCGCACAGAGATCAGGATGACCTCATCGTGGTGAGTGATGAATGCCTGAGTGTCTGTGCCGAATTTTTCATCATCAAAAAAATGCAAGCCCGCTGGGTGCTCCTGCTGTTTCTCCGGATGCGGTCGATTTTGTAGGTATAACTCAGGATCGAAAGGAAGAATCTCGAAGCGTCGGGAGTACGGGACCTCTTCATAAAGTGGGTAAAAGCGCTGAGTTTGCTCGGGATCAATTCGCCACGCCTCCTGAAACCCAGACAGTTTCTCACCAAACAGATTTCCAACCGTCGGTGCAATCGGGAACGTCACTTGGTCAACGGGCTCATTCGGTGGTTGCTGGCCAAAATCGCAGTAACTCAGGGCTGACATCAGGGCCAGTTGATACAGATTCAAGGCACAGAACTGGTCATCGGTAGACAGTATCGGGCGCAACGCGCGTAAAGGCCGCACTTCCAACACGCTGTGTTGATTGGGAAATAGCACCACCCCTGTCAGGGTGGGCTGAGGAGGGCCGAATCCCAGGTCGGCCATCATTTTCAGGGCATGGCGTTGAGGGCTATGCGTCCTGGGAAATTGAGGCGGCAGATGGGCCACATGGCGTACCAGATCCCGCACTTCAACTTGATAGAACCGGTCTGCTGGCGATAGTGCGGGGTTGCCCTCTAGACGCTGTCCATTGCTACTGGAAAATCGAGTTTGCTCGGCGCGGACTTGAAGCTCGCTGATGGGTAGCGGGTATGTAAGACGAACTCGCAATCGGCTGTAGGGTTCTTCCGCTCCGGAATACAGGCTATCGAACTTAAGAACTACAGGACCGCAGTAAAACCCTTCCAGCTTGGCAAATCCGTCCCCATTTAATCTACCGTCGTACTGACGGCCTGTGCTGTCGTGGATTGAGTAAGAGAGCCCACCAAAAGCTTTTCCACTGCCCGTATCGTCTACCAGGCAAAAGCTCGCCCAATGCCCTTTCAAGGCGCAAGCAGGCATCTTGTCGCTGAAAAAAGGTTGCTTCCAAGCATCCTGTTTCATAAATTCACTCCTTGTTATTTGCACGTTGGGTAGACGTCACAAATGCGCCCATCCGGCATTTTTATTGGCTTGAAGTCCGTAGTATTGCCCTGGCAGTACGCGGACAGATCTTCAAAACTTTTACCTTTACAACGTCTCCAGCCCCCTGGGACTGCTATCCAACTGTCGCCAAACGCAGGCAGCTCATCCGCAGTAACAGTGAGTATCAACCTGAGTGTTCTGCCCGTTAGCTGATCTCGTTGGGCACCACCACCCGCTTTATATTTTTCTGGCTGACCTTCGTCGTCCAGCGAATTGCATTCCAAAAGTTTGGTGATCGCATGTGAGCGACCCACCGTGCGGAAATACCACCGGCATTGCCCTCGCAACTCCTGAACTCCTGACTCGGGCATCACTGGAAAACCTTCAGGCAAACGATCTGGAATACCGATGCTTGCTCTATCCCCCCCTACGTCCGAATCACGCTTCCCCCACTTCGCATAAAACTCAAACTGCACACTGCTCAACACTGAAGGGCACCCCTCAATGGTTTCACTCAACGGCAGCTCATAACTCACCCGGTTGGCCACCGGGTTGAACTCCGTAAAAAACAACTTGCGCTCCGGTCGCTTGCCGCGACGTACTGGCAAGGTGCAGGTCTGCCCCGTAGCGGGACGATAGTTAGCCGCCGTTTTAAGCTCGAAATCCGCTGGCAAATCCACTTCCAGCGTAAAGCGATCAACCGGCCCTACTGCACAGCCAGAAAGCCATCCCACACCAAGCGCAACCAACGCTCCAAGCACTCGCCTGCTCATGGTTGTTCCCCGCTTCTGCGCCACTGCTCTACTGTGCGTTCAAAGTGATCGATCGGCGTCTCTCCCCGCAGCGGCTGCCACTGGATCACGCTGCCTTGCGTCGCCTCCATCAACCGGTGCACTACCAGAAATTCGAGCTGCTGCACCCCATGCCACTGCCAGGCTCGGGCTTGCTCCAACACCTGCTTCAGCCAGATCCGAGGGTCCTGAAATTCAACCAGTGCGGCGAGATTTTCACTGTGTGCGGTCAGCAGGAATCGCAGGATGTTGGCGTGCAGGATCGCAGCCGCTCGGGCATTCGGCGTGTCCAGCCAAGGCGCAGGAACCGGCAGCGGACAGTCGCCCGGGGCGGGGTTGTGCGCCTGGCACCAGCGGTCTTCGTGCCAGTAACACACGCTGATCAGTGGGCCCAGGTATTGCGGCCAACGTTCGTTTGGCAGGTGAGCCAATGCCCGAGCCAGGGTGCGGTTATCGTCAAAACGGTACAGGGCACGGTTTCCCTGCGGGCCGACCAACAGACGCTCGCGCCAATGCCGAACCACGCAAGCCAGGTCGTCGTCGGGCAGGCTGCCCAACCAGCCCCAGTTCAGGTCGGGCTGTCGCAGCAGATCAACCAGCGCAGGCTCGTCCAGCTGCTCGAGCAGCACGATCACCGGGCCAACCGATGCCAGCTCGGCCACGGCGGTGTCACTGTAAAAACTGGCGTACTGCGACAGCGTACAGGCCGCAATCAACGGTTGGCGCGCATCGCCGTTGCCATCAAGGATCAAGCACACTCGGCGCCCGGCCTGTTGTTGCTGGGCCATCCATCGGTCTGGCAGGGTCTCCATCACGCAGCCCTCCCGGTGATGTCGCACAGGCCTTCGCGGCACTGCTCGCACACAGGGCAAAAGTCAGCGTCCAGCTGGCGGGCCGCATTCATCAGCGCACTTTGCGCGGTAGATACTTTCAGCAGGCTCGCCGCAGACAACGGATTCACCGTGCAGGTCGCATGCGGCACGCCACCGACGGTGATCGGCCGGCTGCTGAAAATTGCCCCTGCTTGAATCAGCAGGTGCTCTCCACCTGCCTTCAGGCTGAGTTGCGCGCCGGCATCGATGACTAGGCTGGCACCGGCCTTGATATGGATCTGTTGCCCGGCCTCGATGACCCACGACTGGTCCACAAGGGTTTGGCTGTCACCGTGTATGTTCAGATGATCGCTCGCCTGGAGGACACTCCTGCGATCACCTGTGACCTGATGATGCTCGCCGCCCGCCAAGTGCACCGTGCTTGGCCCCCTGATGACTTCCCGCCGTTCACCGGCCACCTCCAGGCGACTGTCGTGGCCCACCTGCTGCTCCAAATCGCGCTGGGCGCGCAGGTAGATGAGTTCCTCGCCACGGCGGTCTTCAAGGTGCAGCTCATTGGCCCCTGCGCCGCCCACGGAACTGCGGCTGCGCAATACGCTGCGCGTCTTGTGTTGCGGCAAGGGATAGGCGGGCATATTCAGCGCATTGGGCAGGCAACCATTGATCAAGGGTCGGTCGGGGTCACCTTCCAGGAACGTCACCAGGACCTCCATGCCCACCCGCGGAATCTGCAGCGCGCCAAAACCATCGCCCGCCCAACCGGACGCCACTCGCACCCAGCAACTGCTTTTATCATCGCGGCTGTCCTGGCGATCCCAATGAAAACGCACCTTCACCCGGCCATAAACATCGCAATGCACCTCCTCTCCCGCCGGCCCCGTTACCGTGGCGGTCTGGGTGCCATTGATGGTGGGCCTGGGGTGCTTGAGGGGCGGCCGATACGTTGCGCGCCAGGGCGTTGCGGTGAAGCGGTTGCGATAGCCCTGGAATTCAGCCGGTGCACACGCGGCCTCCTCCTGCACTTGTGGTTGATACCCCTCATGCCACACCGACGTGAGCAACCACAGGTCATTGCAGACCGGGTCAGGGTGATCCTGCAGTTCAAGAAAATGGCCACAACTGAACGCGGGCTGGTCACTCTTGCCCAAGGCCCGATAACGATCGCTTTGATGGCGCTCCAAGCCTCGACGCGCTAATTGCCGACCCCGCGCACGGCCGCTGAACCCACCGGGGTAACGGTAATCTTCCAGCGGTTGCGCCGAGGCTGGGCCGGCGTTGTCTTGCAGGCGCAGTGACGGATGCTCGAAGTCATGATCGCGGCGCACCGTTTGCTGGCAGCGGGTTTCCAGGCGTACGTCGAAACCCTGCACCACGCGCGTGTCGGCGGCCACGTTACCGACAGCGCAATAACGCTGCGCCGGCAAACGCCGAAACACCGTCTGGTCATCACCAAACACCAGCACATGCTCGTTCGGGCTGTGGCGAAAATGGTAGTGAATGCCCTCCTCCTCGCATAGACGCTGGATGAAGTGCAGGTCAGTTTCCGCGTACTGCACGCAGAACGTGCGCGGCGGATAGACCACCGGTCCGAGTTCGAAGGCATAGGCGTCGGCAAGGATGCCGTGGTGTTTGAGGACCGCCGCGATGATCTGCGGCACGCTGAGCTGCTGGAAAATCCGCTGGTCGCGCCGGTGGGCGAGAGATGCCAGCCTAGGTGCGAGGGTAAGGTGATAGCGGGTTAGCCGGGTACCCGGTTCATCACGGCCAATGCCATAGACCTGACCATGCAGGCCTGCGCCCGCTTCGCCGAAGTCCAGATAAACAGGCTGGTGCAGGAGCGCGTCCAGATCCAGAGAGGGGTTTTCGCTGACTAACTGCAGCTCGATGAAATAAGGCTGATCAAGCGTTTCACTGCCGCTGAAAGCCAGCACCTGAAAGTCACTTTTGGAATCTGAAAGAATCAATTTAAAACGGGACGACACATACCCATCAACCATCCGTAGTTACCCATCATGAAGTAATTAACCGAAAGGCTTTCCCCCAATGCGGATGCGGATAGAAGTGCGAAGGAAAGCGCCTGAACGCAGCAAAGCTTAGCGATTTCAGGCGAACGCCGGCCCTTCAAATAACGAAAAAGAAGTTTCGTACGGTGGGCTCGGAAGAGGCTTTTACTAAATAATACTGTGTATAAATCAAACAAACTTAAACAACTAGAAAGTTCCTACGCTCACTTTTCAACCTTAACTATCCGATAAAGAAACGGCTGACATGTATTCAAGCCATCAGCCATTCCTCCCTATCAGGTTATCGACCGTGCAGTCCCGAACAGGCTGACGCTCAGCAGTGTTTCGCCTGTGCTGCTCAAGCGCACTGGCGCCGTGCCACCTGGCATCACCACAGCCACGTCCCCGCTTTCGACCCAGCCCGCTCGCCACGCGGCACAAGCCACTGCGCTGGCGCTGGTGCCCGAGGACGCAGTGGGGCCCTCCCCTCGCTCAAACACCCGTGCGATGACTGTATTGCCCGAGGAGCGGGCAGCCCATTGCAAATTGACCCCGGCGGCACAGGGTTGGCCGCGGCCGACAGGTGGTGCAAAAGCAATTGCCTGCAACGCCTCAAACACTGCGGGCTGGTGCATCGAAAGGTTGTTGGGCAATGCGCCCACATGATCTAGGAGCGTCACGCAATGGGGATTGCCCACGCGCACAAACTGGCTGCGCGCCCAATGCGGGTCTATCGCAGCCAGTGCGGGCACGTGGCTGAAGCCGTAAGGAATGCCATCAACCCCCTCAGCCCCTGCGACTGAGGGGCCAAACGCAGGCTGCCCAAGCTCAAGCCAAAAACCTGCGACCTGTTCGTACACTGCCGGCTCTACAAAGGTGGACACCGGAGACGTTGCATCCGACTTGTCGTGGTGCACCCGCAACTCACAGCCTTGAGTCATCACGCCCTGATCCGTCAGCGCTTGGGAGAAAATCGTCAAACCGTTGCCACTGCGTTCGGCAAGCGTGCCATCGGTGTTGACAATCAACAGGTCAAACGGTGGCGCAGACTGGAACGGCCCGACCAACAACCCATCGCAGCGGTGTGCCTTGGCGTCAGCCGCACGCGGCAATGTACCCCAGCCACAGGCTGACTCAATGGCTGATGTTGCCCAGGCTGTGCGGGTATTGGCAGCCATTTGGGCCTGCTCGGGCACGTCAACCCCTTGGTTTCTGAGCCAGGCCGGGCTGACCACCCCGTAGATATTGCCTCGCGCGTCGTAGAATCGGGTCATGTTGCTGCCCGCCTGAAAAAGTTCATCGGCTCATCCGTCCAGTTACCTGCACATTTGACGGCAGCGTATTACAGAACATCAGGCCTGTGGGGGTGGCCTGGAAGGAAGTAATTTGCCGCACGGACCCTGGGGTTCATCGGCTCATACGAAAATTACCGCTCCGCCAGACCGGCCCCGCAGGTTAGATCGCTTCTATGTGGTCGCCAGCCTCTCGTCCGTTCCCGCTTTATAAAAATAAAGTCCGGGGGCGCACCACAGGGACGCCGGCTCGCGCCCCACCGCTTGATGTGCAAGGATGTTGCGCCGGACAGCGTTCGTTGAACGCATAACAAGGATTATTCATGACTGCCATCTCCACCCCAGCGCCCGTGGTTCCCGGGCGGCTGGAGCAAATGTCGACCCGCATCGCTTTTTTCATCGCAGGCTTCGGCATCGCCGCCTGGGCCCCGCTGGTCCCCTACGCCAAGGCGCGCGCTCACCTCAATGAGGGCACGCTGGGCCTGCTGCTTTTATGCCTGGGGGTGGGCTCGATCATCGCCATGCCGGTGGCGGGTGCGCTGGCTTCGCGCTTTGGCTGCCGGCGCGTACTCACAGGCGGCACCGTCGTGATCTGCCTGGCCCTGCCGATACTCGCCACCGCCAGTTCGATTCCGTTGCTGATGGTGGGCCTGTTCCTGTTTGGCGCGGGCCTGGGTACCGTCGACTCGACCGTCAACCTGCA
Source organism: Pseudomonas sp. PWP3-1b2 (assembly GCF_049896045.1). Classification (NCBI taxonomy): domain Bacteria; kingdom Pseudomonadati; phylum Pseudomonadota; class Gammaproteobacteria; order Pseudomonadales; family Pseudomonadaceae; genus Pseudomonas; species Pseudomonas sp. PWP3-1b2. The sequence continues at coordinate 46,937 of NZ_JAFCTN010000018.1, forward strand.
AGCCGTGATCGTTGAACGGGCCAGTGGCAAAACCATGATGTCGGGTTTCCATGGGTTGTTCAGTTTGGGTGGCATCGTCGGCGCGGGGGGCGTTGCCGGGTTGTTGGGGCTGGGCCTGTCGCCACTGCAAGCGACACTGGTGGTCATCGTCGTCATGGCCATTGCGCTGCTCAAAGCCGCTCCGCATCTGTTGCCCTATGGCAGTGAAAGCTCGGGCCCGGCGTTTGCCGTGCCCCACGGCGTGGTGCTGTTTATTGGCTGCCTGTGTTTCATCGTGTTTCTGGCAGAAGGTGCCGTGCTGGACTGGAGCGCGGTGTTCCTCAGCGCCGAGCGTGGCCTGGGTGAAGCCTACGCCGGCCTGGGCTACGCGGCCTTCGCCTTGACCATGACTGCCGGGCGCCTTACCGGTGATGCCATCGTGCGACGCCTGGGCGCCACACGGGTGATCGTGATGGGCGGCGCGCTGGCCACCGCCGGCATGCTGCTCGCTACGCTGACGCCTGCCTGGCAAACAGCGTTGCTGGGGTATGCGCTGGTGGGTGCCGGCTGTTCGAATATCGTGCCGGTGCTGTACACCGCCGTCGGCAAACAGAAGGTCATGCCGGAGCACATCGCGGTGCCCGCCATCACCACCTTGGGTTACGCCGGCATTCTCGCGGGGCCTGCAGTCATTGGCTTCATCGCTCACGGCAGCAGCTTGAGTACGGCGTTCGTGATGATCGCGGTGTTGCTGGCCGGTGTGGCCATCAGCGGTAAAATCCTCAAGGTGTAAACACGCACCGCGCAAGGCCTGGCCCTACCGAGCCTTGTGCGCCTCGTACTGTTCCAGCCAGCGCTCCAGACTTCGGTTACACAACCACCCCTCGTGCCTGGGGCGTCCAAACAAGCGCGTCTGATTAGCGCGCTCCAGCGACCTTAATAGACCTGGCCGCTCGATGATGTTTTTCGCCATGTACACGCAATGTTCGGTGTACTTCTTTCGGGGTAGCCCAGTCGCGGGTTCCAGAAGGGGCAGGCCCAGGCTATCGGTGTCATCCGGATCATTCATCACGGCTGTGAGCAGTGCTATTTCCAGGTATTCATGGGTTTCAAAAAAGCCCGGCCGGTCTTTGGGCTTGTCCCTCAATTGCTGAAAATAGCCTTGGAGCGCTTGAACGACTTCGGCGTTGCCGTGGCCGTGAAAAGGGTCCTGGCTGAAGGTGCAGGGTGAGCTGTTACGCAGCAGGGTCGCGGCAGCTGCGCCCAGACTGTCGCGGGTGATGTAGCCCTCACTGTCCATGATCGTGTCGCTCAACATCGGGCGTTTGAGAATTTCCCTGACCACCAGAATCACACGGTCGCGCACGCTACTCTCCCGCCAGCGCTTGAGCTGCAATTTGCCGCAGAGAAGACGGCGTCAAGCGCCCGTCCTTGAGATACGCGTGCAGTTCACCGAAGTGCTTTTCCAACTCGCCCGCCAATTGGCTGTCGCTGTAAGTCGGGCCCGGAGGGGTTGTGTCGGCACGCGCCGCCGGCGCGTTCTGCAACGCCTGGTAGCGCAGCGAAGACAAGGTGCCCCACAACCGGGCTGGCCGCGGTGCCGGCACGCCTTGCAAGGCGTACTGTTCCTCATAGGCCGGGCGAACAGTGGGCGGCGGCGTGGTCCAGTGGGCCTCTGCCGCACCCATTGCCGTTGGCTGCGCGCGCGGTATTGCACCCTCAATTTTCATGCATCATCTCCCACCCTTCCCGGATTGACATTGGCCCAGAGGCCATCACTGAATAACCCTGAATCATCGAATGGATTGCAGGGCAGCCAGCCACCGATGTGTGGCCGGCTGAGCGTGATAGTTCCGGGTGGCGGCGCAATACCAATAACAGCATGTAAAAAACCTGCGACGCCTGTTCAGCCGGACTTCTGACCACGCCACCAGCTTACGAGGCCCTTGATCAAGGCTGCCCACGCACTTTCGGGTCGCTTTTGAGGCTCGTCGTCTGCATACCCCGGCTGCTCGGGGGCCAGCATGCCGCGGGCAAAATCATCGGCAACCGGGGCCTGGAACTTGTGTTGGCCCGCGAAGGCGTTCAGTCGCTGCGCTTCATCGCCGTACGCATGCAAGAGCGCCGCCGAGAATTCATTTTGGGTGATCCCCTGGTCTTTCAAGGAGGCTGGAAGATCAGCATCACGCCCACCGCGAAACGCGTCACGACCGGTGGATTGGCAGGATTGGAACGAAGTTGCTGTCATGTCTGGGCCCTGACTCAAAGTCTGAAAAGCGGCCAATACGCTCAAAGCCGCCGGGTCCCCCTGAGTGGCCAACCCGCGCAAACAGTTCCTTTACGAGCCGTCAGCAAGCGGCTCATCACTGTGGCAAGGGAGCTTGCTCCCCCGCCACAGGTTCGCCAGCAGGTCAGAAGCCGACGCTTGCCTGTACAAAGAAAGTACGTGGCTCGCCCGGGTACAACCCGGCGTTGTTGTCGCTGGAGCGAGTGTAGTGTTGTTGGTCGAAAACGTTTTTCACGCCTACGCCCAGTTTCAGGTTCGACAGTTGCGCGCCGAAGTCATAACCGCTGCGCACGTTGACCGAGACATAACCCGCAATATCACCGTACTGACCATCGGCGGTGCCCTGGGTGATGTAAGTGTCGCCCGTGCCCGGCGCACGCTGGCCCGACTGGGCGTAGACGTCAAGGTTATGAGTCCAGTGGTTAATGTCGTAGCGCAGCCCCAGGGTCGCCACTTCACGGGAATACAGCGGCAGGTCCCGGCCCTTGAACGGTACATCGCCCTCGGAGGTAGCCTTGGTGTAGGTGAAGCTGGCGCTGGCGGTCAGGCCGTCCAGGCGTGGGTCCAGGCTCGACAGGTCGTAGTGGGCCGATGTCTCGATGCCTTGGTGCTTGGTCGCGCCGAGGTTGGTCCATCCCACGTCGTTGCTGACGTATTGCAGCTCATCCGAGAAGTCGATGTAGAACAGCGTCACTTCGCCGCCCCACACGCTGTCGTTGTAGCGCGTGCCGATTTCGTAGGTCTTGGCTTTTTCCGGGTTCAGGCCATCGGCGGTCTGGTTGACCCGACCGCCCTGCCCAATCTGGGCGTACTGCAGGCTGCCGAACGAGTTTTCGTAGTTGGCGAACAGTTTCCAGGCGTCGGAGATGTGGTACATCACGCTCAACGCCGGCAACGGCTCATTGCTTTCGACCTTGCGGTTTTTCTCCACGGTGCGCACGCCGTTCAAGGCTACCACCGGGCGATCATGCCAACGGGTTTCGATGTTTTCGAAGCGGATACCCGGGGTTACGGTCCAGTTACCGATATCGATTTTGTTGTCGATATAAAACGCATTGGCGACGGTACCGCCGGTGCGGTCCTGGTAAACGTGACCATCGCTTTGGCCGCCCGGCGTCGGCACGTTGTTCACCAGGTTCAGGCTGCTGGATTGCTCATGCATGCCTTCCTTGAGGTAGCGATAACCGACGCTGACTTCCTGGGTGCTGGGGCCCACGTCAAACACATGAGACAGGCGTGGTTCAATGCCCAAGGTGTAGTAGGTGCGAGGGTATGAGACGAGGGTCTTCAGGTCGCGGTTGGCGATGTTGCTGCCACGGAAGCTGTCTGTGTAATAGGTCAGCACTTCGGCCTGGGTGCGGTCGTCTATCTGGCGGATGTACTTGAAGGACACGTCCTTGCGGCGGCCACTGAAGTTGTCCCAGTCACGCACCGACTGGTACGGGTTGGCGTCGTACTGCTTCTGCGTCAGGCCGCCGGGCATGTCGGCACTGGCGTCGTAGTAGTGGAAATTCAGGGTGAAATCGTCTTGGTCCGTCGGCGCCCAGTGAGTCTTGAGGATCACGTCGTCGATATCGTTGGAGTTGTTGCTCTCGCGGTAACCGTTGCCATTCACGCCGGTATAGAGCAACGCGACGCCGATGCCGTTGTCGGCGGTGCCGCCGATAAACGCATTATCGAGGTGCTTCCAGCCCCCGTGTTCAGCGGTTTGCAGGGTAGTGCCGACTTCACCGGAGAACGTCTGCGGGATCGCACGGGTGACGAAGTTGATCACACCGCCGACGTTCTGCGGCCCATAGCGCACGGAACCGGCGCCGCGCACCACGTCGATGCTGTCCAGATTACCGGCGGCAATCGGCGCCATCGACAGTTGTGGCTGGCCATACGGGGCAAACGCCGCCGGCACGCCGTCGATCAGCACGGTGGAGCGTGGCGACAGGCGCGAGGTCAGGCCACGCACACCCACGTTGAGGGAAATATCACTGCCGCCGGTGCCGTTGGATTCCTGCACCTGCACGCCCGGCACACGCCGCAACACCTCGCCGACGTTCATCGCGCCCTGCTCCACCATGGCTTCACGACGAATCACGGTGCGCGCGCCAGGGTGGTTTTGCACCACGGCGGCGTTGGCATCGCCCAGCCAGTCGCCCACCACTTTCACGTCGGTGACGCCCAACTCCAGTGGCGAGCCGGCCTCACCGGTGCCGCTGCTCAGCGGGCGCAGTGTCACCGAACCGGCATCCATTTGGTAATCCAGGCCACTGCCCTGCAGCAACTGGCGCAGGGCTTGTTCCGGCGAAAGGTTGCCGTCCACCGCAGGCGCTTGTTTGCCCGCGACCAGGTCCGGGCTGAAAAACACTTGCAGGGACGTCTGCTGGCCCAGTTGGCTCAACGCGGCGCCCAAGGGCTGGGCGCGGATATGAATACCCTCGTCAGCATAGGCCGCAGGCAGTGCAGCACTCACGGCAAGTGCCAGCGCCAGCGGCGCCCAGCGGGAGATGTTCTTGTTGTAGACGGCCAGTTTTTTCACGTCGAACCCAGTCCTGTGATCGCAAGAGTGTGCGGCTGTTAATGCAAACCAGTTGCAGTTGCAGGAGAAGACGAAGAGCGCGGAAAAAACCTGAACGTCAGCGTGAAATAATTTCCTGGCTGCCATCCGGCAAGGTGCGCAGCGCCACTGGCAGGATGTGCGGCAGGGCTTTGAGCAAGGCGTCGGTGTCGTCTGCCTTGAATACGCTGGTCAGGCGCAGATTGCTGACTGCCGCCGTACTGACGCGCAACGGCTGCTCGCGGTAGCGCGACACTTCTCGCGCCACTTCACCGAGGCTGGCGTTATTGAACACCAGCTTGCCGGTGCGCCAGGCAGTCAGTTCGTCGGGGTTCACGGCATAGGCGGCCACTACCTTGCCCAGGCTGTCGATGTGCGTGCCCCGGCCAGCGGTGAGCGTGACGACGTCATCCGCCGCACGCCCCTGCACCTTGACCGTACCCGCCTCGACCACCACGCGGGTCTGGTCATCATCACGGCGCACGTCGAAACGCGTACCGGTGACCGTCACCTGCCCTACCCCGGTGGCCACTACAAACGGGCGGCGGGTATCGTGTTCGACGCTGAACATCGCCTCGCCGCTTTTGAGCTCCACGCCGCGCCGGTCTTTCTCGAAATGCACCGCGACAACGCTGCGGCTGTTCAGGTCCATCACCGAACCATCCGGTAACGCCACCTGGCGATGCTCGCCCACGCGCGTGGTGAACTCGGCGCTGTAGGGCTTGGGGTAATCGAGCCCGCTGAACAGACCTACACCCAAAGCAACCGCCAGCACACTGGCAGCGACCGCATAACGCAAGATGCCACGCCGTTGCGGGCGTTCCACCGGTTCCTCGCACAGCGCCTGCAAGCGCGCTTGAGGCACTAAATCGGTGGCGTTCCAGAGCCCTTGCAGCACGTCGAATTCATACTGGTGCTCAGGCCTTTGCGCACGCCATTCATCGAAGCGCTGGCGCTCTTCAACACTCAGCTCGGCGTCTTGCAGGCGCACAAACCAGTGCGCCGCTTCATCGCGAGCATGGCTATCCATCATGGAAGGTCCTGTTTCAAAGCGGGTCATGGGGCCATCGCATCCAGGCGGTCACGTAGATGCCGCAGGGTGCGGATCATATACTTTTCCACCATGTTTTTTGACAGCCCCAGGCGTACGGCGATTTCCTGCTGGGTGAGCCCCTCGATTTTCTGCCAGATGAAAATCTTGCGGCAGTTGAGCGGCAGCTCGGCCAAGGCCTTCTCGATGGAGTCCGCCAGCTGAACCGCGTGCATGTAGTGCTCCGGGTCGCCGCTGTGGGGCGCATTTTGCTCAAAGGCTTCCAGCGCCAGCGCCTCACGGCGATCTTCGCGACGGTAGGCGTCTACCGCAATATTGCGTGCGGTTTGATGCAGGTAAGCGCGCGGCTGCTCAACTTCGGTCGAACGGGATTCAAGCACTCGCACGAAAGTGTCGTGGGCCAGGTCCTCGGCCTGCTGACGATTCCTCAGGCGGCGCGTCCAGGTTCCGATCAACTCTTCGTAATGCTCGAAAAAGCCTGTTCTGCGGGGCCGTGGAGGAATCATCGCGTGAGCACTGGTGAGGCGGGGCGTGAATAGTAATGCTTCCTATTAAGCGGAGCAATTGGAAGCTGTCGGCGTGTACGTTGATACCTGCGTCGATCCAGGCTGCTGGCTAAACACCGAGGGCTGAATTGATTCGATTGCTGCGCATGACTACCAGACTTAAGATTCCCACATCTACTAACTCAAGGACGCAAGTAGCGATGACGCATTCCAGACTGGGCAAACAATTTGTACAAATGTCAGGCGAATTTGGTGTGACATCGGAGCTATACCGCCGCGGCATTCAAGCCTCCCTCACCTACGGTAATAGCAAGAGTGCGGACGTTGTCGTTTTCTCCGAAGCGGGAAGCAGGGCAGCCAGAGTGGAAGTCAAATCCGCTTCGATTAGAAGTTGGATCGTCGGAAAACAGGCACTGTTGGCAGCTCCTCATATCGTCTGGGTGTTTGTCTTCATGCCGTCCCCCGCAGACACTTTAAGTCCCGCACAGGTGGCGGAAAATGGTCTCGCTTCGCCCCGGTATTTCATTCTCGATTCATTGGGCGTCAAACAGCTCTACGAGCGAAAGCTCGAAGAAGCTAAAAAGAAGAAAGCAAAAAAGCTCTCGGATGCCGAAATGATCGAGATTGAAAGTGCGCAAGGGGAATATCTCAATCCCAACAAAAAAACGGACACAAAAACCAAGCCAAAAAGATCGCCTAAAGACCCCATGATCGTATTTTTCTACAGCGACTTGCAGAATGAATACAACCGCTGGGACAGGGTCGAGACCGCGTTGAAAAAATAAGGACTTCCGGGGCTGTGCATGATCGTCCCACCAATGCGTACTGCACTGGAGAAATCGATCCGAACAGATAGCCCTTTGTAACATTTGAGACCGCAGATGAACTTGTTCACCGCCCCACCAGTCAGCACAAAGGACTCTCATAAAACGGTGGGTGGGCGATGCAGATCTCGTTGCAGCAACAAGTGGCGCTGGTCACTGGCGCCAGTTCCGGCATTGGTGCGGGTGCGGCACAAGCGTTGGCTGAAGCCGGCGCGGCCGTGGTACTTAACTACAACTCCCAGGCCGCTCCGGCCGAGGCCCTGGCGGCGAAAATCAACGCCAACGGCGGCCGGGCGATTGCCATTGGTGGTGACGTTTCCAAAGAGGCCGACGTTGAACGCTTGTTTGCCCAAACCCTCGAAGCCTTCGGCCATCTGGATATCCTCGTCGCCAACTCGGGCCTGCAAAAAGACGCCAACCTGGTCGACATGACCCTCGATGACTGGAACACCGTTATCGGCGTCAACCTCACCGGCCAGTTCCTCTGCGCCCGCGCGGCCGTGCGTATTTTCAACCGCCAGGGCGTGCGTGATGGTGTGTCACGCGCCGCCGGCAAGATCATTCACATGAGCTCGGTGCATCAGATCATCCCGTGGGCCGGGCATGTGAATTACGCGGCGTCCAAAGGCGGCGTCGAGATGTTGATGCGCACCCTTGCGCAGGAAGTCAGCGAGCAGCGCATCCGTATCAACGGCATTGCACCGGGGGCGATTCGCACGGCGATCAACCGTGCCGCCACTGAAGGCGCGGCGGAAAAAGAGCTGCTCAAGCTGATTCCCTATGGCCGTGTGGGTGATGTGGAAGACGTCGCCAATGCGGTGGTCTGGCTGGCCAGCGACGCCTCCGATTACGTGGTGGGCAGCACTCTGTTTATTGATGGCGGCATGAGCCTTTATCCGGAGTTTCGTGGCAATGGTTGATTTCAAGAACGAACCCCAAAGCGCCATCGATGCCCACGGCATAATCGGCGACATGCGCAGCGCGGCACTGATCAACGACAAGGGCAGCATCGATTTTTTCTGCTGGCCGGAATTCGACAGCCCGTCAATCTTTTGCTCGCTGCTCGACACGCCCGACGCGGGTGCTTTCCAACTCACACCGGACTTGCCAGACGCTCGCCGCGAGCAGATCTACCTGCCCGACACCAACGTGCTGCAAACCCGCTGGCTCAGCGATGAAGCCGTGGTGGAAATCACCGATTTGCTGGTGATCAGCGAAGAAATCGACGACCTGCCGCTCTTGATTCGCCGGGTGCGTGTGGTCAGCGGCAAGGCCACCCTTCACCTGCGCTGCGCCGTGCGCCATGACTACGCACGCACGCCAACCCGCGCCAGCGAAGTCGATGGCATGGTGTATTTCAGCGCCGACGGCAAGCCCGGCCTGCGCCTGGCGAGCAGCCACGCGTTGCAGATCGAAGACGACGCGGCCATCGCCACATTCACCCTGAATCAGGAAGAAGGCGCCGAATTTGTGCTCGGCGGTGAGCAAGACGAACGCGTCGACAGCGGCTGCACCGACCTCGCCCTGGCCCACACGCTTAAATTCTGGCGCGGCTGGATCGCCCAATCCAATTACCGTGGGCGCTGGCGCGAAATGGTCAACCGCTCGGCCCTGGCCTTGAAGCTTCTGACCTCGCGCAAACACGGCGCAATCATCGCCGCGGCCACGTTCGGCCTGCCGGAAAGCCCCGGCGGCGAGCGCAATTGGGACTACCGCTACACCTGGATCCGCGACGCCTCGTTCACCGTTTACGCCTTCATGCGCCTGGGCTTTATCGAGGAAGCCAACGCCTACATGCGTTGGCTCAAAGGCCGGGTCAGCGACTGCTGCGGCCAGCCGACCAAAATCAATATTCTCTACGGCATCGACGGCCGTCAGGAACTGCCCGAAGCCGTGCTGGACCACTTCAGCGGCCACGGCGGCGCCAAGCCCGTGCGCATCGGCAATGAAGCGTTCGATCAGGTGCAGCTGGATATTTATGGCGAGCTGATGGACGCCGTCTACCTCGTCAACAAATACGGCGAAGCCATTTCCCACGAAGGCTGGAAACACACCGTGGAAGTCGCCGATCAAGTCTGTGAAATCTGGAACACCAAAGACGTCGGCATCTGGGAAATGCGTGGCGAACAACATCACTTCCTGCACTCGCGCCTGATGTGCTGGGTGGCGCTGGACCGCGCGATCCGCCTGGCCTACAAGCGCTCGCTGCCCGCGCCATTTGCGCGCTGGGACCAGACGCGCCAGGCGATCTACGCCGACATCTGGAGCAACTTCTGGAACGAAGAGCGCGGGCACTTTGTGCAGCACATCGGCAGCACCGCACTGGATGGCTCGATGTTGCTGATGCCGCTGGTGCGCTTCGTCGCGGCCACCGACCCGCGCTGGTTGTCGACCCTTGAAGCAATCCAGAAAAGCCTGGTGCGCGACGGCATGGTCTACCGCTACCGCAACGACGACAGCCAGATCGACGGCCTGCAAGGCACCGAGGGTGCGTTTGCCGCCTGCTCGTTCTGGTACGTCGAATGCCTGGCCCGTGCCGGGCAAGTGGAAAAGGCCCACCTGGAATTCGAGCAACTGCTGCGCTACGCCAACCCGCTGGGCTTGTACGCCGAAGAGTTCGACAGCCAGGCCCGCCACTTGGGCAATACACCCCAGGCGTTGAGCCATCTGGCACTGATCAGCGCCGCGACGTTTCTGGACCGCAAACTCAGTGGGGAGAAGACCACCTGGCAACCCTGAGGCCGCCTGTGCACAATGGGCCGCCCCTCGACAGGAACGGCAAGCCCATGCGCCAGGTACTGCTGATCATCGACGTGCAACCCTGCTTCAACCCGCCCGCGTGGCTGGTCGACGGCATCAACGCCCTGCTCGGGCGCCTGCCGTCGGTGGCCACCGTGGAGCGTCACGACGAACACATCACCCCTTTCGCCCGTCAGCTCGGCTGGCAACCCGCACCGGATGACGACAGCCTGATCGAGGCGGATCGCATCTTTATCAAACACGGCTACGCACCCACGCCCGAGACGATCGAGTACCTCAAAAGCCTCGCACCCGAACGTGTGCTGGTGTGTGGAATTCAGACCGATACCTGCGTATTGGCGGCAGGCTTCGCCTTGTTTGATGCGGGGTTACAGCCGACGTTGATCAGCGATTTGACGCTGGGGTCGTCGCTGGACAGGACGGGGACGCTGGGAGTGGAGCTGTGGCGGCATCATTTTAGAAAGGTGATTGACCGGGAACAGGTAATCGCGACGACGGCTTCATGAATAGCTTCCCGATGCTGTACACCTCACGCTTGCGCCTGAGGGAATTACGCCCAGCTGACGCCCCCGCGGTGTTCGCCATCCACAGCGATAGCGCGAACATGCGCTGGTTTGGCGTCGACCCGATGGCCGACCTTGCCCAAGCACACGCGCTGATCGAAACCTTCGCCCAATGGCGCACCCAAGCCAATCCCGGCACTCGCTGGGGAATCGAACATAACGGCGAGTTGGTCGGCAGTTGTGGCCTGTTCAAGTGGAATCGCAGTTGGAACAGTTGTTCGCTGTCCTGTGAACTGGCGCCCGCCGCCCGAGGCCAAGGTTTAATGAGCGAAGCACTGCGGGCAATGCTCGACTGGGGTTTTGCGCACATGCAACTGCACCGAATCGAAGCCTTGGTGCATCCGAAAAACGCCGCGTCCCATGCGTTGCTAGAGCGCTTGAGTTTCAAAATCGAGGGTACATTGCGCGAGGCCGCTTTCTGGAATGGCGAGCGACATGACCTTAGGGTGTTGGGCTTGTTGGCGCGTGAGTGGCTGGACAAGAAATAAGAGCTGTTCATGGTCGATCGTTTATTGCGGGCCGATGGCGGTTGAGGGCGAGACCGGATTCGCCAGACGCAGGCCCCGTGGGAGATGGTATCGGGTGCGCCCGCCTTAAACCACTTCACTCCCCGTCATCGGTTTGAGCTAGAGTTCCAGCTTCTTCGGCTACCCCGTCAGAGCCATTCATGACCACAACCGCCCCGCTGCTGTATGCCCGCACGCCCATGCTGAATGTGGCGTATGAAACCCACGGCCCCGATGACGGTGAGCCGGTGATTCTGCTGCATGGTTTCCCCTATGACCCGCGCGGCTACGACGACATCGCCCCGGTGCTGGCCGAGCGTGGTTACCGGGTGCTGGTGCCGTATCTGCGCGGCTATGGCCCGACGCGGTTTATCAATGAGCAGGTGATGCGCTCCGGTCAACAGGCGGCGCTGGCCAAGGATTTGCTGGATTTCATGGATGCCTTGTCCATTTCCCGGGCCACGCTGGCGGGGTTCGACTGGGGCGGTCGGGCCGCGTGTATTGTTGCGGCATTGTGGCCGGAACGGGTACGGGGTTTGGTGACCGGGGATGGCTACAACATCCAGAACATTGCCAGGTCAGTCGAGCCCCAGGCGCCGGAAACGGAGCATCAGCTGTGGTATCAGTTTTACTTTCATTCCCAGCGTGGCGTGGACGGTTTGACCGCCAATCGCCGCGCGTTCTGTGAGCTGTTATGGCGGCAATGGTCGCCCACTTGGCCCGAAGGGCCGGGCCTGTACAGCAAGACTGCGCCGTCGTTTGATAACCCGGATTTCGTCGAGGTGGTGATTCACTCGTACCGCCATCGCTTCATGTACGCCCCCGGCGACCCGGCACTTGAATCGATCGAGCAGGCCCTGGCGCTGCAACCGCCGATTTCGGTGCCGAGCATTTCGTTGTGCGGTGCCGATGACGGCGTGGGCCCGGCACCAGTCGAAGATGACGATGTGGATTGCTTCAGCGGCGTGTATCGACGGCAGGTATTGGCTGGCGTCGGCCACAACGTTTTCCAGGAAGCGCCGCACATCGCCCTCGAGGCGCTATTTGAAGTGCTGGCCTACGACACCGGCGAAAAACGCTCGCGATAGGCTTGGGGCGTAACCGACAAGGCGCGCAAAAAACTGCGGCGCAGGGTTTCTTCACAGCCAAAACCGCATTGCACGGCAATGCGCTTGATCGACGCCGCGCTGTCCGCCAGTTGCCGGCGCGCGGTCTCGACGCGGATTAACTCCACGGCACGCGCAGGCGTCTGGCCGGTTTCGGCGCGATAGTGGCGCACGAAGCTGCGCTCGCTCATGCCGGCCTGGGCGGCGAGGGTTGGGATGTTCAGGTCCAGGGTGAGGTTTTCCGCCATCCATATGTGCAGGTCGGCAAAGCGGCTGTCGCCCTTTTGCAGGGACAACGCCACGCTGAATTGCGATTGCCCGCCCGGGCGCTTGAGAAACACCACCAGGTGCCGCGCCACTTCCAGGGCAACGGCGCGGCCCAAATCCTCCTCCACCAGCGCCAGGCACAGGTCAATGCCCGCCGTGACGCCAGCGGACGTCCACACCTTGCCTTGCTGAATGAAGATCGGGTTGGGTTCCACCGTCAGCGCAGGAAACTTGCGCGCCAGTTCTTCGCAGCGCGTCCAATGGGTAGCCACGCGGCAACCGTCGAGCAAACCGCTGGCGGCCAGCAGGAAAGCACCAGTGCAAACCGAGGTCATACGGCGGGTGTGCCTGGCTTTTTCGCGCACCCACTCCACCAGCGCCGGGTCTTCGGCGGCGCCGTACACGCCCCAACCGCCGGCGATCACCAGCGTGTCGCAGGCGCTATCGACAGCAGGCAGCGGCTCGGCCACCAGTGCCAGGCCGGCGGAGGTCATCACGGGCGCAGGCTGGGCCGCAATAACCGAGACGGCATAGGGCAGCGGCGCACCGCGCTGGCGATACAGGTCGTTGGTCGACGCAAAGACCTGCAATGGCCCGGTCACGTCGAGCACCTGAGCGTTTTCAAAAGCGAGTACGTGGATGATTCGCGGCATGATTGGCGTGATCTGTGGGCTCAATGGCGTATGCGCCAAAGCCTAGGCCTCTACAGTGAAGGCGTCCACCCCTTTATCGGAGCGCCATTCATGACTTTGCAGATCGGTTTTTTGTTGTTTCCCGGTATCCAGCAACTGGACCTCACCGGCCCTTATGACGTGCTGGGATCGCTACCGGATGTGAAGCTGCACCTGGTATGGAAGGACCTGGCGCCGGTCACATCCAGCACCGGGTTGGTGTTCACCCCCACCATGACCTACGCCGACTGCCCGACGCTGGATGTGATCTGCGTACCCGGCGGTTCGGGCGTCGGCGCGCTGATGGAAGACCCGCCTACCCTCGACTTTCTCAAGGCCCAGGCACATACCGCGCGTTACGTGACCTCGGTGTGCACCGGCTCGTTGGTACTCGGCGCGGCGGGTTTGCTGCAGGGGCGCAAAGCGACGACACACTGGGCCTACCACGACCTGCTCGCCCCACTCGGCGCGACTGCGGTGCAAGCGCGAGTGGTGCGTGACGGCAACCTGTTCACCGGTGGCGGCATCACTGCCGGGATCGATTTTGCCCTGACCCTGGCGGCCGAGTTGTACAGCGAAGCGGCGGCGCAGTTGGTGCAGTTGCAGATTGAGTACGCCCCGGCGCCGCCGTTCGATTCAGGCAGCCCGCAGACCGCGCCGAGCCACGTGCTGGAAGAAGCGCAAAAGCGCACAGCGGACTCACGTCGGGTACGCGGTGAGATCGTGGCACGCGCGGCTGCGCGGTTGGGCTGATGGCCATTCACTGCCCGTGATGCGTCGGGGTAGTTGTGGCGAGCAAGCTTGATGTGGCGAGCGAGCTCGCTCGCCACAACAGCTCTTTCATCACTTCAACCAGGCCGCGACATCAACGCCAACCGCCCAGCCAACACCATCAACACGCTCGCCAAGCCCCATTTCTGTAGCCTGGCACTGCGCGAGCGCCCGGCAAAGAACCGGCTGAGTGCGCCGCCAAATATTCCCAACACCGCGTGAAACACCCCGGCAATCAGGGTCAGGACGCCACCCAACACCAGCAGTTGCAGCGCAATCGATCCCGCTTGGGGCCTCACAAACTGTGGCAAAAACACCATGAAAAACAGCAACGCCTTGGGGTTGAGCAGGCTGTTGAACAGGGCCTGCACAAACACCTCGCTCACGCGCACCCGCTTGAACTGTGGGGGCTCAATGTGCGGGCTTTTCTGTAAGGTTTTGTACACCAGCCACAGCAGGTAAATCACGCCCGCGTAACGAATCACATCAAAGGACGGCGGCCAACTGGCGACCAATGCCGTGACACCGGTGGCCGTCAATACGGTCAGCATAATGTCCGCCGCACAAATCCCCAGGCTCGACGCGACGCCCCCGCGCCAGCCGTCACTTATGCCGTGGCTGATCACAAAAGCCATGTTCGGTCCGGGCGATAACAGCAACAACAGCACCGCACTGCAGAAAACTGCCAGGGTAGAGAAGTCGATCATGCTTAAGCATCCGTAGAATGATGCGTTTTACAATAATCGGCGGCCCTGGCACTGACAAAAAATTGTCCTGCATACATTTTCATTCAGAATTTAAAAATAACCTTCATCTGACGCAAAGCCCTATATATCGGGCACTTAACTGCGCTAACCACGCCCTATTTGTCCCCTATTCCTGCCTCGGTGTGAAAAAGGTTTTCCTATTGCACAGGAAAATTCTCACATTTGTTTCTACACTCAAAAACAAGCCCTAATGCCCAGTATATGAACAAGGAAAGTCAATAAAATGCCGAAGAAAAGACTGATTAACGTATCCAGCATGCCGCCTCCGCACCACCGTCAATTCATTGACTAAGCAACTAAGAAGGAACACTCCTTAAGTCACTACCCCCGCACATTTCATTCAGTTGGACCGCTGTTATTTGGATGAGTAGTTGCGTTTTACCCAGCGTAGCCGTTGTTCGGCGTGCCTTCTAACAAGCAGCGTATCTGCCGCTTGATTAAACAGCCGAACAGACAGCCTGGAGTGCAATGAGGGATGTTTGTATGCGAGAGAAGTCGTCAGTTGACAGCCTGTTTCTGACCCGCGCCGGTTTTGTTGAGTTCTTTGTTGTTTTCGTCAAGTTAATCCACGGCCTGACTGCCATCTTGCCGCCATTGGTGTTGGTGCTGTTTATCGACCCGATGGACCCTGAGCTGCGCTCGCACTTTCTCGGCCTGCTCCTGTTTTTTGGGGTATTGACCGTTATTTTGTTCCACGCCATGGGCATCTATTCCGAAGAGCTGTTCAGTAATCGCCTGCGCCTGCGCACTAAAACCGTGGCGTGGTCATCGGCGTTTTGCATCTTGCTGTTCATGTACCAGATCCTGCAGTTTTTCCCGCAACTGAACCCGCACAATCTGGTGGTGTGGTACATCGCCAGCCTCGGGCTGTTCTGCCTCGAACGCCTGTTGATGCTGCGCCTGTACCGCAACCTGATGCGCAAGGGCAAATACCTGCAACGCACGGTGATACTGGGCTTCACCGACACCGCTGTGCACGTCGCCGACCACCTGCAACGCAATGGCGATATCCGCTCCGGCCTGATCGGTTTTATCGATGACCGCACCGAGCGCATTCCCAAGGAACTGAGCCACCTGCCCTTGCTGGGCAATACCCGCGACCTGGAAAAACTGATCCGTGCCGAGCAGGTCAACCAAGTAATGATCTGCCTGCCCTGGGCGGCCGAACAACGCATTCACGGCTTGGTCAATCGCCTGCGCCAGCTGTCGGTAAACGTGATGCTGGTGCCCGACATGGCCGCCCTGCGTTACGGCCACAGCCGCATCACCGACGTGGGCGGAATTCTGATGTTCAACACGTCACAGCTGCCATTGCGCGGCTGGTCGCCGGTGATCAAGCGTTGTGAAGATGTGCTGCTCGCAAGCCTTGCGCTGGTATGCCTGTCCCCGCTGATGCTGGCGACGGCCATTGCGATCAAGCTCGACTCCAAGGGCCCGGTGCTGTTTCGCCAGAACCGTTACGGCTACAACGACAATGAAATTCGCGTGTTCAAGTTTCGTTCGATGTTCACTGACCAGAGTGACTTCACCGCCGAACAACAGACCACCCGCACAGACCCGCGCATCACCCGCGTGGGCCGGATCATTCGCAAGACCAGCATCGACGAGCTGCCGCAGTTGTTCAACGTGCTGCGGGGCAACATGTCGATGGTCGGGCCCCGTCCGCATGCCACGGCCACCAAGGCGGCGGGCATTCCCTTTGAAGTCGCGGTGAGCGAGTACAGCTCGCGCCACCGGGTCAAGCCGGGCATTACCGGTTGGGCGCAAATCAACGGTTACCGGGGTGAAACCGACACCCTGTTCAAAATCCAGAAACGTGTCGAGTACGACCTGGAATACATCTCCAAGTGGTCGGTGTGGTTTGACTTGTACATCGTCTTCATGACGGTCCCGGCCGTCCTTTCCACCAAGGAAGTCTATTGATGAATACCCTCAACGGATTAATTCCCTGCATCATTTCCGGTGGCTCGGGCACGCGGCTGTGGCCGGTGTCCCGGCAGAACATGCCCAAGCCCTTCATGCGCATGCGTGACGGCCAGAGCCTGCTGCAGAAAACCTTCCAGCGCGCCGCCAAACTGCCTGGCGTGGAAAGCGTGCTCACGGTGACCAACCGCGACCTGCTGTTTCGCACCCTCGATGACTATCGCGGGGTGAACAAGGCTCACCTGCCCCTGGACCTGTTGCTCGAGCCTTTCGGCCGCAACACCGCGGCGGCCATCGCCGTGGCGGCGCTGCACGTGCAAGAGCACTTCGGCGACGAGGCGCAGCTGCTGGTGATGCCTGCCGACCATTTGATCCTCAATGAAGTCGCGTTTGCCGAAGCCGTCACCCAGGCCCGCGACCTGGCCGAAGCCGGCTATCTGGTGACCTTCGGCATCCAGCCGGACCACCCGGAAACCGGCTTTGGCTACATCGAACAAGGTGAAAAACTCAGCCACGGCAACCGGGTCAAACGCTTTGTCGAGAAGCCCGACCTGGCCACCGCCCAGGGCTACCTCAACGGCGGCAAACACCTGTGGAACGCCGGCATGTTCTGCTTCAAGGCCAGCACGCTGGTGGACGAACTGGCCGCCCACGCGCCCGACGTGTTGACCGCCGCCAAAGCCGCGCTGGAGCACAGCCAAAGTCTGCAAAACAAAACATCGCGTCAGCGCGAACTGGACTCGGATGCCTTCGGCAGCGCGCCGGATATTTCCATCGACGTGGCCTTGATGGAAAAGTCCACCCAAGTCGCCGTGGTGCCTTGCGACATCGGCTGGAGCGACATCGGTTCCTGGGAAGCCCTGCGTCAACTGACGCCAAGCGACGCCCATGGCAACCAGGTCAACGGCGAAGCGATTTTGCATGACGTGCACAACTGCTACATCGACTCGCCCAAGCGCGTACTCGGCGCCGTGGGCGTGCGTGACCTGATCATTGTCGATACCCCCGACGCCCTGCTGATCGCCGACGCCCACCGCAGCCAGGATGTGCGCTACATCGTCGCCGAACTCAAGCGCCAGAACCATCCGGCGTTCAGCCTGCACCGTACCGTCACCCGGCCGTGGGGCACTTACACCGTGCTTGAGGAAAGCGCCCGGTTCAAGATCAAGCGCATCGTGGTCAAGCCACAAGCCTCGCTATCATTGCAGATGCACCACCACCGCAGCGAACACTGGGTGGTGGTCAGCGGCGCGGCGCAAATCACCAATGGCGAACGCGAATTCCTGATCAACGCCAACGAGTCCACCTACATCCCGGCCGGGCACAAACACCGGCTGACCAACCCCGGCATCATCGACCTGGTGATGATCGAGGTGCAGAGCGGCGAATACCTGGGCGAAGACGACATCGTGCGCTTCGACGACATCTACGGGCGTGCGCCCGCCGACGTGAAAAAATGATATGCGCACGTCGTTGATCATCCCGACCCGCAACGCGTCCAGTCACCTGGCGCGACTGCTGCCTGCGCTGAACATGCAGACTCTGCAACCGGACGAAACCCTGGTGGTTGACAGCGCCTCCAGCGATGACACGGTGGCGCGCTTTCGCGAATTCGGCGCCCGGGTCGAGGTGATCGACGCCCGCGATTTCAACCACGGCGGCACGCGGCGCTGGGCCAGCGAACAAGTGGGCGGTGATGCCCTGATCGTGATGACCCAGGACGCAATTCCGGCAGACCCCCAGACGTTCGCCAACCTGCTCAACGAATTGCAGCAAGACCCGCTGAACGGCGTGGCCTATGGTCGCCAACTGCCGCACCCCGGCGCCGGCGTGCTCGGCGCGCAGTCGCGGCACTTCAACTACCCGGAACAAAGCCGCAGCAAAAGCCTGGCGGATGCGCCGGAATTGGGGATCAAGACCTGCTTCAGCTCTGACTCCTTTTCCGTTTACCGACGCAGCGCGCTGCAAGCCGTCGGCGGTTTTCCCGCCGATGTGATCGGCAGCGAAGACGCCTACGTGGCCGCGCGCATGCTGATCGACGGCTACAAGGTGCGCTACGCCGCCTCTGCGCGGGTGTACCACTCCCACGATTACCGACTCATGGATGAATTTCACCGCTACTTCGACATTGGCGTGTTCTACGGTCGCGAGCCGTGGATTCGCCAAGCCTTTGGCGATGCCGGCGGTGAAGGTAAACGCTATGTACTGGCCGAGCTCGCAGCATTGCGCGCAGCCGGTGCATTGCACCGCGTACCCGAAGTACTGGTGCGAAGCGCGTTCAAATTGCTCGGCTATCGGCTGGGCCATCTGGAACGACGGCTCCCACTCGCCCTCAAGCGGCGCATCAGCATGTTCCCCGGTTATTGGAGGTGAGAGGCATGACCAAGAGGAAGTCGCCCTATATGAAAAAAACCATGCTCATCTTGGCCATGTTGGCCTTGGCCGCCTGCAATACGCCGGCACGCATCGTCCCGCCGGACGACAAGACGGTCGAGGAAGGCAAACGCGCCCTCGACCAGCTTGCGCAGTTGCCGCCAGCGGTAGAGCGTATCCGCGTCGGCGACCAGTTGCGTATCGTGCGCGATGCCGGCGAGATGCCAACGCTGTCGGCGTTCAACGTCAGCACCATCTACGAGCTGACGCTGTACACGGTGCAGACCGACGGCAAGATCAACTACCCGTTCCTGGGGCCGATCCAGGTTGCGGGGCGCCCGCCATCGGAGCTGGCGGCCGAGCTGAGCAACAAGCTCGCGCCGGTCTACCGCGAGCCGCGGGTGACGGTCAACATCAACCAGGCACCGGCCAATTCGGTGATCGTCGGCGGGGCCGTGAATAACCCGACGGCGGTGCAGATCGCCACGGCCAATACCCTGGAGCAAGCCATTGTCGGCGCCGGCGGGGTCAACCCTTCGGGCGATGCAAGCATGGTTGCGCTGCTGCGCGAAGATGCCCAGGGCACCTATCGCGCCTATTTTCTGGACTTCAGCCAATACCTCAAAACCGGTCCCAACGGGCGCAAAGCCGTGCGCCTGCAACGCGGCGACGTGGTGTTCGTGCCCAAATCCAATGTCGGAGAGCGCATCCAGGGAGTGGATACCTACTTGAACCAATTGATCCCGTTCACCAAGTCCATTGGCGTCGGCTACAACTACACCAGAACCAGCGGCGGCACTAACTAAAGGAGCGACATCCCATGATCGAGATCCGTTCTTTTCGTGATCTTCTGCGCCTGTTCTTCATCTTCCGGCACGAGTTCAAGCTGGCGGCCATTGCGGCGCTGGTGATCATTCTGCTGGGGGCCTTTTTATTGCCCGCCAAGTACGAGTCCACCGCGCGCCTGCTGGTAAAACCGGGGCGTGATTCGACGCTGCCGATCGAGATCAGCAACCGCCAGGCGCTGGTTATGCCCAGCACCCAGCGTGATCCGATTGTCGACGAGGAACGCCTGCTGACCGGTCGCCCGATCGTGCGCGCCGTAGCCGAGCATTACCTGGAAGTGATCGACAACGCGCCGCCGCCGGAAGGTTTCTTGAAGCGCACCAAGTACTACATCAAGGCAGGCATCGGGAGCGTGTTCGATGGCATTCGCGTGGTACTCGAAACCGTCGGCATCGTGGAAAAAACCACGCCGGTTGAGCGACTCGCCGCCAGCCTGGAAAAAAACTTTGAAGTGAGCCACGCCGTGGGTTCGACGGTCATGGATATCAGCTTCAAATGGGGCGACCCGGAAGTTGCCCAGGCGGTGGTCAAGCACTGGGTCGAAACCTACGTCGCCGAGCGCACCCAGGCCCTGGGCCGCAAAAGCCTGTATGCCTTTTATGAAGGCCAGGTGAGCAACAGCGCCACCGAAATCAAGAGCTATAAAGAACAGATCCTCACGCGCCTCAATGAGATCGGCGCGGCGAGCATCACCGACCGCCTGGAAGACTTGTCCGAGCGCATCAACGTACTGCGCGGCGAGACCTTCAATACCACCCGCTTGATCGCCTCTTCCGACAGCGCCATCGCGAGCACCCGCGCCCAGCTCAAGACCCAGCCCAAGGAAGTGACCACGGTGCGGCAGATCGCCTTGAACCCCCAGCAGCAGGATTTGCGTCGCCTGCTTAACCAGAAGCTGCTGGAAAAGGCCGACATGATGCGCACCTATACCGACAACGCGCCGCCAGTCAAAGCCCTGGATGCGTCGATTCGTGCGATGCAGGCCCATGTCGCCAGTGAAAGCAGTACGGTGCAAAGCTCGGAAAACCGCGCGCCCAACACCCTGGAAATTCACTTGCAGCGCGTGCTGCTGGATGAGTCGAGCAACAACCTGGCCCTGCGCACCCAGCTGGTTCAACAGGAAAAACAACTGGTCAACCTGGAAGCTCAACGCAAGCAAGCCCTGGAAGTCGAACCGGAGCTGGCCCGCCTCTCCCGCGAGCTGGGCACCACCGAGCGCAACTACGCGCTGTATGTGGACAACCTGGAAAAATCGCGCATCGACCGTGAGCTGGACAACAGCCAGATCAGCAACATCGCGGTGATCGAAGAAGCCACCCTGAACCCGGGCCGCATCTTCCCAAAAACCCTGGTGATGCTGGTGTTGGCGATCCCGTTTGCCATCGTCGTCGGCTTGCTGGTGATCTACCTGTGCTACCTGCTGGACCAGCGCATTCACGATGGCGGCCTGGTGGAACGCAAGTTTGGTCTGCCGCTGTGGACCACCCTTCCGGAACTGGACGCCAGCACCGCGCAAGGCACCAACGCGTTCAACGCAAGCATCTACCGGCTCTACAGCCTGCTGCAGCCGGACCGCATTGCCGAGCGGGGCCTGACGCTGGGGCTGACCTCGGCGCGCCACGGCGAAGGGGTCACCTTTGTGGTGGAGCAATTGCGCCTGTTGCTGCAAGAGAACGGCACCAATGTGCGCGTCGGCGGGCTGGCCACTGCCGAACCGGGCGAAGTGGTGCTGCTGGATGCCTCGGCGCTGCTGGACAACCGTGATGCATTCATCACCCTGCGCCGCGCCGACCTGATCGCGCTGGTGGTGGAAGCGCAGAAAAGCACGGTGCCGGTGGTGGAACACGCGCTGTCGATCCTCAACACGGCGTTTGGCAAAGTGGACGGCATCATCATCAACCGGCGCAAATTCGAAGTGCCGGCCAAGGTGCTTAGAAACATCGCCAAATACCGGGGGGCGTTCTGATGCACATCGCCCTGCTCGCCCCTTTGCCGCCGGAAAAAAACGGGATCGCCGATTACGCGAACCATTTCAAGTCGGCACTGGAGCAAGTGGGCGTGACGGTGGCGACACCGTTAACCGGCGTGGAAGGCACCAGCGTGGCGATCAAACAGGCCCTCAGCGGCTTCGACTGGCACAGCGTGGACCTGGTCCACGCCGAGCTGGGCGGCGGGCGCCTGGGGGAATTTTTGGCCCTGCGCGAATTGCGCAAGGCCTACCCCAACCTGCCGTTGACCGCCACCGTGCATGACCCGGAGCGCATCGTGTGGCGGCGCGAACACCTGCCGTTTCCGCTGAACCTGCTGGAGCGTCTGCCCAGCCCATTGCCCCAGGCGGCAGTGGTGCTGGCCGACCCGCTGACCTTGAGCGAAGAACGCCACCTCGCCAACCGCCTGACGCGGCTGATTACCCTCACCCGCCTGGGCGCTGATTGCCTCACCCAGCGTATGGATTTGCCAGCGGGCAAAGTGGCAGTGATCAACCACGCCAACCTGGCGATCGCACCGGCGCCGTTGCCGCCGCTGGACACCTTGCGCCTGCTGTATTTCGGTTTTATCTACCGTGGCAAAGGCATTGAAGACCTGTTGCAGGCCCTGGCCGCCGTCTTCAAGAATGCCCCCGAATTGCGTGACCGTGTGCGTCTGACCCTGGCCGGTGGCACGGCTGCCGAAATGGCGTTTGGCGCAGGCGGTAATTACCTGGAGCAGTTGAAAAGCCAGATCGCCGACCTTGGCCTGGAGGGCGCCATCGACTGGCGCCTGAACCTGCCCGCGGACGAGATCTCACAAACGATCCAGGCGCACCATGTGATGGTGTTGCCCTATCGCGAATCAAAAAAACTCGGCCTGCTGGGGCGCCAGCGTGGCACCAGTGGCGCACTGTCCTGGGCCACCGCCTGTGGCCGTGGCGCGATTACCTCCAATGCCCGAGCGTTTGCCGAAGAGGTCGCCAGCGGTAACGGCGCTATCTTTCCCGAAGGCGACGTGAACGCGCTCAGCGAGCAACTGTTGCGTCTGGCGCGCACGCCGTCACTGGCTCGCGACTGGGCCGAGCGCGCCGGGGAAATTGGCCGCGAACGCCTGTGGCCGCTGACCGCGCAGAAGTTCAAGCAGCTCTTTGAGCAGGCCATTGCAGGAGCCCCGTATGGCGCGTAAACGTACGTACTTCGCCACCCTCGCGGTGATCGCAGCGTTAGGCCTGAGCGCCTTTATGTGGGGCCGCCAGGCCGACGCCGAGAACCATGTGCTCAAGGGCAGCAAGGTGGTGGTGTGGAAAGACTTTCTCGGGGTGAATGCGCAGTTCCTGTGGTTCAGCCCCGAGCGCTATCAACTGCAGATCAACCGCCTCAAGGCGCTGGGCCTGGAGTGGGTGCGCCTGGATTTGCACTGGGACCAACTGGAGCCGGTGGAGAGTCAGTACCACATTGCGACCCTGGATCAGTTGGTCGGCAACCTGCAAACCAATCAACTCAAATCCGTGTTCTATCTGGTCGGTTCGGCGCCCTTCGCCACCACCGCGCCGGTGGGTGCGCCCTATCAGGACCAGTACCCGCCGAAAGACCCCAACGTGTTCGCCAACCGCATGGCGTTGCTGTCCCAACGCTACCCCAGCGTCGATGCGTGGCAAGTGTGGAACGAGCCCAACTTGCTTGGCTTCTGGCGCCCGGTGGCCGACCCCGCAGGTTACGCGGCCCTGTTGACCGCCACCGCCGGCGCCTTGCGCGCGGTGAACCCGAGCAAGCCAGTGGTGGCGGCCGGCATGGCGTTTTTCAGTGAAATGCCCAACGGCCAGTCCATGCTCGATGCGTTGGGCGCCCTCGGCGTGGCCAGCCTCAACACCACCATTTCCTACCACCCCTACACCCAATTGCCCGAAGGCAATGACCCGGCCAACCTCGACTTTATCGCCAAAACCACCGCGCTCAACCAGGCGTTGCGCCACGGCGGCGTGCACACCCTGTGGAGCACCGAGTGGGGCTGGTCAACCTACACCGGGCCCAAAGACGCCCAGGACATCATCACCCTGCAAGCCCAGGCCGATTACATCGTGCGTCGCGTAGCACTGATGAGCGCGATGGATTACGACAGGATTTTCCTCTTCACCCTGAGCGACCTCGACCAGCGCGCCAGCGTGCGTGACCAGTCTTACGGTTTGCTCGACATCGAGGCCAACCCCAAGCCGGCCTACACCGCGCTGAAGAACTTCCTCGACGTGAGTGGGCCGCAACTCACTCCGGGCGACCCGCCCGTCGCCGACCACTTGCCAGACGGCCTGTTCAGCATCGGCTGGACCCGCGCCGACGGCCACAAACTGTGGTTCTTCTGGTCGGCTCAGGGCGGCAACGCGCATTTGCCAAACCTGGCCAGTGCAACCCTGTACGACCCGCTGCGCGGCACCCAAACCCCGGTGAGCGGCACCGGCGGCCTGACCATACCGGTCAAGTCGAACCTGCAAATTCTGCTATGGGATTAGAGCCTGCCATGCGCATTTTATGGATCCTGCCCTACTCGCCCTGGCCCACCACCAGCGGTGGCAAGACGCGCCAGTTCCACTTGCTGCGCAGCCTGGCGGCGCGCGGGCATCGGATCACCTTGCTGCTGCATGACAAACACCCGGTGTCGCTGACCGATCGCCAGGTGCTGGAAAGCTTCCTCGAACACCTGATCATCCTGCCGCGCCGCCCGCTGCGCAGCCTGAAAACCCTGGTGGCCGGGCTGTTCGCGCCCTACCCGCTGCTGGCCAGCGTGAATGGCCTGTCGGGTGAGTTGCAGGACACTTTCAATACATTGCTCAACGAGCATTGGGACGTGGTGCAGATTGAGCACACCTACACCTTCCAGCCTTATGAAGATGCCCTGGCGCGTAACGCCCAGCCGTTCGTGCTGACCGAACACAACGTCGAATCGGCACTGGGCGCCGCCACGTACGACCGCCTGCCGGGTTGGGCGCTGCCGTTTATTCGCTACGATCAATGGCGCTACGCACGCTGGGAACGCCGCGTGATGCGCCAGGCTACACAGGTGGTGGCAGTCACCGACGGCGATGCGCAGGTGCTGGAAAATATCGCCGGCAAGCCGGTGCCGGTGGTGGTTAATGGGGTGGACTGCGATCATTTCGCTGCCGCTCGCCCCGATCCATCGACCCGCCGCGTGTTGTTTCTGGGTAACTATGAATACGCGCCCAACGTGGATGCCATCGAGTGGGCGCTGGATGAAATTCTGCCCAAAGTCTGGGAACGCTGCCCGGATGCCCGCATGAGCGTGTGCGGGTTCGGCATGCCCGGCAGTTGGCGTGAGCGCTGGAAGGACCCGCGCATAGAATGGCAAGGGTTCGTGCCAAACCTGCTGAATTTGCAATCGAGTTGTTCGGTGTTCCTGGCGCCCTTGCGCCATGGCGGTGGCTCCAAGCTCAAAGTGCTGGAAGCCCTGGCCGCCGGCCTGCCGCTGGCCAGTACCGAGCAAGGTGTGTCGGGGCTGGACCTGGTGGAAGGCCTGGACTATCTCGGAGGTCAAAGCGCCGCGGGCCTGGCGGATGCCGTGGTGCGCCTGCTGCAATTTCCCGAGGCGGCCGCGCCCATGGGCGAAGCCGGTCGCGCTTATGTGCGCCGCGCCCATGACTGGAGCGTCGCCGCCAGCCAGCTCGAGCAAGTGTATGCCACGCTCGCGCCGCTCAATCAAAAGGAGCCTGCATGCGTATAGGCCTGGATTACCGCACCGTCGGCACTTCGCCGCAATCGGGGATCAGCCGCCAGGTGTACGCGCTGGAACACGCCCTGCGCAGCCTGCCGGGCACCGAAATTGAGCGCTTTACCGTGGCGCCTCTGGGCGACGAAACCCGGTTTCAAGCGCATTGCCCGGCCTGGGGTTGCGCGAAGACGGCGATGCACCAGCCACACAATCGCCTGCGCTTTGAGGCCGGCTTTCTGCCCCGTGCCTTGCGCGAGGCCCATATCGACCTGTACATCAGCACGTTCAATATGGGCTTGCCGTTGCCGCCCAAACCCCAAGGCTTGCGCACGGTGGTGCTGCTGCATGACCTGTTCCAGATCACCTTGAATAACTACCACGCCAACCGCCTGAAAGCGCTGATCTACAAGACCAGCGATCGCCTGTCGATTGCTTGGGCGGTGCACAGCGCCGACCGGGTGTGGACGCCTTCGCAGTACAGCGCCGATGAAACCGCGCGGCTGTTTCCCAAGGCGGCGGGCAAGATTCGCGTGCTGCCCAATCAGGTCGACGGCTTTGTCGAGCTGGCGGCTGACCTCACGGCGCGGCAGTTGCCGGAGCGTTACTGGCTACTGGTAGGAACCCGCGAGTTACGCAAAAACGTGCCGTTCCTTGTGGATGCGTGGCAACAGGCGCGCCTGCAATCGCCCGATGTGCCGGCGCTGGTGCTGGTCGGCAGCCTTGAGCATTTGCCCGAGGCCCAGCGCAGCCTGCCGGGGATTCGCGCGTTGAGTGGTGTCTCGGACGCTGAACTGCACGCGCTCTACCGTCAGGCCTCGCGCCTGTGGCAGCCGTCGTATGCCGAAGGGTTTGGTTTGCCGGTCATCGAAGCGCTCAGTGTCGGCACGCCGGTCGCTGTGGC
This sequence comes from Pseudomonas sp. PWP3-1b2, assembly GCF_049896045.1. Lineage (NCBI taxonomy): Bacteria > Pseudomonadati > Pseudomonadota > Gammaproteobacteria > Pseudomonadales > Pseudomonadaceae > Pseudomonas > Pseudomonas sp. PWP3-1b2. Next base: position 73,274 of record NZ_JAFCTN010000018.1, read on the forward strand.
CAGCGGCTCCTCGCTGGATGAAATCACCCCGCCGTCGTCACCGCGCTTCTCGCCCACCGACGGCCCCGCGCTGGTGCAGTTGATGCTGAGCCTGGGCGAACGCTCGGAGTTGGAGTCCGCTGAACACTGCCGGCAGTGGGCGGAACGTTTTAACCGTCATGCCTATCGCCAACGCTTGGCTGAACTGATCGAGGAATTGACATGAGATTGTCCCTGACCAGCCTCGTCGCGATTCTCTTTGGCCTGCTGTTTGGTGCGCTGGCCTTGCTGCTGTCACCGACCAAGGCGTTCCTTGCCGTGATTGGCCTGGCGGCTGCGGTGACTATTCTGCGCTTCCCGCTGTGGGGCCTGCTGTTGTTCGCGTTGATTGCGACGTTCATGCCGTACTCAACCGTCAACCTGGGCATTCGCAGTACAGTCAGCGAAGCCATCCTGGCGCTGACTTGGGGCGCGGTGTTGTGGCACAACTTCCTGGCACGCCTGCCCGATGCACCGCGCCTGTCGCGCCGCCCAACCGACCAGATGCTGCTGTGGCTGATGATGTTCAGCGTGTTCCCGTTTATCGTCGGCCAGGTCATCATCCATGCCGAGACCAGTGGCGTGGCCAACTGGCTGCGCTGGTTGCTGAGCCTGTCGGCGGTGTTCCTCTGCGCCAAATTGCTGGCCGACTACAAGCACCGCGAATCCCTGGTGATTGCCCTGTTGCTCGGCACCCTGGCGATGCTGGTGCTGTCGATCGCGGTGTTTGTGCGCACGCGCTCAGGGGCGGGCATCGCGCCGATTCTGGCGGTGTTCAATTACGGCAACTTCGACACGCTGAAATTCGGCCTTGAGGCGATGTCTTCGCGCATGGGCTCGCCGTGGATGCACCCGAATGCCATCGGCGGGATCATGGCCCTGCTCCTGCCGTTGGCGTTCTGCTTCGGCATGACCGAACAAGGCTGGAAGCGCGGGCTGGGCCTGGGCGTGGCGTGCCTCGGCGCGGCGGCCTTGCTGTTGGCGAGTAGCCGGGGTGCGATGATCAGCCTGGCCCTGGTGCTGATGTGGATGGCCACGCGGCGCGTGCCGTACACCGGGCGTTTGTTGATGATCGGCGCGGCGCTGACCGTGGCCCTGGTGATGGCTTACCCACCGTTGCAGGACCGCCTGGCGACAATTTTCTCGACGAGTAACGCCAGTACCGAAGTGCGCTTTGACGAATACCGGATGTTCCCCCAAGCAATGGCGGCCTACCCCTTCGGCATCGGTTTCAAGGTCGACCCGCCGGTACCGGGCACCCAGTTCCTGGGGATTTCCAACCTGTGGCTGAACTTCATCTACAAAACCGGCCTAGTCGGCATGCTGCTGTTTGTGGCCGTGACCGTGCGCTGGTGGCGTGAAGCACGCCCGGAAAAAGGCCCGATCCGCCTGACAAAGGACAACGCCTTGTGGCTGGGCAGCACCGCCGGAATTCTCGCGGCGCTGGTGAGCGGTTTGTTCGACCACTACTTCAGCTTCGCGGTGGTGATGGTCGCGCTGTTCTGGCTGATGGTGGGCCTCAACGTGCTGGAGGCGCGGCGGCTGTTCCCGGCACGCTTGCCGCAGGTCAAGACGGTGGTTTTTAGCAAGCCGGTCCTTGACGGCGCGCGGCCTTAACCATGCTGGGCTCTGCCGTCTGGCTGACCCTGGCGACCCTGCTCGGCTTGTGCCTGGGGTTTGCCCGTGAGTGGTTGCTGGTGGCGGCGTGGGGCGCGGGAGAGCGCAGTGATGCCTTCCTGATTGCGCTGTTTTTGCCCGAAGCGTTGCGCATGTCTCTGGCCGGTGGCGTGCTGAGTGCCGCCGCGTTGCCGCTGTACCTGCAACGCCAGGGCGGCGAGCGCCAGGAATGGCTGGCGGTGCTGTTTCCGGCCTTGATGCTGATCGCTTTGGTGACGGGGCTGCTGCTGACCGTGTTGGCGCCGTGGCTGGTGCAGTTGCTCGGCCCGGGCCTGGCGGCAAGCGCCACGGCCCTGGCCGCGAGCAACCTGCAGATTGTGGCCTGGTGCGTACCGGGCTTGATGCTGCACGCGCTGTTCAGCATTCCGTTGCAGGCCAGCGAGCGCTTCGTGCTGGCGGGCCTGGGTTCGTTGTTGTTCAACCTGCCGCCGGTGACCTACCTCGCGCTGGCCGGCACCGCGACTCAGCCGCATTCGCTGGCACTGGCCTGCGTCGCGGGCAGCCTGTTGATGCCGTTGGCGCTGCTGCCGTCGATCTGGCGACAGGGCTGGCGGCCGTGGCGCTGGCAACTGAGCGTTGCGCCGCTGCGCGAACTCGGCCAGCGCATCGGCCCGCTGTTGCTCAGTAATGGCGCCAGCCAGGGGTTGGCCCTGATTGAGCGGCTGGTGGCCTCGCTGCTGGGTGAAGGCGCGGTGACGTGGGTCAACCTCGCCCGCAAGTTGATGAACCTGCCGCTGATTGCGCTGATGAGCCTTAATCAGGTGCTGCTGGGCATGATGAGCCGACGCCAGGGCGATGAGCGCCTGGCCCTGCTCAAGCGCGGCCTGGAAACCGCCAGCATGCTGACCCTGCCTGCCGGTGTCGGCCTGGTGGCGGCAGCGCCAAGCCTGGTGGCGTTGCTGCTGCCCAAACAATCGGCGGACTCGCCATTGCCGTTGCTGTTGGCGTGGTTTGCCGTGCCGCTGGTGTTTGGCGCCTGGAACGCGTTGCTCGCGCGTTATGCCTACGCCGCTGGCGACACGCGCCAGCCATTGCGCTGCGAGCTGCTGGGCAGCGCGGTCAACGTGGTGTTGCTTGGCGCCCTGCCCTTCATGTTCGGCCTGGCGGGCATCCCGCTGGCGGCACTGGCGGGAGTGATCTGCACCGCACTGCTGTTGATGCAACGCCAGTCGTTGCTCGGCGCTTTGCCCTGGGCGCGGCACTGGCTGCTCAGTGCGGGGGTGATGGGGTTTGCAGCGCTGGTGCTGTTTCACATTGACGGCGTGTGGCTGCAACTGGGGCTGAGTACCCTGGCAGGCGCTGTGGTGTTGCTGGGCATGGGGCTGTGGCTGAAGCCATGGCGCAAGGCATGAATAGGCAAGTGAGGGTGATCAGGTGAAACATCGCTGGATTCAAATGGACATCGCCAAAGGCATCGGCATCCTCGTGATCGTGTATGCACACAGCTGGTTTGTCGCCACGTCCCCGGACCTGATGTACCCGATTCTGGCGTCGTTCATCCTGCCGCTGTTCTTCTTTTTGTCCGGGGTATTTTTCAAACCCGAGCAGCCGTTTGTGGAGATGGCCATACGCAAGGCCGACGGCCTGCTCAAGCCGTTTTTCTTCACCATGCTGCTGTATGTGATCGTGCGCGCCGTGCTGCGTGGGCAACCGCTGCTGCCGGATATCGGCGGCGTGTTGTACGCCTCCGTGGACACCATTCCGTGGCAGGCCATGTGGTTTCTGCCGCACTTCTGGGTGGCGATTCTGTTCGGTTGGGTGATGCTGCGGTTGATCCAGCGCCTGAAGCTGGGGCTGTGGGCAAGTGGCGTGCTGATGACGGTGCAACTGTTGATCGGCATTTGGGTATTGCCGCTGTTCTGGCAATTGCCGGTGACGCTCGGCGAGCATACCTGGGTGCTGCCGGGGCTGCCCTTCAGCCTCGATATCACGTTGATCAGCAGCATGTATTTCGTGGTCGGTTACCTGCTGCGCGACTGGCTGCGCACGCACGCCGGCTCCTGGCTGACCCTGGTGATCTCGATCCTGTTGTTTGCCGCCCTGTTCATCGCGACCTGGGACACCATGGACCTGGCGCAACGGCGCTACGACCACTGGTTGTGGACCAGCTTGCTGGCGGTGATTGGTGTGTACGCCTGCTGGGCGCTGGCGAAAGTGCTGATGGCCTCGGCCATCCTGACGCGGGCGATGACGTATATCGGCCAGTCAACCCTGATTCTGTTGATCTTCCATGGCGAAATTCAGCACAAGACCTTCGACCTGATGGCGCGCCTGGGGCTGCACCCCTTCCTCGCAGCGTGTGTGGGCCTGGTAGCGGCAGTGGGTGTGCCGTTGCTGATCGGGGAAGTGATCAAGCGCGTGGCATTTCTGCGGTTTTTCTACTTTCCGTTTCCAGTGCGCAAAGCAACCGAACCGAAGGTCGCAGAGCACCGCTGACGCAATAGGGGCCGGTTCTGAAAAAGTGCAACCAGAGCCGGCCCTGCACCTACACACTTCATGAACAACCCCTCCACGCTTTCCCCCTTGCCCCAAACGCTGCGTGATTCCACGATGTAAACATTCATCACAAGGAGTCACTCCATGTTCGCCGGATTCCAAAAAGCCAGCTGCCACGTCAACGGCGTGGACATCAGCTACCGCAAAGGCGGTACAGGTCCCGGTCTGCTCCTGCTGCACGGGCACCCGCAAACCCACGTCATCTGGCACAAGGTTGCCGAACAACTGGCCGAACATTTCACCGTGGTTGCCGCCGACCTGCGCGGTTATGGCGACAGCAGCAAGCCACCTGCGAATGCCGAACACCTTAACTATTCAAAACGCGAGATGGCCCGCGACGGCGTCGAATTGATGAAAGCGTTGGGTTTGGACACGTTCTCGGTCCTCGCCCACGACCGTGGCGCCCGCGTCGCCCATCGCCTGGCGCTCGACCACCCCGACGCGGTGAAGCGCATGGTGCTGCTGGACATCGCACCAACGCTTGCGATGTACGCCCAGACCGACGAAGCCTTTGCCCGCGCCTACTGGCACTGGTTCTTCCTGATTCGCCCGGCGCCGTTGCCGGAAGCCCTGATCGAAAGCAACCCCGAGCTGTACCTGCGCAGCGTCATGGGCAGCCGCAGCGCCGGGCTCAAGCCGTTCACCGATGAAGCCTTCGCCGAATACCTGCGTTGCCTGTCATTGCCGGGCACCGCCACCGGCATCTGCGAGGATTACCGTGCTGCCGCCGGTATCGACCTTGAGCATGACAAAGCCGATATCGACGCGGGCCACCACCTGAGCCTGCCATTGCTGGTGATGTGGGGCGCAGAAGGCACCGTCGGCCGTTGTTTCGAACCCCTCAAGGAGTGGCAGAAAGTCGCCACCGACGTGCGTGGCCACGCCCTTCCAGCGGGCCACTACATTGCCGAAGAAGCCCCCGAGTTGTTGCTGGGCGAAGTCCTGAGCTTTCTGCGCTGAGCCGTATCACCCCGTGACCTGACGGACCCGCCTCGCAGGCTGCAAACGCCTGCGCCGGGTTCTCTATGCCTGAAAAAACGCACCGAGATAATAACAATGACAATCAGAAAACTGCTGGGAACCCTGTACGTGCAGGTGCTCATCGCGATCGCGCTGGGTGTGTTGATCGGCCATCAATGGCCGCAAGTCGGCATCGACCTCAAGCCCCTGGGCGACGGATTTATCAAGCTGATCAAGATGATCATCGGCCCGATCATCTTCTGCACGGTGGTCTCCGGCATCACCAGCATGCACGATGTAAAGCAGGTCGGCCGGGTGGGCGGCAAGGCGTTGCTGTACTTCGAAATCGTCTCCAGCGTTGCGCTGTTGATCGGCATCCTGGCCGCGCACCTGCTGCACCCGGGCGTGGGCTTCAATATCGACGTGAAGACCCTCGACAGTACGGCCATCGCCGGGTTTATCGGGCAGGCGCAGCACAGTGAAGGCGTGACCGGTTTCCTGCTGAATGTCATCCCGAGTACTTTTTTTGACGCGTTTGCCAAGGGTGAAATCCTGCCGGTGCTGTTTATCTCCGTGCTGTTCGGCCTTGGCCTGGTAATGGTCGGCGAAAAGGCGCGGCCGCTGGTGGGCGTGATCAACCAGGCCAGCGAGGTGTTCTTCCGTATCGTCGGCATGATCAGCCGCGTGGCGCCGATCGGGGCGTTCGGTGCGATTGCCTTCACCATAGGCAAGTATGGCGTGGGTTCGTTGTTGCCGCTGCTGAAACTGGTAGGCACCTTTTATATCACCGCGTTTTTCTTTGTGTCTGTGGTGCTGGGCAGCATCGCCCGCTATGCAGGCTTCAGCATTTTCAGATTGATGGGCTACATCAAGTCGGAACTGCTGATCGTGCTGGGCACCAGCTCGTCGGAATCGGCGCTGCCGCAACTGATCCAGAAACTTGAAAGCCTCGGCGCCTCCAAAGGCGTGGTGGGCATCGTGGTGCCGACCGGCTACACCTTCAACCTCGACGGCACCAACATTTATATGACTCTGGCGGTGCTGTTCCTGGCCCAGGCGACCAATACCCATTTGCCGCTGGAACAACAACTGACGCTGCTGGCGGTGGCTATGCTCACCTCCAAAGGCGCGGGTGCGGTGGTGGGCGCAGGGTTTGTGGCACTGGCCGCAAGCCTGGCGGTGGTGCCGACCGTGCCGGTGGCGGCAATGGTGTTGATCCTCGGCGTCGACCGTTTCATGGCGGAATGCCGTTCGCTGACCAACATCATCGGCAACGCGGTGGCGGCGCTGGTGGTGGCGGCCTGGGAAGGTGAACTGGACCGCGAAAAGATGGCGCCGATTGCGCTCAAGCATGGCCGTCATGCACGGGCCGCCGCCAGGGCAAAAATCGCCGCTGAATAAGTATGAACCTCCGTTGGAACGGGCTGCGCTGGGGTGCGGGGTGCTTGCGCGGTGTTGGGGCTGCTGCGCAGCCCGCCGCGAGCAAGCTCCCTCGGCACACGGGTGCTATTCTGGAGGCTCATGCCGCCACGTCTGTGTCTGATGACTAACAAGAAAGATAACGTGCCCCTACCCGAAGACCTGCGGGTGTTCCTGACCGTGATCCGCAAGGCCGGCTTCGCTGCCGCCGCCGATGAGCTGGGGTTGTCGCCGGCGTATGTCAGCAAGCGTATCCAGATCCTTGAAACCACCCTGGCCACCCGCTTGCTGCACCGCACCAGCCGCCGCATCGCCCTGACCGAAGACGGTGAACGCGTGCAGCGCTGGGCGGTGCGTATTCTGGAAGACTTCCAGCAACTCTGCGACGAACTCTCCGACGCCCACGACAGCCCGCGCGGCCACCTGCATTTGTGCAGCAGCTTCGGTTTTGGCCGCAACCATGTGGCGCCTGCCCTGTCGCTGCTGGCGGAACACTATCCGGACCTGGAAATCCGCCTGGACCTGTTCGACCGCGTGGTGGACATCGTCAGCGAAGGCTTCGACCTGGAGATTCGCGTGGGCGACGACATCCCCGGCCAGCACATCGGCCGACGGCTGGTGAGCAACCGCCGCGTGCTCTGCGCCGCGCCGGCGTATCTCGCGCGACGGGGCACGCCGCAACACTTGAGTGAGCTGGAACAGCACGACTGCCTGGTGCTCAAGGAACGCGACAACGCCTTTGGCATCTGGAACCTGGAACGCGACGGCGCCCCTGAAAGCGTGCGGGTACGCGGCCCGTTGTCCTCGAACAATGGCGAAATCGTGTTGCAGTGGGCACTCGATGGGCGCGGTGTGTTGCTGCGCTCGATGTGGGACGTGAAGCCCTTGCTGGAGCAAGGCAAGCTGGTACAGGTGCTGCATGACTACACCCAGAGCGCCAATGTGTGGGCGGTGTACCCCACACGGTTGGCGTACTCCGGGAAATTAAGGGCGTGTGTGGAGTTTTTGCAGGAGCACTTCAAGGGGTTGTCGATCTGACTTCCCGGTTGGCGCTGTAACCCATCCATGCCCCCATGATCAGCAACGCCGTCAAGGGCAGCCCATGGAACAACACAATCACCTGGGCCGGCGTCCATGTCAGGTAGAACGGCCCCACCACGAGCATGCCCACGCCAAAGCCAGCCATTTGAATCAGGGTCAATAGGCTGAAAAGCGGCAGGCGCAAACTGTCGGGCTCGCTTTGTGCCCGGGAGACCAGAGCCACCTCGGACACGCCGTCGCCCAGCCCCGCCCACACCACCAATAGCAGCGCCAGCCAGAGTTCGGTTTGCTGGAAGGTCAGGATAAAGCCGCTGGACATCAGCGCTACACCCGCCATAAACAGGCGCTCCATCGCGTGAGTGCCGCGGCCTTTCAACAACGCACTGGCCAGGCGCGCACCGACGAACTTGCCGCACGCCCACACCGCGAGCAGGTAACCCATGACGGTCTTGGCGGTGTCCGGCGAGATGTACTGCGACAGTACCGGCCAACCGACGTTATGCGCGGCGCTGCCGAGGGTGTCGAGCATGCTGATCAGCAACATGGCCGCCAGTATCGGCGCGCCTTTCAAGCCTTTTGTCAGTTCCCGCCACTCCGCCGCCAACCCGCGATGCACCGCAACGCTGGCTGCATACAGCGCACGCAACGGCAGGATCAGGCACGCAGCCACCACGTAGGTGCCGATATTGACGGCGAACACCGCCTCGAATCCGCCGGTGGCAATCAATAACCCGGAGAGCAAACTGCCGAAGACCGCACCGGTGGCGGCTGCGGACGTGATCCACGCATTGGTGCTCACCCGCTGTTCCAGCGCCACCCAGGTGGGTAACTGGCTGTTCAGGCCAATCGCAAACAACGAATTGCACAGGCCAATGCCAAACGCGATAAAGGGCAGGACACTCAACTGATGCGCCGGTATCAGCACCAGCAACGGCGTCAGCAACAGCGCCCGCGCCAGGTCCAGCCCGGCCAGGGTACTGCGGCCTGCAAAACGCCGAAAAAACGGGATACCGAACAGGCTGGCAGCAATGCCGCCGGTGACGCGGCACGCCAGGAAAATACTGACAAACACCACGCTTTGGCTGAGCCAATAAACATAAGTGGACAGCGCCACCATGTTGAGAAAGGCGCCGAAGTCCGACACACCCCGGGCGAATATGATCAGGCGCGCGTTGCGGGTCGACAGGGTCAATGACTGAGCGAGACTCATGCCGGCTGCGCCTGCGACTCGGCTGGCACGCTGCGCAGGCTCACCAGCAGCACGTCGCGCCACGCGGGGGCCGAATCGACCTGAGGCCGCACATCGCCGGCGCGGTGGTAGAGCCTGCGGTCGTTGATCACGATCGTTTCGAGAAACTGCTCCATTGGCAGCTTGAATACACGGCTGTCTTCGGCTTCATCGGCAAATACTTCCGACACCACCGGCACCGTGTTGCTCTGCCCGATAAAATGCATGAACACCCAGTCCAGGCCATCCTGGTGAATACCCGATGTCGTCGGGCTACTGGATTGCGCATCCGCCCTGACGCGAAACTGGTGGATATCAATGGTGTACGTCTGCTCAGTCAGGTGCGGGCCGATCACGGCAAGGTCCGTGGCCAGCAGCTTCTGCATGAGCGGATGCTCGACAAAGCCATCCTCGCAATAGCTCAAGTGATTCACTCCCTGTCGATACGTGACGGCATAGGTGACCGGCGACTTGAACGCGGCATTGCGGTCGATCTGCAACTGCCGCGAAGGCAATAAACGATAGCGCAGGATCCGGCGTTCGCGGTGGGTGTACGTCTGGAAGGCCTCATCGCGCACCAGGTTTGCCCAATACGCTCGAAAGCTTTGCTCTTCACCCGGCCCGACCGTGACCAACCGGCGAAAATCCCGCTGGTGACAATAGTGATGTTCGCGCAAATGCGACGACACTTGAGAGATGTCCATAGGGTTACCCTGCTTCCTGGTGATCGATGATGACCCGCAGGTGTTGCCTGATCGCATCATGCACTGCGTGAGCGTGGTCGGCACCGTCAACCCTGGCCCAGCATTTGAGCAAGTAATGCTCCTCGATGTCGGCATCGATGAAATGCCCGCCATCCTGTTGCGCATATTCCAGCACTGACGGGCTGTCATCCAGAAATGCCAGGCCTTCAATACCTTTGAAGTACCCGCTGTGCTCCGGATAAATCGCCAACATCGCATAGTGTTGCGCGGCGGCTTCAACCCGGCGCGCGCCGGCCTCCAAATGAGTATTGAGCCCCGGCTCGCCCAGCAACAACGCGAGGTACACCTGATAAGGGTCAATGGCGGCCAGATCGCGAAACGCTGCATTGACATACAGCCCGCCCACGCGCGGGTTGATTTCGATCACCACCGGGCCTTCATCCGTCATGCGAAACTCGAAATGCACCACGGCATTGGTCAGGCCGACCGCGCGCAGGCAATCTGCGGCATAGCGGCGAATCTGCTCGCACTGGGCGGGGGTAAAGGAGGTCGGCGGCGAAATCAGCAGGTTCTCGAGGACCGTGCCACTGCGCTCGGTCAGCAGCAGTTTTTCGTTGATCAGCAACGCATGAATGCGCTCGCCGGCAATCACACACTCCACACTGCCCTCAACCCCCGGGATATACCCTTCCAGCAGCAGGCTGCGCCCGGGAATGTAGTCGCGGCAGTGCCCGTCCTCTTCCGGCAGGGTATGCGCGCAGCCGTAAAAATCCGCGTAGGCGGCAGCGCCGTGGTCACTCAGAAAATGCGCATAGTGGCTGCGCAGCTGCGCCCAGTTGGAGCACTTCTTGATAAACGCCGACGCCCCGCCAAACGGCGGTTTGGCGATGAGCGGATAACCCACTCGCTCGGCGCCCGCTTGAAGTTCCTGCTCGTTATTGCACAACGCGAAGGGCACGGAACGCAGGCCATGCTGTTTGAGCGCCTTGCGCATCAAAAACTTGTTATTGCACGCGGCAATGGCATCGGGGCTGCTGTACACCAAACCCAGCCGCTGACAGGCCCGCGCAACGATACAGCCCACCTCCCCCAGCGCGGACGAATGCCCGGCCTGGCAGAAAATCCCGCGAATGTGATAGCGCCCATCCAGTTCGCCCACCAGCTCCACAATAGACTGCTCGCTTAGTGCATCGAGCAGGAACAGTTCATCACTGCTGTCCTGCAGCCGCTGCAGGTGCTTGCGCCCCCGAATACCCGCCGTCAAACAGGCCAGGCCTTGCGCGCGCGCTGCCGCAAAGTGCGGCTCGCGGTAGAGATAACGAACCGAACGGCTGTCATCCACATCAATAAAAAGAATCGCATCGTGTGTCATACGCCGTACCGCCTCATTCCGTGAGTTGATTCAGACATCCTGCCAACTGCACCATTGACCTTCCCAGTTGCGGAAACGGTAATGGCGTTGCCCCTCGCGAACTTCAAAGTGCGGCAAGTTTTCAGGCTGTTCGAAGTCCAGCAATGGCACCGTAAACTTACCCTGTGCGTGAGGTAATACATATTCGGGCATGGCAATATTGGAAACACGCCGTTTGAGGCGATCCATAATGGCAATGGCGTGACTGATCGATGCCTTGTATTGCGATGCGCCCGGTGAAAATGGCATGAAGTGATATAAGTAATACGGCTTTACACCGAGGCGATAAAGATCAATAAACAACTTATGCAGGGTGGCTTCATCATCATTCACGCCACGCAACAGGGGCATGTTGGAAAATACAATCGGCACCACACGTTGAATGCGTTTAACTGCCGCTGCAAAATCCGCGGTGAGTTCAAGTGGGTGGCATACATGCACACCAAATGCATTGACCTTGTACTTTTCCAGCATCGCCAGTAATTCGTCGGTGACGCGAAACGGGTTGAAACTTAACGCCCTTGAATGAATACGAATCAGCAAGTCGTCGCTGATTGAACGCAACGCCGCCAGATTTTCTTCCAACTTGCGATCCGCCAGCATCAGAGGGTCGCCACCGCTGAGGATCACCTCTTCAATGGCAGGGTTGTTGCGAATGTAATCCACCGAGTCCTTGAAGGAATCCGTGCTGGCGTTGGCTTTCTCGGTGCCGACTTGCAACGTGCGCAGCGCCTCGAAGCAAAACTGGCAATACGCATTGCAGGTGTTGGTCATGCGCAGGATCACGCGATTGTCGTACTTGTGCTGGCAGATCGGCGTCTTCATCTCATGGCTGAGCTCCCAGTTTTCGGACGCTCCGTCATAGTCACCCTGTACCTGCTCGCTCCAGTACGGCACCACCTGGCGCCACAGCGGATGGTCCTCTATGGAGCCGGAGGTGAGCGAGCGCTTGATCAGATCAATGTAATAAGGCGTGATCTGCATCTTGCGGTCTTTAAGGTTGTACTCAATGTGCGCCGTTGTTTCCTCGCTCCAGCCACCGCAGGCGGCGCGCAATGCGGGCTCATCACGAATGGCATTCTTCTGCTGCCAGCGCCAGTCTTGCCACTGTACCGAACGGTGTGTTGCTTGATCAAAAATCGACATGAGTATGCACTCTCTGTTTTTTCAACCTGTGTTCAGGCCTATACATGCGTGCTTTGCCACGACCGGGCAGGCACGGGTATGGGCAATGATGAAAACACTGACGGGCGCTGAGCCTTGATTAAGTAACCCACTTAACCACTGGCGCGAGAGAGGAATAACAAGTTGCTGATTGATCGACAGACACGGTCATTTTATTAACATCCCTTTATATAATCGGCTGACTTTCCAAGTCAGCCCCACTTAAGCCGATGCTTCACAATGTGTCAACACGTTGCCCCTGCATTCTTTCCGGGTTTGCCCCACTGCCGTGTCAATGCCCCCGTGTTCACTGATGGCCCGCCCCTTAAATTCAGTTATTTGAAAAGTAAATAACACAAACAACAGCCCCCTTGAGTTAATCGAGGGCGCTGTTTATCTACTTATATAACTGTGTCGTTTATGGGGCTCAGTTGAGCCAGGGGTTGGCGGCCACGTGGCGCTGCTCGAAGGCCTTGATTTCCAGACTGCGCTGCAAGGTACTGCCGATTGCATCAAGCCCCAGCAATAACGCGGTCTTGCGCAACGTGTCGATCTGGAACGGGATCACCTGCCCGTCCGCCAAACGGATCTCTTGCGCCTCCAGGTCCACCGTTATCTGCGCCTGCGCAGGCCTGCTGACGGTCTGCCCCAGTGCCTGCAGCACCGCCTCGTCCAAGGTGATCAGCAATACCCCATTGCGCTGGCAGTTGTCATAGAAAATCCCGGCAAAGCTGCTGCCGATCAGTGCGCGAATGCCGGTCTGTTTCAACCCCCACACGGCGTGTTCACGGCTGGAGCCACAGCCGAAGTTCGGGCCTACCACCATAAAACTCGCGCCCTGCCAGGCGGGTTGGTTCAGTACAAACTCAGGGTTGGGCGCGCCGGACGCCAAAAAGCGCAGGTCGAAGAACAACCCTCGGTCCAACCCGCTGCGGTCGATGCCCTTGAGAAATTGCTTGGGCATGATCACGTCGGTATCGATATTTGCCGCCAACATCGGCGCGGCCTTGCCGGTGACGCACGTGAAAGGTTGCAGGCTCATACGCGGTCTCCAAAGTGGCGAACATCGGTAAGTCGGCCGGTAATGGCGGCGGCGGCGACCATCGCCGGGCTCATCAGGTGGGTGCGTGCGCCGGCGCCCTGACGGCCTTCGAAGTTGCGGTTGGTGCTGGAGGCGCAGCGGTCACCGGGGGCCAGCACGTCGTCGTTCATCGCCAGGCACATCGAGCAGCCCGACTGACGCCATTCAAAACCGGCGTCGATAAAGATCGCCGCCAGCCCTTCAGCTTCGGCCCTATCGCGCACTTCGGTAGACCCCGGCACGATCATCGCCCGCACATGCTTGGCCACGTGTTTGCCGCGTACCACGCTGGCGGCGTCGCGCAAGTCTTCGATGCGCGCATTGGTGCAGGAACCGATAAACGCATGGCTGATGACGATGTCGCTCAGCGGCATGCCGGCTTCCAGCCCCATGTACTTGAGGGCGCGGTGCATGTCCTGGCGCAGAATCAGGTCGCTGACGGCTTGCGGGTCAGGCACGCAGGCGCCGATGGGCGCGGCCTGGTCCGGGCTGGTGCCCCAAGTCACCATGGGTTCCAGGCCGTTGGCATCCAGGTGCACTTCCTGGTCGAACACGGCGTCGACGTCGGAATGGAGTTGGCGCCAGCCCACCAGCGCCTGCTCCCACAGCTCGCCACTGGGCGCGCGCGGTTTGCCTTTGAGGTAGGTGAAAACTTTCTCGTCCGGCGCCATGAACGCGCCGCGTGCGCCGGCTTCCACCGCCATGTTGCAGATGGTCATGCGCGCTTCGACACTCAGCGCATCAATGGTCGACCCACGGAATTCGATGGCGTAACCGGTGGCACCGGACGCGCCGATCTTGCCGATCAACGCCATGATCACGTCCTTGGACGTCAGGCCCGGCGCCAACGCGCCCTCGACGGTCACGCGCATGCTTTTCAAGCGTTTGTAGACCAGCGTCTGCGAGGCCAGCAAATGCTCGATTTCCGAGGTGCCAATGCCGAACCCGAATGCACCGAGGGCGCCATAGGTGGTGGTGTGGCTGTCGCCGGCAGCAATCACCATGCCCGGCAGAATAAAGCCCTGCTCGGGGGCGATCACGTGTTCGATGCCCTGGCGCTTGTCGAGGATGTCCAGCAGCTCGATGCCGAAGTCCTGGCAGTTTTCCGCCAGGTACGACACCTGCCGCGCGCCGCCCGCATCCGGCATGGTCGCGGTACGCTTTGGCGTGGTCGGGTTAACGTGGTCGACCACCGCCAGCGCCGTGCCGGGGCGCCATACCGCGCGCCCGGCCTCACGCAGGCCACTGAACGCCTGGGGGCTGGTGTATTCATTGATCACTTGACGGTCGATATACAGCAGCACATGCCCCTGATCATCCAGTGCGCACACGGTGTGGGAATCGATGTGTTTGTCGTAGAGGGTTCTGGCAGTCATTTTTTCGGGCTCACTTTATTGGCGCTCACTCAACGGCATCAGCCCATCCTACGCAGCCGCCTGGCCCCATCAATGGCGCCTGGGTGATGGCTTGGAACATGTTTCGTGTTTGATCCGGGGCTTGAAGCCGCCCAAATGCGAAGCTGAAACATTTGCTTTCATATCCGGCTTAGGGATCTGTCGATCTCATCCGTCTTAACTTAGATACAGCCCGTCGCGTCAGCAAAAGCTACGACTGGCCTTTTCGGGCTTCCATCGCCCTCCTCCGATCAAGACCTGCATTCACATGTCGAAGAAGTCACGCTCCAAACTCTGGTTTCTCGTCCACAGCTGGCTGGCATTGCCCATCTGGTTTTTTGTACTGATCGTCTGCGTCACCGGCACCCTGGCAGTGGTCAGCCAGGAAATCGTCTGGCTGGCCAACCCGGATATCCGCGCAAGCAAACCCTCGGATGACGCCGAACCCCTGAGCTATGACCAGGTCATCAGCGCCATCAAGCGCGCCGAACCCCAGGTGATCGTGCAATCCTTCAGCCGACCGGACGAATCGCACTTTGCCCTGAGTGTCGACCTCAGCTACCCCGACGGCCGTTCGGTGGAGGTCTACGTCAACCCTTACACCGGCGCGATCCAGGGCATCAGCCCGGCGTTCGACTTTCGCCAGTTCACCCGCGCGCTGCACGGCTGGTGGCTGGTGCCGTTCACCAACGGTTTCAGCTGGGGCTGGTACCTGGTGTCGCTGCTTGGCTTGCCGCTGCTGGCCTCCCTGGTCACGGGGCTGGTGGTGTACAAGCGTTTCTGGAAAGGCTTTTTCAAGCCAACCCTGCGCATACGCCACGGCGCGCGGATCTTCTGGGGAGACTTCCACCGGTTGAGCGGTATCTGGTCGATCTGGTTTATCGCGGTAATTTCCATCACCGGCACCTGGTTCCTGATCCAGGCAATCCTGAGCGACAACCAGATTTCCATATCCAGCGCGCCTGTGGTCCCGGTGATTGCGCGGGAGAAAGTCCCCACGTCGGCGCCCGGCGTGCCGGCGCCGATGATTCCCGTGGACGAGGCCATCAAGATCGCCACCCAGCGCATCCCGGGGCTGGAAGCGAGTTTTGTGAGCCTGCCGTTCAATGCCTACAGCCACCTGCAAGTGGGCGGCCGGGGCTGGTACCCGCTGATGTTCCAGACCGCACAAATCAACCCGTACAACGGTGAAATCGCCTCCTCGCACCTGCTCTCCGACCGTTCCAGCCTGGAGTTCGTCACCGAATCCATGCGCCCCCTGCACACCGGCGATTTTGGCGGGATCTGGATCAAGCTGATCTGGGCCTTCTTCGGCCTGGTGCTGAGCATGATGGTGCTGAGCGGCCTGCTGATCTGGACCAAACGCACGGCACTGGCCACCCTCAATGCGCTCAAGCGCGAGGCCAAGGCACAGCGCCCACCGGTTTCCATCCAGGCGTTGCAGGCTGAAACCTCGGAGGGCAGCCGATGAATAAGGTCGCGGCTGTACCGCCTTCACCGCTGCGCGCCTTTTGGCTGAAATGGCGTTTCCATATCAATGTGCTGCTGTTGTTGATACCGCTGGGGTTCATGCCCAAATACTTTGCCGACGCCGCACTGTTTCGCGGCGACACCGGCCTCGGTGAGCGAATAGTCGGCGACGTGCAGGTCGGGCCCTGGAGCCTGACACTCGCCGAGTTCCGCAACGAAGGGCCGCTCCCGGACCCGGCCGGCCCGATGAAATTCTTCAACGCAGCCCTGTGCGATACCTGCGCCAAACAGGTCAAGGCGACCTACCTGCGCATCGGCAAGCCGCGCAGCCTGCGGGCTGCCGGGGTGATCTTCTTTGGTACGCCGTACCGCATGGGCGCTGCGCTACCCGTCCCGGAACGCACGCCTGCCGACGCCGAACTGTGGGTCACCATGGAAGGCTGGGACGGCAGCATGCATCAGGGTTCCATTGCGCTGAGCAAGGCCTCACCCGCCACCCTTGCCTGGCTGAAAGAGAGAGGTGCCAAACCATGACGTTGACCCAACTGACCCGCGCCAGTGTTGCGCTGTTGCTGGGTGCCGGTTTCAGTACCGTTGCCCTGGCCCATAACCCGATGTGCGAATGCAAGGAAATCCCCGGTGAGCAAATCCAGTGCACCGGCGGTTTCTCCGACGGCAGCGGCGCGCCGGGCGTAACCCTGGACGTGATCGGCTACGACGAAAGCATCATCCTGCCCGGCAAGCTCGGCGCGGATTCGACCCTGACCTTCAAGAAGCCGTCGGCTGAGTTCTACGTGCTGTTTGACGCAGGCCCGGGCCACGTGGTGGAAATCGACCAAGCGGATATCCAGCCTCAATGAGCACGACACAGGTTGTACGCCCCGCCGGTGCCGGGCACGAAACGCTCTACGTTCTGCTGCTGTGCCTGATCATTCTCGCGGTCGCGGGCACGGTGGTGGCCTTGCACGGTGAAACCCAGGAAGTGGTCGCCGTGCCCAGCCATCAACTGGATGCGCGCCGCGACTTGAGCGCCGCCGAGCAAGGCATCTATGCCGACCTGCGGGTGACCCTGGACGAAATACACCTGTTGCAGCAGGAGCAGAACGCCCTGCCGACGCCTGAACAACTGGCCGAAGAAGGCTTCGCGCCGTTTGCCCAGGACGCCAGTTCGGTCAGCCGTGGCGACCATCGCTGGCAAGTGCTGGCACCTTCGGCCTACCTGGGCGTGAGCCAGACGCCCGCCACCAGCGGCTCGCTGCTGATGCGCGTGCATGGCGCCGAGCCGGATATCTGGCTCAACCGTCAGGCCAACCTCGCCCCTCCTTCCGACCTGACTGACCCGGCGCTGATTGACGCCGGTTGGCAGCAGGTGGTCACGCAATTCGATGCCGGCGTGACCCGCCAGCACCGTCACTGAACGAGAAGACCGATTGCCCATGTTTACTTCATCTCCCCTGTTGCGCCTGTTGATGGTCAGCCTGCTCAGCGTGATGCTGGCTCCGTTGGCGAACGCCGAGGCGGCTAAACGCCTGAAGATCGGTATCACCCTGCATCCTTATTACAGCTACGTCGCCAATATCGTCGGCGACAAGGCCGATGTAGTGCCGCTGATACCCGCAGGCTTCAACCCCCACGCCTACGAGCCGCGGGCCGAAGACATCAAGCGCATCGGCACCCTGGATGTGATCGTGCTCAACGGCGTTGGCCATGACGACTTTGCCGACCGCATGATCGCCACCAGCGAGCGCCCGGACATTCCAGTGATCGAGGCCAACGCCAACGTGCCGCTGCTGGCCGCCACCGGCAATGCCGCGCGCGGTGCGGGCAAGGTGGTCAACCCGCACACGTTCCTGTCGATCAGTGCGTCGATTGCCCAGGTCAACAACATCGCCCGCGAGCTGGGCAAACTCGACCCGGACAACGCCAAGACCTACACCCAGAACGCCCGCGCCTACGGCAAACGCCTGCGTCAGATGCGCGCCGACGCCCTGGCCAAGCTGACAAGCGCGCCCAACCCGGACCTGCGCGTGGCCACAGTGCACGCCGCCTACGACTACCTGCTGCGCGAATTTGGCCTGGAAGTGACGGCCGTGGTCGAGCCCGCGCACGGCATCGAGCCCAGCCCGAGCCAGCTGAAAAAAACCATCGACGAACTGCGCGCCCTGGACGTGAAGGTGATCTTCTCGGAAATGGACTTCCCGTCCACTTATGTCGACACCATTCAGCGTGAGTCAGGGGTCAAGTTGTACCCGCTGTCGCATATTTCCTACGGCGCATACTCCCCTGAAAAATACGAAGTGGAAATGACCGGCAACCTCAACACCGTGGTACGGGCGATTCAGGAGTCTGGAGCATGACAGCGGCGGAACACTTGAAAGTGGCCAGCGTTGGCCCGACGCTCGATTTCGACAGGGTATCGCTGACCCTCGGCCGCACGCTGATCCTGGATAACGTGAGCTTCAACGTGCAACCGGGCAGCATCCATGCGCTGGTCGGCCCTAACGGCGGCGGCAAAAGCTCGTTGATCAAAACCCTGCTGGGGCAAACACCGCATCAAGGGCAATTGCGTTTGCACTGGCCGGCCGCCGTGGGCACCGTTGGTTATGTGCCCCAGGCTCTGGAGTTCGACCGGGGTTTGCCGATGACCGTCGACGATTTCATGGCCGCCATGTGTCAGCGGCGTCCGGCGTTTCTTGGCGTGTCCAGACATTACGCTACCGCGATTGGCGAGGCCCTTGAGCGGGTCGGCATGCAGGACAAACGCAAACGCCGCATGGGCGCGCTGTCTGGCGGCGAACGTCAGCGCGTGCTGCTCGCCCAAGGCCTGATCCCGACACCGCAATTGCTGGTGCTGGACGAACCCATGTCGGCCCTTGATGAAGCCGGTATCCAGGTCTTCGAGCGCTTGTTGAATGACTGGCGCCTGGCCGGGATCACCGTGCTGTGGATCGAGCACGACCTGGAAGCCGTCCGCCGTCTGGCAGATCGCGTCACCGGCCTGAACCGCCGCGTGTTATTCGACGCCACGCCTGAAGTGGCGCTGACGCCGGACCGCCTGCTGACCCTGTTCTCCACTCACCCACGGAGCCCGGCGCAATGAGTTATGAAGCGTTTCGCTTGATGGTCCAGGGCTGGGCCTCTTCGGGGTACCTGCCGCAAGCACTGGCCTATGGCTTTGTGGTCAACGCGCTGCTCGCCGGGCTGCTGATCGGCCCGGTACTGGGCGGCCTGGGCACGCTGGTGGTGGTCAAACGCTTCGCGTTTTTCTCCGAAGCCGTTGGCCATGCTGCGCTGACCGGCGTGGCCGTGGGCATTTTGCTCGGTGAACCCTACACCGGGCCTTACGGCGCACTGTTTGGTTACTGCCTGCTGTTCGGCATCCTGCTCAATTACCTGCGCAACCGCACCGGGTTGGCGCCGGATACCTTGATCGGCGTGTTCCTCTCGGTGTCGCTGGCATTGGGCGCGAGTTTGCTGCTGATTCTGGCGGGCAAGATCAACGTGCACATTCTGGAGAACGTGCTGTTCGGCTCGGTGCTGACGGTGAACGGCAACGACCTGCTGGTGCTGGCGATTGTCGGCTCGCTGGTGATGGCCCTGGCGCTGCCGCTGTACAACCGCATCATGCTCGCCAGCTTCAACCCGCAACTGGCGGCGGTGCGCGGGGTGGCGGTGAAGACTCTGGACTACTTGTTTGTGATCCTGGTGACGCTGATCACCGTGGCGGCGGTCAAGGTGATCGGCGCGATTCTGGTGGGTGCGTTGCTGGTAATTCCAGCCGCGGCGGCACGCCTGCTCAGCCAGTCGCTCAAAGGCTTCTTCTGGGTCTCGGTGGTGATCGCCACGGTCAGCACCCTGTGCGGCATTCTGCTGCCGATCATCTTCGACCTGCCCATCCCGTCCGGCGCCGCGATCATTCTGGTGGCCGGTATCGCCTTCGCCTTCGCCGCCATCGCGCGCGGCACTGTGCCCAGCCTCAAAGGGAATCTTGGATAATGCGCCCTGCCTTTCACCCACTGGCCATCATCATTGCGTGTTTGATCAGCACTTCGGCGCTGGCCACCGATGGTTTTGATCCCAAGGACTTCAAAGTCAATCAAGGCCTCGGCCATGCGGCCCTGACCAAGGCCAAAAAGCCGGTCACGGTCCTGGCCTCGCTGCCCATTACTTACGGGCTCGCCGAGGTGCTGCTCAAAGGCACCGATGTGCACCTTGAGCGCGCCGCGCCGGCCAACCTGCCCGGCTCGCGTCAGGTAGCCTACTTCACCGGCCGAGGTGCTCCGGCGCTGAATACACTCGCCCGGGAAGCCGACGCGGCCATCGGCTTGCGCTCGTTGTGGGCGGACGACCCGCTTTACCCGGTGGCGCGCCGCGCGAATATCCGCATTGTCGAGGTGGACGCCGCACGCCCGGTGGACGGCGGCTTGCCGGGTATCGCCGTGCAACCCGGCACTGTCGACGGCCTGAACAGCCAGCCCTGGCAGTCAAGCAACAACATGGGGCGTATGGCCGATGTGATGGCCGCCGACCTGAGCCGGTTGGCGCCCGCCGCCAAGCCGAAGATAGACGCCAACCTCACCGCCCTCAAACAGCGCCTGCTCAAGCTCAATGCCGACAGCGAAGCGCGGCTGGCCAAGGCGGACAACCTGAGTGTGGTCAGCTTGAGCGATCACTTCGCCTACCTGGTGAGCAGCTTGAACCTGGAAGTGGTCAGCACCGACGCGCGGCCAGATACCGACTGGACGCCCGAGGCCTTGCAGACGCTGAGTCGCGAGTTGAAAGACAGCGACGTGGCGCTGGTGCTGCATCATCGCCAGCCCAGTGAGGCCGTGAAAGCCGCAGTTGCGGCAGGCGGCGCAGAGCTGTTGGTGCTCAATGTCGACGGCGCCGACCCGGTAACAGAGCTGGAAACCAATGTGGGTCAGGTGATCAAGATACTCAGCCTGTAGGCAGCGTCGAACGCTGTTCACATGTGGGAGCTGGCTTGCCTGCGATAGCATCACCTCGAGGTCTCTGATAAACCGAGGTGACCGCATCGCAGGCAAGCCAGCTCCCACATTTGGATTGAGTTGCATCAGTTGAATATCAGCGAGCAGTCAGCTCAATCAGTACACACCCGCCTGTCAAATCACATCCACGCCCACATGAATCGCATCATGGCGCCAGAACTCCAGGTCGCAGTCGATCAGCCGTTGGTTCTGGTCATAGTTGACCCGAGCGATGCGCAGGCCCGGGCTGCCCACCGACACGCGCAACGCGGCGGCGGCTTCCACCGGCAATGACGTGGGCACAATTTCAAAACGCACTCGCCCGTAATGCAGGTCGTACTTGCGGGCATACAGTTCGGTCATCGACTGGTTCAAATCACACTCCAGAATCCCCGGAAAGTACTGCGGGTTCAGGTAGTGCTCCACATACAGCACCAGTCGCCCATCAATGCGCCGGCCCCGGCAGATCTGGATCACGCTCGACAATGCCGGCAACTGCAACCACGCACACACCGCCGCCGACGCCGGTTGCAGCCGCGCCGAAATCACCTCGGTCACCGCCACCCGCCCCTGCTCGCTGACCATTGCGTGAAAGTGGCTGCGTTGCATCAGGTTGTAGGCCAGCCGTGGCGGCGAGACAAACCAGCCACGACGCTCCTCGCGGTAAATCTGCCCTTGGGCCTCCAGTTGTAACAAGGCTTCCCGCACCGTAATGCGAGTGGTACCAAACAACTCGCTGAGCTTGCGCTCGGCGGGCAATTTACTCCCAGGCGGCAACAGGCCGTGGTCGATCTGCTCTTGCAGCGCCAGACCGATAGAGGTCACCGCCTTGATTGCCTCATCACGCATCAACGTTACCTATCTGGACTAGACCAGCACCGTTCAGGTGCACAAACCGCGCGCTCTTTGGGCGTCTGCTGCTACATGCCAGCCTAGGCATTACAGATGACCGACAGATGACAGTCCGTGTCCACCTCCCGCACCACACCCTGCAATACATCGGCCAAGTCCAGGGCCTGCGGGCACTTGGGCATGGTCTACGCTGAGTCTGAACTGAGCGACAAAAGCGCTTTAAAAACGACATCGACATGAAACTGTCATCCATCGAGCCTAAATTGGCTCAGGTATTGCTGACCTAGACCAACACCACCGCAATCGTTAATAAAAGCGCAGCGTTGAAAACGCCCAAAGGAGCTTCGGATGAAACAGCTTTTCCTGGCATCACTGTTAGGCTCGACCATTGCCATGTGCACCGCCGCCATGGCCGCTGATACCGATTTGAAAACCCTGGAAGCCGCCGCGAAAGCGGAAGGCGCCGTGAACAGCGTCGGCATGCCCGATGACTGGGCCAACTGGAAAGGCACTTGGGATGACCTGGCCAAAATCTACGGCCTCAAGCACATCGACACCGACATGAGCTCGGCCCAGGAAATCGCCAAGTTTGCCGCCGAGAAAGACAACGCCAGCGCCGACATCGGTGACGTCGGCGCTGCCTTCGGCCCGATTGCGGTGAAACAAGGTGTTGCCCAACCGTACAAACCGACCACTTGGGCACAAGTGCCGGATTGGGCGAAAGACAAGGACGGCAACTGGGCACTGGCCTACACCGGCACCATCGCCTTTATCGTGAACAAAAAGCTGCTGCACGGCTCCGAAGCGCCAAAAAGCTGGGCTGACCTGAAAACCGGTAAATACAAAGTCTCGATTGGTGACGTCAGCACCGCCGCCCAAGCCGCCAACGGCGTGCTGGCTGCTGCACTGGCCAATGGTGGTGACGAGAAAAACATCCAGCCTGCGCTGCTGATGTTTGCCGAGATCGCCAAGCAAGGTCGCCTGTCGCTGGCCAACCCGACCATCGCCACCATGGAAAAAGGCGAAGTCGAAGTGGGCGTGGTCTGGGACTTCAACGGCCTGAGCTACAAGGCCAAGATGGCCAACCCGGATGACTACGTGGTGCTGATCCCATCGGACGGTTCGGTGATTTCCGGCTACACCACCATCATCAACAAATACGCCAAGCACCCGAACGCCGCCAAGCTGACCCGTGAATACATCTTCAGCGACGCCGGCCAAACCAACCTGGCGCGCGGTAACGCACGTCCGATTCGTGCCGAGCACCTGACCCTGCCGGCGGATGTGCAGGCCAAGCTGCTGCCGAACGAGCAGTACAAAAAAGTAACGCCGATCAAAGATGCCGACGCATGGGAGAAAACCTCCAAGGCCCTGCCGCAGAAGTGGCAGGAAGAAGTCATCATCAATATGCAGTAATAGGTCAATGTGGGAGCTGGCTTGCCTGCGATAGCGGTCTGACATTCAACAGATATGTCGCCTGAAACACCGCTATCGCAGGCAAGCCAGCTCCCACATTTGATTCGTCTCACAGTTGATAGCGAGCCAAGATTAATCTGTCGCGGAGCCCCAGCCCCTATGAAGCACAACGTCATCCTTGTGGTGCTCGACGGCCTGAACTACGAGGTTGCCCGACATGCCATGGGCCATCTGCAGGCTTACATCGGCGCAGGACGCGCGGCGCTTTACAAACTGGACTGTGAACTGCCGTCTCTGTCGCGGCCGTTGTATGAATGCATCCTCACCGGCGTGCCACCGATCGACAGCGGCATCGTCCACAACAATGTCTCGCGCATGTCCAACGGGCGCAGCATTTTCCATTACGCCACCGACGCCGGTCTCACCACAGCGGCGGCGGCTTATCACTGGGTCAGCGAGTTATACAACCGCACGCCCTTTATGGCCGCGCGGGATCGTCATACCGACGACAAGGCGCTGCCGATCCAGCACGGGCATTTCTACTGGAATGACCATTACCCCGATTCCCACCTGTTCGCCGACGCCGAAAGCCTGCGCCGCAAACACGCGCCGAATTTTCTGGTGGTGCACCCGATGAACATTGATGACGCCGGCCACAAACATGGCCTCGACACGCCGCAATACCGCAACAGCGCGCGTTCGGCCGACATCATCCTCGCCGACTACCTGCAAGGCTGGCTCGACGCCGGCTACCAGGTGCTGGTGACCGCCGACCACGGCATGAACAACGACCGTTCGCACAACGGCGTACTGCCCGAAGAACGCGAAGTGCCGCTGTTCGTGCTCGGCTCGGCCTTCAGCTTCGACCCTTCTGCCAGACCTGAGCAAACCGAGCTATGCGGCACTGTCTGCGAACTGCTCGGCGTGCCCCACGACAAACCTGTATGCCGGGAGCTGTTGAAGTGAATTCCCTAACCCGTGGCAAATGGCTGGCGATCCTGTGCCTGGTGCCGTTTGCGCTGTTCTTTATCGTGTTCGAAATCGCCCCGCTGGTGTGGGTGTTGATCAACAGCCTGCAATCGGAAGAATTCGGCTGGGGCCTGGCCAACTTCAGCAAAATCTTCAGCTCGAAGTTCTACTTGCAGGCCATCCAGTACAGCCTGGAGATCAGCTTCTACTCCAGCGTGTTCGGCATCATCATCTCGGTGCTCGGCAGCTATTCGTTACGCCGCGTCGATGGGCGACTGCGCAACTTCGTGACCGCGTTTGCCAACATGACCAGCAACTTTGCAGGTGTGCCATTGGCCTTCGCCTTCATCATTTTGCTCGGCTTCAACGGCAGCATCACGATCATGCTCAAGCAGGCCGGGATCATTCAGGACTTCAACCTGTATTCCAAGACCGGCCTGATCATCCTCTACACCTACTTCCAGATTCCGTTGGGCGTGCTGTTGCTGTACCCGGCCTTCGACGCACTGCGTGAAGACTGGCGCGAATCGGCCTCGTTGCTCGGTGCCAACGGCTGGCAGTTCTGGCGGCACATCGGCCTGCCGGTACTGACCCCTGCCCTGCTCGGCACCTTTGTGATTCTGCTGGCCAACGCCCTCGGCGCCTATGCCACGGTGTACGCGCTGACCACCGGCAACTTTAACGTGCTGCCCATTCGTATCGCGGCGATGGTCTCCGGCGACATTTCCCTGGACCCGAACATGGCCAGCGCCCTGGCCGTGGTGCTGGTGGCACTGATGACCGTGGTCACCGTGGTCCATCAACTGCTGCTCAAGAGGAGCTACCATGTCTCGCGCTGAAGCCGGCTCGGCCTCCCTCTACCATCGGGTAGTGGTGTATGTGTTGTTTGCGATTTTGGTGCTGCCGCTGGTAGGCACTTTTGTCTACTCCATTGCGAGCAGTTGGTCGGCCACCGTGCTGCCGGCCGGTTTTACCGTGAAGTGGTATGTGCAGCTGTGGAGCGACCCGCGCTTCCTCGCGGCTTTCGGCCAATCGCTGCTGGTGTGCGTGGGTGCGCTGATCCTGTCGGTGGTGCTGATCTTGCCGCTGCTGTTCGTGGTGCATTACCACTTTCCACGGCTCGACGCGCTGATGAACATCCTGATTCTGCTGCCCTTTGCGGTGCCGCCCGTGGTGTCGTCGGTAGGTTTGCTGCAACTCTACGGCTCCGGGCCACTGGCGATGGTGGGCACGCCGTGGATTCTGATCGGCTGCTATTTCACCGTGGCGCTGCCGTTCATGTACCGCGCGATCACCAACAACCTGCAAGCCATCAACCTGCGTGACCTGATGGACGCCTCGCAACTGCTTGGCGCCAGCACCTGGCAGGCGGCAATCTTCGTGGTGCTGCCCAACCTGCGCAAAGGCCTGATGGTCGCATTGCTGCTGTCGTTCTCGTTCCTGTTCGGGGAGTTTGTGTTCGCCAACATCCTGGTGGGCACCCGCTACGAAACCCTGCAGGTGTACTTGAACAATATGCGCAACACGAGTGGCCACTTCACCAGTGCCATCGTGATTTCCTATTTCTTCTTCGTGCTGGTGCTGACCTGGGCCGCCAATATCTTGAACAAGGACAAAAGCCAATGAGCTTCGTCAGCGTCCAACACTTGCAAAAAGGCTACGCCGGCACCCCGGTGTTCAGTGACATCAACTGCGAGATCGCCAAGGGCGAATTCGTCACCCTGCTTGGCCCGTCGGGGTGTGGCAAGTCCACACTGCTGCGCTGCATCGCCGGCCTGACGCCGGTAGACAGTGGGCAAATTCTGCTGGATGGGCAGGACATCGTTCCGCTGAGCCCGCAGAAACGCCACATCGGCATGGTGTTCCAGAGCTACGCGCTGTTCCCCAACATGACCGTTGAACAAAACGTCGCCTTCGGCTTGCGCATGCAAAAGGTCAACGCCGACGACAGCCACAAGCGCGTTCAGGAAGTGCTGCAACTGGTGGAACTCAAGGACCTGGCCGGGCGCTACCCGCACCAGATGTCCGGTGGCCAGTGCCAACGCGTGGCCCTCGCCCGCTCGCTGGTGACCCGCCCGCGCCTGTTGCTGCTGGATGAGCCGCTGTCGGCGCTGGATGCACGGATTCGCAAGCACCTGCGCGAACAGATTCGCCAGATCCAGCGAGAGCTGGGGCTGACCACGATTTTCGTGACCCATGATCAGGAGGAAGCCCTGACCATGTCAGACCGCATCTTCCTGATGAACCAGGGCAAGATCGTGCAGAGCGGTGATGCCGAAACCCTCTACACCGCGCCGGTGGACGTGTTCGCCGCAGGCTTCATCGGCAACTACAACCTGCTCGATGCCGACAAGGCCAGCCAACTGCTGCAACGCCCAATCAGCGGGCGCATCGCGATTCGCCCGGAAGCCATCGAGCTGAGCCGCAGCGGCGAACTCGACGCGCTGGTGCGCAGCCACAGCTTGCTGGGCAACGTGATTCGTTACCGCATCGAAGCGCGCGGCGTGGAATTGGTGGTCGATGTGCTCAACCGCTCTGCCGACGATTTGCACCCCGACGGTCAGCGCCTGGCACTTTCCATCGATCCAAGCGCCTTGTGTGAGGTAGCCTGAGGCCGCTGTGTATATAGAGGACATATGACTGATGGCACTGGTAATTTTTGATCTGGACGAAACGCTCATTCATGGCGACTGCGCCACCCTGTGGAGCGAGCAAATGGGCCGCCTGGGCTGGGTCGACACTGAGTCGTTCATGCGCAAGAACGACGAACTGATGGCCGCCTACAGCCAGGGCAAGCTGGCCATGGAAGACTTCATGGACTTCAGCCTGGAGCCGATGATCGGCCGCACACCGGAAGAAATCGAGCATTTGGTAGAACCGTGGGTCGAGGACGTGATTGAGCCGCTGATCTACAGCGACGCCACCAAGACCATTGCCCGCCACCGTGCGAATGGCGACCGGATTCTGGTGATTTCTGCGTCGGGCACGCACCTGGTCGAACCGATTGCGGCGCGCATCGGTATCGATGAGGTGCTGGGGATTGATCTGGAGGTCAGCCATGGCGTGTACAGCGGCCATACCGTGGGTGTATTGACGTATCGCGAAGGCAAGATCACCCGCTTGCTGGCGTGGCTGGAGCAGGAAGGTGAGACGCTGGAAGGCGCCTATTTCTATTCGGATTCGCGCAATGACTTGCCGCTGCTGTTGAAGGTGGATCACCCGCAGGTGGTGAACCCGGATCCGGTGTTGCGTGAGCATGCGGAACAAGCTGGCTGGCCAATCCACCACTGGACCTGATTGCACGCTCTTGAATTGAAAACCCAATCAACTGTGGGAGCTGGCTTGCCTGCGATAGCGGCGTTTCAGATGAAACATTCTTCACTGATACACCGCTATCGCAGGCAAGCCAGCTCCCACAGTGACTGCATTTCAAGCTGAAATCAGCTCACGCTCTCGTCAATCACCAAAACAAGCTTCCCGGAAATCTGATTGGTCGCCAGCTCGGCAAATGCCGCTTCGGCATCCTTGATCGGGAACGTCTTGGCCAGTTGCGGGCTCAGTCGGCCCTCGGCAAACAGCGGCCACACCTGCTGACTCAAGTCACTGAACAGGTCTGCCTTGAACTGATCGCTGCGGCTACGCAAGGTCGAGCCGAGTAACTGGATGCGCTTGCCCAGCACCTGCGCCAGGTCCAGTTGCGCATCGCGCCCGCCCATCAAACCGATCAACACCCATCGACCATCCAGCGCCAACAGCTTGAGGTCCAGCGCCGCGTAGCTGCCACCCACCGGGTCGAGGATCACGTCGAACGGCCCAAAGTCGCGCAGCCCCTCAATGCCGTCAGTACGCACCACGCCGCCCTGTGCGCCCAGCGCCTCGCAGTACGCCAGACGTTCCGCCGAGCCGACGCTGACCCAGCACGGGCTGCCAAACGCCTTGCACAACTGGATCGCCGCTGAACCCACGCCGCTGGCGCCGGCATGCAGCAACACTTTTTCGCCGGGTTTGAGGCCCGCCAGTTGGAACAGGTTGAGCCATGCGGTGCTGTACACCTCAGGCAATGCTGCGGCTTCGATCAGCGACACACCGTCCGGCACTGGCAGCACATGGCGCGCGTCCACCACCACTTCTTCGGCCATGCCGCCACCGGCCAGCAGCGCGCAAACGCGATCGCCGACCTGCCAGGACGACCCCGCGCCGACCTCGCTGATCACTCCGGAGCACTCAAGCCCCAGCACATGGCTGGCGCCCGGCGGGGGCGGATAGAGCCCCGAACGTTGCAATAAATCGGCGCGATTGAGGCCCGCTGCCGCCACTCGAATGCGAACTTGGCCTACATCACAGGTAGGACGGGCTTCATCCAACCACTCCACGTGACCGTCAACGCCTTGCAATGCTTTCACAGTGCCTCCATAGTGACTCTGGACTGAGCCCGTAGCTGTAGCGCCGGGCTTTTTGCATTATGCGACCGGACCATATGGAACCGGCTCCCTCAAAGACGGCCTAATATGCGTTATCAATTGCCCCCGCGTCGAATCAGCATGAAGCATTTGTTCCCAAGCACCGCCCTCGCTCTTTTCATTGGTCTCGGCTTCGCGTCGACCTCGACCAATACGTTCGCAGCCAACAGCTGGGACAACCTTCAGCCTGATCGCGATGAGGTGATTGCCAGCCTTAACGTCGTCGAGTTGCTCAAGCGCCATCACTACAGCAAGCCGCCGCTGGACGACGCTCGCTCGGTGATCATCTATGACAGCTACCTCAAGCTGCTGGATCCGTCGCGCAGCTACTTTCTGGCCAGCGATATCGCTGAGTTCGACAAGTGGAAGACCCAGTTCGACGACTTCCTCAAAAGCGGCGACCTGCAGCCCGGCTTCACCATCTACAAGCGTTACCTGGACCGCGTGAAAGCGCGACTGGACTTCGCCTTGGCAGAGCTGGACAAGGGCGTCGACAAGCTCGACTTCACCCAGAAGGAAACCCTTCTGGTGGATCGCAAGGACGCGCCCTGGCTGACCAGTACCGCCGCACTCGACGACCTGTGGCGCAAACGCGTCAAGGACGAAGTGCTGCGCTTGAAGATCGCCGGCAAAGAGCCGAAGGCCATTCAAGAGCTGTTGACCAAGCGCTACAAGAATCAGCTGGCACGTCTGGATCAGACCCGTGCCGAAGATATCTTCCAGGCTTACATCAACACCTTCGCGATGTCCTACGACCCGCATACCAATTATCTGTCGCCGGATAACGCGGAAAACTTCGATATCAACATGAGTCTGTCGCTGGAAGGCATCGGTGCCGTCCTGCAAAGTGACAACGACCAGGTGAAGATCGTGCGTCTGGTGCCGGCAGGTCCGGCAGACAAGACCAAGCAGGTTGCCCCGGCTGACAAGATCATCGGCGTGGCCCAGGGCGACAAAGAGATGGTCGATGTGGTCGGCTGGCGCCTGGACGAAGTGGTCAAGCTGATCCGCGGGCCGAAAGGCAGCGTGGTGCGCCTGGAAGTGATTCCGCACACCAACGCGCCGAACGATCAGACCAGCAAAATCGTTTCGATTACTCGCGAAGCGGTGAAGCTCGAAGACCAGGCCGTGCAAAAGCAGATCCTCAACCTCAAGCAGGATGGCAAGGACTACAAGCTGGGCGTTGTTGTGATTCCAGCGTTCTATCTGGACTTCAAAGCGTTCCGTGCCGGTGACCCGGACTACAAGTCCACCACCCGTGACGTCAAGAAAATCCTGACTGAGCTCCAGAAAGACAAAGTTGACGGCGTGGTCATTGACCTGCGCAACAACGGCGGCGGTTCCCTGCAGGAAGCCACCGAGCTGACCAGCCTGTTTATCGACAAGGGCCCGACCGTATTGGTACGCAATGCTGACGGCCGTGTTGACGTGCTGGAAGACGAGAACCCGGGCGCTTTCTACAAAGGGCCAATGGCATTGCTGGTCAACCGCCTTTCGGCTTCGGCTTCGGAGATTTTCGCCGGCGCCATGCAGGACTACCACCGCGCGTTGATCATCGGTGGCCAGACCTTCGGTAAAGGCACTGTGCAGACCATTCAGCCGCTGAACCATGGCGAACTGAAACTGACCATTGCCAAGTTCTACCGGGTTTCCGGGCAGAGCACCCAGCACCAGGGCGTACTGCCGGATGTCGACTTCCCGTCGATCATCGACACCAAGGAAATCGGCGAGAGCGCTTTGCCGGAAGCCATGCCGTGGGACACCATCCGTCCTGCGATCAAGCCTGCATCGGACCCGTTCAAGCCGTACCTGGCCCAGTTGAAAGCGGACCATGATGCTCGCTCCGCCAAGGATGCCGAGTTCGTGTTTATCCGCGACAAGCTGGCCCTGGCCAAGAAGCTGATGGAAGAGAAAACCGTCAGCCTCAATGAAGCGGACCGCCGTAAGCAGCACGCCGACATCGAGAATCAGCAACTGGTGCTGGAGAATATTCGCCGCAAAGCCAAGGGCGAGGATCCACTCAAGGAACTGAAGAAAGAAGACGACGATGCACTGGCGGCCGAACCGGAAAAAGTTAAACCGGAAGACGACGCTTACCTGTCCGAAGCGGGCCGGACGCTGCTGGACTACTTGAAGATCAGCAAACAGGTGGCCAAGCAGTAAAGGATGGCAATTTAATGTGAGCGCTCCTCGGAGTGTCATCATATAGACATCATTCTGTCGTGAAATGAAGGACCGCAGGCTTATCGCCTGCGGTCCTTTTTTTTCGATCGAGATCACCATGACCATGAACGAACAGCTGAATGCATTGGGCTCAATCCTCGCTCAAGGCAGTTTGCACAGCCTGTTCCAACCGATCATCTGTTTATCCGAACGACGCATTCTCGGCTACGAAGCCCTCAGCCGTGGCCCGTCCAACAGCCCCCTGCACTCCCCCGTCGCCCTGTTCTCGGTGGCGAGCCACGCCGGGCGCCTGAGCGAACTGGAAATGGCCTGCCGCGAAAGCGCGTGCAGGCGTTTCAGCGAACAGAAGTTGCCGGGCAAGCTATTCCTGAATATCTCGCCGGAATCCCTGATGGAAACCGCGCACCAGCCAGGGCGCACGCTGCAACTGCTGCGCGACTTCGGCATTCCACCGAGCCAGGTGGTGATCGAACTCACCGAGCAAACCCCCACCGATGATTTCGACCTGCTGCAAACCGCCCTGCACCATTACCGCAACATGGGTTTTGCCATCGCACTGGATGACTTGGGCGCCGGTTACTCCAGCCTGCGTTTGTGGTCGGAGCTGCGGCCGGATTACGTGAAGATCGATCGGCATTTCATCGACGGCATCCACCAGGATGCGCTCAAGCGCGAATTCGTCGGCTCGATCCTGCAAATTGCCAAGGCATCTCGGGCGCAGGTGATTGCCGAAGGCATTGAGTTGCCGGAAGAGCTGGCGGTGCTGACGGAAATGGGCGTCGATCTGGTTCAGGGTTACCTGCTGTGCCGTCCGCAGGAACAGCCGCCACAAGAAGCGCGCCTGATGCTGCCCAAACCGGACACCTCCAACATCGCCCTCAGCGAAGAAGCCAGCGACCTCAGCGCCCTGCTCATCGAACAACCTGCGGTGGACCAGGACACCGCCACCGCCCAGGTGCTGGAATCGTTTCGCCGCCAGGCCAACCTCAATTCCCTGGCGGTGCTGAACGGGCGTGGTCACCCAATAGGCATCGTGCACCGGCATTCGTTGTCTGATGCACTGCTCAAGCCCTTCGCTACCGACTTGTTCGCACGCAAACCGATCAGCCGCCTGATGAGCGATGACTTCCTGGCCGTGGAGTTGAGCCAGTCCTTGCAACAGGTCAGCCGCCTGCTCACCAGCCGCGCGCGTCAACGCATTGAAGAAGACTTCATCATCACGCTCAACGGCGATTATTTGGGATTGGGTCGGGTGATCGATGTGCTCAAGCTGATCACTGAACTGAAAATCCAACAGGCGCGGTACGCCAACCCGCTGACGTTGCTACCGGGCAACGTGCCGATCCAGCAGTGCCTGACGCGGCTGTTGCAGCAGCAACGCGAGTCGGTGATCTGTTACGTGGACATCGACAGTTTCAAGCCGTTTAACGATATCTACGGCTACGGGCGTGGGGATGAAGTGTTGCTGTGCCTGGCGCAGTGCCTCAACGACCGGGTCGACCCCAGCCGCGACTTTGTCGGGCACATCGGCGGCGATGACTTTTTGCTGGTGCTGGGCCCGCAGGACTGGCGCAAACGGCTCAACCAGTTGCTGGACGAATTCCACACCCAATGTCGACGTTTCTACCGCGCTGAACACCTCGACGCCGGATGCTTCGTGGCGCTGAACCGCCAGGGTGTGCGTCAGGAGTTTGCGTTGTTGTCACTGTCGATTGGTGTGGTGCATCTCTATCCACAGGCGTGTGGACAACTTGATGCCAGCCAGTTGGCAGAGCTGGCGTCGCAGGCCAAGCACCATGCCAAGAACGTCGCCGGCTACAGCATCCATGTGATCGACAGCCTGGAGATGCTGCCCCAGACGCTCTAGGCCTCGGCCGATTCGGGATACTCATACTCGAACACGCGCACCACTTCCGAAGCGTGCCAGGACGCAGCGGCCACGCCATCGGATGGCCCGCTGAAACGCCCCAAGCGCTCCACGCACTCAAAGAAACCGGTACGCGGCAGACGACTCGCGCCCTGGCTGATCACCAGTGAACTGCGCAGCGGCTGCTCAGCCTTGGCGTCCAGCGCGGCCAGGTGTTCAAGGGCGGCGGCCAGGGTTTGCATCGCCGGAGTGGGGAATTGCAGGCGCTCCAGCAACGCGCGGTAGGTCAGCAGATGGCGCTGGCGGCGCGCCTGATCCAGTTCGTTGATTAACCCGTCCCAGTGTTGACGACTGATACGTAGGCTCAAGATTCATCCCTCCAACCTGCCACGCCCAATTCCCAGGCCAGGCTGCGGCGTATCGCGGCATCCGGCTGGCGTTCACCACTTTCGATCAATCCGAGATACGAGGGGCTGATGCCCACAGTGCGGGCCAGGGTTTCGACGGCCAGGCCTTTGGCTTCGCGCAGGCCGCGCAGGTCTGCGAGCGGTCGCAGTTCCTGTGCGGGGGCGGCCGTGGCAGAGGGAGAAGGAGCAAGCGTGGGTTGCTGCTGACCGGCTGCTTTTAGTAGCGCCTGGTACGTGTCCCATGGCAACACCGCGTACTCGGGTTCGCCATCGCGTGAAATGATCTGAATATCCATGTCTGCCCCGTAGGATAACAACACTTACTAAGTAAGTTCTTTCCTTAGAAGTGTAATCCTAACAGCCACAAAGGTCGCAGGGGTATATACGTGTCATCGGTTTTTTTGCGGGTTTTCCTCAGCCAGTAGTGCAGGCGTCGCTGGGAGGCGCTCAACCACCGCAAGCTTTTCCGGGCGCTGGGCGTCACGCCAGGCGCGAAAGGCGCTCAGTTCGCCGTCCAGGGTCTTCATGACCCAGGCCAGCACGGCGATGTCGTCGAGCATGCCAAACATGGGGATGAAGTCCGGGATCGCATCAATCGGGCTGAGAAAGTACATCAGCCCCGCCACGACCGAGATCAGCGCCTTGGGGCTGATCGCCCGGTACTCGCCGCGCCAGTAAGCCAGGCACAGGGCCTGGAGCAATTTGAGATCATCCTTGAGCTTGCCCAGGCGATTGCCCTGGTTTGAGCCCTTGGCAGCTACGGCAAACAGCAGCGTTGGCAAACGGCCACGACCGAGCAAGCGCGCGGCCATGGGCAAGAAACGGGTGAAATTGAAGGGTGGTTTCATTCGTCACTCCAGTTCCAGGCGACATAAAAGGTTATCCACACAAATTGTGGATAACCTTGTGAACAGAGCCTGTTTTTTTGGCTGAAAGCCACGGACTACAAGGCGTACAGTCAGATCGGGCGTTTTTTGCGCACATAAGAAAAACCCAAGATTTCATTGACTTGGCGGTGATGTGCGGCTACCCGTGCTCGAGTCTTATATCAGACTGTGGCAGGTTGAGGATGTTCGATTGGATTTGTGGGGGTACATATCCGTTGCTGCGGTGATGGCTGATAGGGGTTGCGCTCTTACAGCGGGTCACTTTTGGCAAACGCCCGGAAGCCGGCCCAGCCAAAAGTAACCAAAAGGTCTTCGCCCCA
>NZ_JAFCTN010000019.1:0-11889 GCF_049896045.1 Pseudomonas sp. PWP3-1b2
TTTGAAGAATTCTTCAACAACTTCAACCACTTGCGCTTCCGATCTCTCGTTAGCGGGAGGCGAATTCTACAGCGTTACACGCTGCTGTCAACACCTCTTTTTTCCGCTTTCGACCGAGAAGATCGAAACGTTAATAGAGCCAAACAACACTGCTCTACCAACTCCTTCTGGGCTTCGATGAACTGAAGCAACTCGCTGCCGAATCTCACATAACTCTTTGTTTACCAAGGAGTTTTCCGTTTCGACTGCGCCGGAAGTGGGGCGAATTATAGACTTCCAGAATCTGCCGTCAACTTCTTTTTTCACATTTCTGTCATATCGATCAAAAACACCCCAAAAACGCAAAAGCCGGCCCCAAGGGGCCGGCTTTCAGCTCGCCTTACGACAAACTGGGGAAAGCAAACTGCGACGCTTCATGGCTGGCCCGCTGCGGCCAACGCTGGGTAATCGCCTTGCGACGGGTATAAAAACGCACCCCATCCGGCCCATAGGCATGCAAGTCGCCAAACAGCGACCGCTTCCAGCCACCAAAGCTGTGATACGCCACCGGCACCGGCAGCGGAACGTTAACCCCCACCATGCCCACTTCGATCTCGTCACAGAACAGGCGCGCCGCCTCTCCGTCACGGGTAAAGATGCACGTACCGTTGCCGTACTCGTGATCGTTGATCAGTTGCATCGCCGCTTCCAGGCTGTCCACC
The DNA here is from genome assembly GCF_049896045.1 of Pseudomonas sp. PWP3-1b2. NCBI lineage: Bacteria > Pseudomonadati > Pseudomonadota > Gammaproteobacteria > Pseudomonadales > Pseudomonadaceae > Pseudomonas > Pseudomonas sp. PWP3-1b2. The sequence continues at coordinate 702 of NZ_JAFCTN010000019.1, forward strand.
CGAACTACACAGAGCACCGGTCCAAAGATCTCTTCCTTATAGATACGCATCTCAGGCGTCACGCGATCAAACAGGCTGCCCCCCAGGAAGAAGCCCTCTTCATGGCCCGCTACGCTCAACCCGCGACCGTCCACTACCAGCTCGGCGCCTGAAGACACACCATCTTCTATATAGCCACAGACTTTATCCCGCGCCTGCCCCGTGACCAACGGCCCCATGTCCAAACCGCAGGAGGTGCCCGCACCAATCTTCAATGCCTTGATCTGTGGCACCAGCTTGGCGATCAACGCATCCGCCACCTGGTCACCCACGCACACCGCCACCGAAATCGCCATGCAACGCTCACCGCAGGAACCGTACGCCGCGCCCATCAAGGCACTCACCGCGTTATCCAGGTCGGCATCGGGCATCAGTACCGCGTGGTTCTTCGCCCCACCCAGTGCCTGCACACGTTTGCCGCGCTTGGTCGCTTCGGAATAGATGTACTCGGCAATCGGCGTCGAGCCCACAAAACTCAGTGCTTTCACTTCCGGCGCTTCGATCAAGGCATCCACAGCCCCTTTATCGCCATGCACCACGCTCAGCACGCCTTTGGGCAGACCGGCTTCCTGCAGCAATTGCGCAATCAGCAGCGTGGAGCTCGGGTCACGCTCCGAAGGTTTCAGGATGAAACAGTTACCGCAGACAATCGCCAGCGGGTACATCCACAACGGCACCATCGCCGGGAAGTTGAACGGTGTAATACCCGCCACCACGCCCAATGGCTGGAAGTCCGACCACGCATCAATGTTCGGCCCAACGTTGCGGCTGTACTCGCCCTTGAGGATTTCCGGCGCCGAGCACGCATATTCCACGTTCTCGATCCCGCGCTTCAATTCACCCGCGGCGTCTTCCAGGGTCTTGCCATGCTCTTCGCTGATCAACTGCGAGATGCGGGCTTCGTTCTGTTCCAGCAATTGCTTGAAACGAAACATCACTTGGGCACGCTTGGCTGGCGGGGTATTGCGCCAAGCCGGAAAAGCCGCCTTCGCCGCGTCGATTGCGCTTTGAATGGTTTCACGGCTGGCCAGCGGCACCTGGTGAATCACGTTGCCGGTGGACGGGTTGTACACGTCGGCACTACGGCCGGTATCGCTGACCATCTGGCCATTGATCAAATGCTGGATGAGGCTCATGCAGGGCTCCTGAAAAATTGTTCTATATAGAAGGCGTCATCAGTCGATCTTGTTCACCACTTCGCCGACCGCGTCGAACAAGCGATCCAGGTCTTGCGGCTTGCTGTTGAAGGTTGGCCCGAACTGCAGAGTGTCGCCGCCAAAGCGCACATAGAAACCGGCTTTCCAAAGCGCCATGCCTGCCTCGAATGGCCGCACGATCGCATCACCGTCACGCGGGGCGATCTGGATCGCACCCGCCAGGCCGTAGTTACGAATGTCGATCACGTTCTTGCTGCCCTTCAAACCGTGCAGCGCATTCTCAAAGTGCGGCGCAACTTCGGCCACGCTCTGCACCAGGTTTTCCTTCTGCAACAGGTCCAGTGCGGCCAGGCCTGCCGCGCAAGCCACCGGGTGCGCCGAGTAGGTGTAGCCGTGGGGGAATTCCACCGCGTACTCAGGCGTCGCCTGGTTCATGAAGGTTTGATAGATCTCACTGCTGGCAATCACGGCGCCCATCGGAATCGCGCCGTTGGTCACTTGCTTGGCGATGCACATCAGGTCCGGAGTCACGCCAAAGCTATCGGCACCGAACATCGAACCGGTACGGCCGAAACCGGTGATCACTTCGTCGAACACCAGAAGGATATTGTGCTGGTCGCAGATTTCGCGCAGACGTTTCAGGTAACCCTGCGGCGGCACCAGCACACCCGCAGAACCGGCCATCGGCTCAACGAATACCGCCGCGATGTTCGAAGCGTCGTGCAGTTCGATCAGCTTGAGCAGCTCATCGGCCAGCGCGATACCCCCCAACTCCGGCATACCACGGGAGAACGCATTGCTCGCCAGCAAGGTGTGCGGCAGATGGTCAACGTCCATCAAGCCTTGACCAAACAGCTTACGGTTACCGTTCACGCCACCCAGGCTGGTACCGGCAATGTTCACACCGTGATAACCCCGGGCGCGGCCGATCATCTTGGTCTTGGTGGCTTGGCCCTTCAGGCGCCAGTACGCACGCACCATTTTCACCGCGGTATCGGCGCACTCGGAGCCGGAGTCGGTGAAGAACACGTGGTTCAGGTTGCCTGGGGTCAGGTCGGTGATTTTTTCCGCCAGTTGGAACGACAACGGATGACCGTATTGAAAGCCCGGAGAGTAGTCCAACGTGCCCAGTTGCCTGGAGACCGCTTCCTGAATTTCCTTGCGCGTATGCCCGGCGCCGCAGGTCCACAGGCCCGACAACGAGTCATACACCTTGCGCCCCTTGTCATCGGTCAACCAGCTCCCCTCGGCGGCCACGATCAGGCGCGGGTCACGCTGGAAGTTACGGTTGGCGGTGTAAGGCATCCAGTGGGCGTCCAACTTAAGTTGGCTGGCCAGGGACGCAGGGGCGTTTTCGGGCATGTTCATCAGCAAAACCTCGCAGGGCAAAAGGCCGCGTCGGGATTGAAACGCGTTGTTGCAGCTAAATTGCCACGGCGATAAAGTCGGTGAAATTCAACTCTTCTAACCTTCAGTCAGGCCTTCACTAAACTATGAGCAGCCGTCGACCCGATCCCCTCGCCCAAGTCAGCGACTTCGATATCCGCCTGCTGCGTATCTTTCGCAGCGTGGTGGAATGCGGCGGTTTCTCGGCAGCAGAGACGGTGCTCGGCATCGGCCGTTCGGCAATCAGCCAGCAGATGAGCGACCTTGAGCAGCGCCTTGGGTTAAGACTCTGCCAACGCGGCCGCGCCGGGTTTTCCCTGACTGAAGAAGGCCGCGAGGTTTATCAATCGGCGCTGCAACTATTGAGTGCGCTGGAAAGCTTTCGCACCGAGGTCAACGGCCTGCACCAGCATTTGCGCGGCGAACTGATCATTGGCCTCACCGACAACCTCGTCACCCTGCCCCACATGCGCATCACCCATGCCCTCGCACAATTGAAGGAACGTGGCCCGGACGTGCAAATCCAGATCCGCATGATCGCCCCCAACGAAGTCGAACAAGGCGTACTCGATGGCCGCCTGCACGTGGGCGTGGTGCCTCAAGCCAGCGCCTTGTCAGGCCTGGAATATCAACCGCTCTACAGCGAACGCTCACTGCTCTATTGCGCGGTCGGTCACCCGCTGTTTTATGCCGACGACAAGCAACTGGACGACCCGCGCATCGACAGCCAGGACGCCATCGCCCCGACCTTCCGCCTGCCCGGCGACATCCAGGCGCATTACCAGGCCCTCAACTGCACCGCCAGCGCCTCGGACCGCGAAGGCATGGCGTTTCTGATCCTCACTGGCCGCTATATCGGCTACCTGCCCGATCACTACGCCAGCCTGTGGGTGCAACAAGGCCGACTGCGCGCGCTGAAACCGGCGACACGTTTTTACGACTTAAGCCTCGCATCGGTCACGCGCAAGGGCCGACGCCCTCATTTGGTGCTGGAGAGCTTTCTGGAAAGTCTGGCCGCAACGCGCTAACACGGGCCCCTCGCTAAAACTTGAGCAAGTGGACAGCTTTTTGCAAGGAGACCACCCACCTTGAACTGTCCGCCTCGAGTTTGCCCGCCATGCCACCAGAATCGTCCAGCACCAGCGACCTGATCTACGGCCTCAACGACCGTCCGAAACCTCTGCCCGCGACACTCGCCGCCCTGCAACATGTGCTGGCCGCGTTTGTCGGCATCATCACACCACCGCTGATCATCGGCTCCACCCTGGGCCTGAGCGCCCACCTGCCGTACCTGATCAGCATGGCGTTGATGGTTTCCGGTGTAGGCACCTTCATCCAGGCGCGTAGGCCATTCGACATCGGCGCCGGAATGATCTGCCTGCAAGGCACCAGCTTTGCGTTTCTCGGCGCGGTACTGTCGGCGGGTTTCCTGGTCAAGCAACGCGGCGGCAGCCCGGAAGACATCATGGCGATGATCTTTGGCGTGTGCTTTTTCGGCGCAGCAGTGCAGATCGTGTTGAGCCGGTTTATCGGGCAATTGCGCCGGGTGATCACGCCGCTGGTCACCGGTATTGTGATTACGCTGATCGGCATCAGCTTGATCAAGGTTGGCATCACTGACCTCGGCGGCGGCTTCAACGCTCCCGACTTCGGCGCGCCGATCAACCTGGCGCTGGGTGTATTCGTGGTGCTGACCATTATCCTGCTCAACCGCTCGAACACCCCGTGGGTACGCCTGTCGGCAATCATCATTGGCCTGGCCCTTGGCAGCCTCGCGGCGTGGCTCAGCGGCAAACTGGTGCCCCAAGCCCTGCCCGACCTGCCGTTGATCAGCCTGCCAATCCCGTTTCGCTTCGGTTTCAACTTCGACTGGAGCGCCTTCCTGCCCATCGCGCTGATTTATCTGATCAGCAGCATCGAAACCGTCGGCGACCTCACCGCCAACTGCATGATCGCCCGCCAGCCCATCAGCGGCCCTTCTTATATAAGCCGGCTCAAGGGTGGCGTACTCGGCGATGGCGTGAGTTGCATGATCGCTGCCACCTTCAGCGCCTTCCCCAACACCACCTTTGCGCAGAACAACGGCGTGATCCAGTTAACCGGCGTGGCCAGCCGTTACGTCGGCTTATATATAGGCGTGCTGCTGTTTTGCCTCGGTTTGTTTCCATTGATTGGCGCGGTGCTGCAGCAAATCCCCAAACCGGTGCTGGGCGGCGCCACATTGGTGATGTTCGGCAGCGTTGCCGCAGCGGGTGTGCGCATTCTCGCCCAGGCGCCGCTGGACCGGCGCAGCATGCTGATCATCGCCACGTCGTTCGGCGTCGGCCTGGGCATCGCCGCCCAACCCGATTTGCTGCACTTGATGCCAAGCCTGGTGAAAAACCTGTTCGATTCGGCCATCACCAGCGGCGGGCTGACTGCCATTGTGTTGTGCCTGTTGTTGCCGGAAGCCAAAGCCCCCCACGTTGCCGCAAACAGCGTGCCGGAAAGCGACACACTGGAATCGCTTTAACGGTTTTATTGCATCAGGACTTGTCTGAGGCTTGAGGGTGGGTTATCTGTGCACACGTCGTCTTTATCGATCAGCACGGAAACCTCCATGAGCCTCGAAGTTCCTGCCCACAGCAACCACGCCGGTAAACCCGCCAGCCGCATTCGGCAAAAAAACGAACAAGCGATTCTCCAGGCTGCTGAAGATGAGTTCGCGCGCCATGGCTACAAAGGCACCAGCATGAACACCATTGCGTCGAGTGCCGGGCTGCCCAAGGCGAATTTGCATTACTACTTCACCAACAAGCTGGGCCTGTATATCGCGGTGCTCAGCAACATCCTCGAACTGTGGGACAGCACCTTTAATGCGCTGACCGCCGAGGACGACCCGGCCGTGGCCCTAACCCGCTACATCCGCACCAAGATGGAATTCTCGCGGCGCCACCCGCAGGCCTCGCGAATTTTCGCCATGGAAATCATCAGTGGCGGCGAATGCCTCACCGAATATTTCAGCCAGGACTACCGTGCCTGGTTCAGCGGCCGGGCGGCCGTGTTCCAGGCCTGGATCGACGCCGGCAAGATGGACCCCATCGACCCCGTGCACCTGATTTTCCTGCTGTGGGGCAGCACCCAGCACTACGCCGACTTCGCCACCCAAATCTGCCGCGTCACCGGTCGCACCAAGCTGACCAAGCAAGACATGGAAGACGCCGGGACCAACCTGATCAACATCATCCTTAAAGGCTGTGGCATCAAGCCCGCCCTATAAACGAAGCGACTTATGCCTTTTACGCTCACCGGCCTTTGCGAATTTCGTGAAGAAATACGCAAAAGCCGCTTCATCACCCTCGCCGCGCCCATCACAAGCCCGCAGGACGCCCAGGCGTTTTTCGAGCAACACAGCGACCTGAATGCCACGCACAACTGCTGGGCCTGGAAGCTGGCCGACCAGTACCGCAGCAATGACGATGGCGAACCCGGCGGCACCGCCGGGCGGCCGATTCTGGCGGCGATTGAAGCCCAAGGCTTTGATCAGGTCGCGGTGCTGGTGATCCGCTGGTACGGCGGCATCCAGTTGGGCACCGGGGGCCTGGCCCGAGCTTATGGCGGGGGCGCAAACAAATGCCTGCAAAGCGCTGAACGCATCGAGCTGATCAGCCGCGTGCCGCTGAGTTGCGCCTGTGGGTTTTCCGAACTGAACCTGGTGAAACTGCGCGTTGCCGAACTTGGCGGGCTGGTGGTGGAAGAAACCTTCACCGCCAACGGCGTAGAGCTGCAACTCGCACTCGGCGAAGCCCACATCGACACCCTGCAAACCCAACTAGCCGACCTCAGCCGTGGGCGCATCCTGCTGCAACGCTGAAACTGTTACTGTTGTTTACTGCATTCCCTGAACCGCGACGCTAAAGGAAGCTATTCATGCCTACGCCAAAAACCGCACTGATCATCGGCGCCTCGCGCGGGCTGGGCCTTGGCCTGGTCAAGCAATTGCTCAAGGACGGCTGGGACGTGACCGCCACCGTGCGCGACCCGAACAAGGCTGATGCACTGAAAGCCGTCGGCGCGGTACAGATCGAGAAACTGGACATGGACGATCAGCAAGCCGTGATCGCCCTGAGCCAGCGCCTCAAGGACCGCACCTTCGACCTGCTGTTCGTCAACGCCGGCGTCAAAGGCCCGGCCAACCAGGAACCGGGCCACGCCACCCTGGCGGAAGTCGGCCAGCTGTTTTTCACCAACGCCGTGGCGCCGATCAATCTGGCACAGCGTTTTGCCGGGCAGATCCGCAAAAACAGCGGCGTGTTGGCGTTCATGAGTTCGGCGCTGGGCAGCGTAACCATCCCGGACGGTTCGGACCTGGCGCTGTACAAGGCCAGCAAGGCCGCGCTCAATTCCATGACCAACAGTTTCATCACCCAACTTGGCGACCACAAACTGACCGTGCTGTCGCTGCACCCTGGCTGGGTGAAGACCGACATGGGCGGTGAAAACGCGCACATCGACGTCGACACCAGCGTGCGCGGCCTTATCGATCAGGTGAACGCCTACACCGGCAAAGGCGGCCACCACTTCATCGACTACAAGGGCGACACCATCGCCTGGTAAACCCTCGGTCCACTGTGGGAGCGGGCTTGCCCGCGATGATCTCAAGAGCACCTCACTCCCACAGCTAGACCCGCCCCCTAACTCCACGTAATCTACCCCCGCGCCCTCACCGGCGACCCTGGATCAGCAGACAGGGCAACACTGAGCTGGCAAACCTGAACCCATCATTCAGAGGAGCCGGCCAATGCCCGCGTCCCGTATCTGGTTAAAAAACCCCCTCGCAATTTTCACTGCCAACGGCATCGATGCCCGTGGCGGCCTGGTGCTGCAAGACGGTGTGATCACCGAACTGCTGGGCTGGGGACGCGAGCCCGCCGTGCCTTGCGGGCAAGTGTTCGACGCCCGCGAACATGTGATCCTTCCCGGCTTGATCAATACCCACCACCACTTCTACCAAACCCTGACCCGCGCCTGGGCGCCGGTGGTCAACCAGCCGTTATTCCCGTGGCTGAAAACCCTGTACCCGGTATGGGCACGGCTGACCCCGGAAAAACTCGCGCTGGCATCCAAGGTGGCGTTGGCCGAATTGCTGCTCTCGGGCTGCACCACGGCAGCGGATCACCACTACCTGTTCCCCGACGGTCTGGAAAACGCCATCGACGTACAAGTCGAAAGCGTGCGTGAGCTGGGCATGCGCGCCATGCTCACGCGCGGTTCCATGAGCCTGGGCGAAGCCGACGGCGGCCTGCCGCCCCAGCAAACCGTGCAACAGGGTCACGTAATCCTTGAAGACAGCCAGCGCCTGATCCGCGAGTACCACCAACGCGGCGAGGGTGCGCAGATCCAGATCGCCCTCGCCCCGTGCTCGCCGTTTTCGGTCACACCGGAAATCATGGAAGCCAGCGCCGAACTGGCCAACAGCCTCGACGTGCGCCTGCACACCCATTTGGCAGAAACCCTCGACGAAGAAGACTTTTGCCTGCAACGCTTCGGCTTGCGCACCGTGGACTATCTCGACAGCGTCGGCTGGCTCGGCCCGCGCACCTGGCTGGCCCATGGCATTCATTTCAACCCGGATGAAATCGCGCGCCTGGGCGCCGCCGGCACCGGTATCTGCCATTGCCCGAGTTCGAATATGCGTTTGGCTTCGGGCATCTGCCCGACGCTGGATCTGCTCGCTGCCGGCGCACCTATTGGTCTGGGCGTGGACGGCTCTGCCTCCAATGATGCGTCGAACATGATCCTCGAAGCGCGCCAGGCGCTCTACATTCAGCGCCTGCGATACGGCGCGGAAAAAATCACCCCCGAAGGCGTGCTGGGTTGGGCAACCAAGGGTTCGGCGCAGTTACTGGGGCGCACAGACATTGGTGAATTGGCCGTAGGCAAACAGGCCGACCTGGCGCTGTTCAAGCTGGATGAGCTGCGCTTTTCCGGCAGCCATGACCCGATTTCGGCGCTTTTGTTGTGCGGCGCTGATCGTGCGGATCGGGTGATGATTGCAGGCAAATGGCGCGTCATCGACGGCCAGGTCGAAGGTCTGGACCTCAAAGGCCTGATCGCCGATCACACCCAGGCCGCCCGCCAGCTGATCGCCGGAACCTAAGCAAATTTTGAGTGCGGCCCCGTGTGGGAGCTGGCTTGCCTGCGATTGCATCACCCCGGTGCAACTGAAAAACCGAGGTGCCTGCATCGCAGGCAAGCCAGCTCCCACACAAACCAGTCCCACATAAGGTTCTGCGGTGTTTACAACCCCAACAGTGACAACATGATAAACGTCGCAAACAACACAAAATGCGTCATCCCTTCAATGGCATTGGTTTCGCCATCATTGAGGTTGATCGCACTCACAATCAGCGTGATAAACACCATCACCGTCTGCACCGGCGTCATCGCCATCTGAAACGGTTGGCCGGTATAAAGCGCCATGGCTTCCATCACCGGCACCGTCAAAATCACCGTCGACAACGACGCGCCCAAGGCAATATTCACCACCGACTGCATGCGGTTAGCCAGTGCCGCGCGCAACGCAGTCAGAATTTCCGGCGCCGCCGAAATGGCCGCTACCACAATCGCCGTGATCACCGGCGGCGCGCCCGTGCCTTCCAGGCCCAGATCCAGGGTTTTCGACATCACCTCGGCCAGCGCACCAATCACCACCACCCCAAACACCAGGGTGCCGATCGAGAACGCCAGGTTGACCGCAGGTTCCTGCGCTTCTTCAGGCTGTTTCTTGCGACGTTTTTCCGGGTAGCTGTAACTGAAGAAATAACTGTGCGGTCCCACCTGCATGCGCAGGAACAGGGTATAGAGCACCACCATCGCGCCAATGGTGAAGGCAGAGTAAATTTTCCAGTCGGCCTCGGGGATAAATTCCGGCACCACCATCGATACGCCCATCGCCGTGAGGATCATCACGCTGTAGGTACGCGCCGAGTCGTCGTTGTAGGACTGTTCGCCGTGCTTGATGCCGCCCATCAGCGCGGCCAGGCCGAGGATGCCGTTGATGTCGAGCATCACCGCCGAATAAATCGTGTCGCGCACCAGGGTCGGCGAAGGTTCGTTGCTCATCATGATCGCCAGGATCACCACTTCCACCAACACGGCGGCGAGGGTAAGGATCATGGTGCCGTAGGGGTCACCGACTTTTTCCGCGAGTTGCTCGGCGTGGTGCGCCACGCGCATCGAGGCGATGACGATAAAACCAATCAGTGCGACGCCTGCCAGCAGCGCCACCATTTGCCCGCTGTGCAGCATCCAGTGCTCCAACGGATAGGCGGCGATGGCGGCAATCAGCGCCAGCAGCATGAATTTTTCTTGCTTGAGGGATGTGAGCATTACGGGCCTTTTTGTGCAGCAAATCAGTCATTGATGGGGTACAGACTGCACAGCGCCGCTAACGTTTCGTTACACCTTAGTTCACGCCGCCCTTGCGTGAATAAATCGAATACTCTCCTGCTGGTCAGGTTTTGCCGATTATTTCAGCCATGGCCTGTAGAATGCCGCCATTGCACCTGATGAGAATTTAGAAATGTACGATTGGCTCAACGCCCTGCCCAAGGCTGAATTGCACCTGCACCTGGAAGGCTCGCTGGAGCCTGAGCTGCTGTTCGCGCTGGCTGAACGCAACAAAATTGCACTGCCGTGGAACGACGTCGAAACCCTGCGCAAGGCCTACGCCTTCAACAACCTGCAAGAGTTTCTCGACCTGTATTACAAAGGCGCCGACGTGCTGCGCACCTCCCAGGATTTCTACGACCTGACCTGGGCCTACCTGCTGCGCTGCAAAGCACAGAACGTGATTCACACCGAACCGTTCTTCGACCCGCAAACCCACACCGACCGTGGCGTGCCGTTCGAAGTGGTACTTAACGGCATCGCCGCCGCGCTCAAAGATGGCGAGCAGCAACTGGGCATCACCAGCGGTTTGATCCTGAGCTTCCTGCGCCACCTGAGCGAAGCCGAAGCCGAAAAAACCCTCGACCAGGCGCTGCCGTTTCGTGACGCGTTTGTGGCCGTGGGCCTGGACAGTTCGGAGATGGGTCACCCGCCGAGCAAGTTCCAGCGCGTGTTCGACCGCGCCCGTCACGAAGGCTTCCTCACCGTGGCCCACGCCGGCGAAGAAGGCCCACCGGAGTACATCTGGGAAGCCATCGACCTGCTGAAAATCCAGCGCATCGACCATGGCGTGCGCGCCATCGAAGACGAGCGTTTGATGCAGCGCATCATCGACGAGCAAATCCCGTTGACCGTGTGCCCGCTGTCCAACACCAAACTGTGCGTGTTCGACGACATGGCCCAGCACAACATCCTCGACATGTTGGAGCGCGGCGTGAAGGTGACGGTGAACTCGGACGACCCGGCGTACTTTGGCGGTTATGTGACCGAGAACTTCCACGCGCTGTACGCCAGCCTGGGCATGACCCAGGACCAGGCCAAACGCCTGGCGCAGAACAGCCTGGATGCGCGGCTCGTAAAACCATAACGGGTTAAACACCGGTTAAAAATGTGGGAGCTGGGGTTGCAGCCATAGCCTAACCCACGTTGCACATAAAAAACCCAGCGGCGGGAAA
>NZ_JAFCTN010000019.1:11897-98582 GCF_049896045.1 Pseudomonas sp. PWP3-1b2
AGACACCGGTTAAAAATGTGGGAGCTGGCTTGCCTGCGATAGCATCACCTCGGTGCAACTGAAAAACCGAGGCGTCTGCATCGCAGGCAAGCCAGCTCCCACACTGGTTTGTATTGGCCGTTAAATGTCGGTGAGTTCTTCCAAAGTCTTGCCCTTCGTCTCCATCCCGAACACCCACACCACCACCGCCGCCACGGCAAAACACAGCGCCCCCAGCGCAAACACCCCGCCCTGCCCAGTCATCGGAAACACCAGCCCGGTCACCAGCGGGCCCAGCAACGAGCCAACCCGGCCAATTGCCGACGCGAACCCGGAACCGGTCGCCCGCGCCGAAGTGGGATACAGCTCCGGCGTGTAGGTGTACAGCACCGCCCACATGCCAAACAAAAAGAACTGCATCAGCAAGCCAGACGTAATCAGCAACCCCACGTTGCCGCCAAACACCGCACTTTGCCCATACAAAAACGCCATCACGCCGCCGCCGAGCAAGGTCACGACGCACACCGGTTTACGCCCCCAGCGCTCCACCAGCCACGCCGCCATCAGGAACCCGGGAATGCCGCCCAGGGAAATAATCACCGTGTAATACACCGACTGGGTCACGGCAAACCCCGACTGTTGCAACAGCGCGCTCAGCCACGACGTCAGCCCGTAAAACCCGAGCAGCGCGAAAAACCACACACTCCAGATCATCATCGTGCGCTGGCGATACTGCGGCGACCACAGCTGATGAAACGCCGAAAAAAAAGTCCCCGGCGCGCTCTCAACCCGTGGTAAACCGATCGGCTCCGGCAACTCAGTACGCCCCAACGAGTCGCGCACCTTCTGCTCAATCCCCAGCAATACCTTGTCGGCCGCGTCATGCCGCCCGGCCTGTTCCAGCCAGCGCGGCGATTCCGGGATAAAAAATCGGATCGCCAGCACAAACACCGCTGGCACTGCCAACACCAGGAAGATGTCGCGCCAGCCGATCACCGGCAGCAGAAAATACGACAGCACACCGGCCGCCACGAAGCCCAACGGCCAGAAGCCGTCCATCAAGGCGATATAACGCCCGCGCCCTTTCGCCGGAATCAGCTCCGACAACATCGACTGCGCGATGGGAAACTCCATGCCCATGCCGATGCCCAGCAGGATGCGAAACAGCGTCAGCATCTCCACCGTCTGCGCGGTGGAGCACAGGTAGCTGGCAATGCCCCACAACACGATGCTCCACTGAAACACCGGCTTGCGCCCGAAGCGGTCCGCGAGCATCCCCGACAATGAGGCGCCCACCACCATGCCGAAAAAACTCGAACTGGCGAGCAAACCGGCCTGGGCCGTGCTCAGGCCGAATTCGGTTTTGATCGAGCCCAACAGGAAGGTCATCATCGCCAGGTCCATGGAGTCGAAGAAAAACGCCAGGGCGATGATGATGAAAATGATTCGGTGGTAGCCGCTGATGGGCAACCGTTCCAGCCGTTCCGCTGCGCTATAGCCTGTCATACCCATGCCGCATCCCCCTGTGTGAAAAATCCCCAAAGCGAGTGTGCGGCATCGTTTTGCCCCGTAATTGCTGGATGCGACCTGACTGAAACTATGAACGACTCAAAGGGCAGTGATCAGGCGTGGCGAGCCGATTGATTTCCCATAGCCCCAGGTCTGTCACCGATAAGGCGCGGGACTCGTTTGTGGCGCTGACCCAGTTCGATTGTAAAAACAACTGCAACAGCCCGGCGCCCAACGCGCCCCCCAGATGGGGTTGCTGCTGGCTCCAATCGAAGCAATCGCAGACCAAAGGCGAGGTCAGTGCCTGGGTAAAAATACCCAGGCCCGCCAGTTTCTGCGCGCCCCTCACGCTGACATCGGTGCGCAGTTCGTGACGCTCGATCCAGCCCGCCGCCAGCATGCGCTGGTAAAGCCCCGCTGCCAGCTCACCGCCCAGGTGCCCCTGGCACAACCGGGCGTGACGCAACGGCTGCGGTGCGACCAGGGCGGGCGGTGCAGCCTGGGGTGTGCGCCGTATTGCACTGGCCACGGTGGTAATGGCCAACGCGTCAATCGCGGCACTGACGTCGGCAGCCGCCACTCGAAACAGCCGCTTGCCGCGCCGCGCTTCGGTGCGCAACAAACCGCCGCCGGTGAGCCGCGCCAAATGTGCATTGGCCGACGCTGACGACAACCCGGCGACCGTCGCCAATTCCTCCGAGGACTTTGCCGAACCGTCCATCAAGGCCCAGAGCATGGCGGTGCGCTTGGGCTCTGCGAGCAAGCTGGCGATCTGGCTGATGCAAGGTGCTGCTTCCATGGTTTCACTCCCTGTTAATCATTGGTCTGTGCGGTCTGCGCCAAAGTATAGGGGCGCAAATCGCCAGTTCCGCGCGGTCTTACAGCATGGATAGGGACAGGAGCTGAGTGAAATTTCCGGCTTTGGTGGAGGCTATTGCGGCGTGTTCAATCGTTCCGGCCAGAGCGCAGTCAACGTCGCACAACGGGACACGAGCATTTCCCGCAACAGGTTGATGGGTTTGCTTAGTTGCGCACGGTGGGCGCAGAGCAAATTCAGCGGCGTACGCTCGCCCCGCAACTCCGGCAAAATGACCCGCAAGCGCCCCGCCAGTACGTCGGCACTCACGTCCAGCCACGACTTGTAGGCAATGCCCACACCCGCCACCGCCCAGCGGCGCACCACGTCCGCGTCGTCGCTGAACCGGTCGCCGGTCACCGTCAGGCTGACGTCGCGCTTGCCGTCGTGAAACCCCCAATGGTCATGCACGCGGCTGCCGAGCATATACAGCAGGCAATTGTGTTGGGCCAGTTGCTCCAGATGACGGGGCTCGCCATGGCGGGCGAGGTAGCTGGGGGCGGCGCAGAGCACGCGAACATTCTGCGGGGCGATGGGCAGCGCGATCAGGCTGGAGTCTTCGGGCTCGCCATAGCGCAGGGCGATGTCCACCGGCTGGCGGAACAGGTCGGCAATCCGGTCGCCCAGCAACAGGCGCACGCTCAGCTGCGGATGCTCCCGCTGGAACTCATCCAGCCACGGCAACAACTGGTTGCGTCCGAAGTCCGAGGGTGCCGACAGTTGCAACACGCCGCTGACATGGTCCTGGCCGCTGGCCAGTAAGCGCCGCCCTTCATCCAGTGAACTCAAGGCGGCACGGGCATATTCGAGGAACCCCTCGCCTTCGGCGGTCAAGCGCAGGCTGCGGGTGGAACGCGCCAGTAAACGCGCGCCCAATTGCTGTTCGATTCGCTTGAGTGCCGCGCTGGCCACCGCAGGCGACAAGTCCATCACTCGCGCGGCCGCCGACAAACTGCCCAAATCCGCCGCGCGCACAAACAACTGTAAATCGTCAAAACGCAGCACTCTGCACATCCATTATCAAAATTTTATTGAAACAGACCTCTGTTTTAGCGGCTTTTATCTCCACGGGAAATAGCCAATCATCTGCTCATCCCGTTCATCACGTGTCTGGAGTTGAAAATGTCCTCTGCCTTTAACGTCATCGCCACGCTGATCGCCAAACCTGACCAACAGGCCACCCTGGAAACCCTGCTGCGCGGCCTGCTGGAACCCACTCGCCTTGAAGCCGGTTGCGAACAGTACGACCTGCACCAGGACCTGCAACACCCCGAGACCTTCTACATGCTCGAACGCTGGAGCGACGACGCGGCGCTGGCCGACCACGACGCAAGCGCACATATCCAGAGCTTCCGCGCCAAAGCCGCCGACGTCCTCGAACACTTCGAACTCAAGCGCCTGCAGTTTCTCGCCTGATCACCGCCTTTTCCGGAGCCCCCATGAAAGCCATTGCTTACTACGCGTCACTGCCGATAAACGATCCAGAATCCCTGCAAGACATTCAACTGCCAGAACCGGTCGCCGGCCCACGCGACCTGCTGGTGGAGGTGAAAGCCATCTCGGTTAACCCGGTCGACACCAAAGTTCGCCAGAACGCCGCCCCGGAAAACGGCGCCGCCAAGGTGCTGGGTTGGGACGTGGCCGGTGTGGTCAAGGCCGTCGGCAGCGAAGTGACGCTGTTCAAGGCCGGTGACAAGGTCTTCTACGCCGGTTCCCTGACTCGCCCTGGCGGCAACAGCGAGCTGCACACCGTGGACGAGCGCATCGTCGGCCACATGCCCAAAAGCCTGGGGTTTGCTGAAGCGGCCGCCTTGCCGCTGACCGCGATCACCGCCTGGGAACTCTTGTTCGAGCGCCTGCAAGTGCGTGAGGGCAAGGAAGATCAAGGCCAAAGCCTGCTGATCGTTGGTGCTGCCGGTGGCGTGGGGTCGATCCTGACCCAACTCGCCAGCCAGCTCACCGCACTGAAAGTCATCGGCACCGCCTCGCGCCCGGAAACCCAGGAATGGACCAAGGCCTTGGGCGCCGACCTGGTGATCGACCACAGCCAGCCGCTGAGCGAAGCGCTGAAAGCCGCCGGGCATGGGCAGGTGACCCACGTCGCCAGCCTGACCCAGACCGACCAGCACCTGGACCAATTGGTCGAAGCCCTGCAGCCGCAAGGCAAGCTGGCGCTGATCGACGACCCCAAGGTGCTGGACGTGAGCAAGCTCAAGCGCAAGAGCCTGTCGCTGCATTGGGAGTTCATGTACACCCGCTCGATGTTCGAGACCCCGGACATGATCGAGCAGCACAACCTGCTCAACCGCGTGGCCGAACTGATCGACGCCGGCACCTTGAAAACCACGGTAGGCGAGCACTTTGGTGTGATCAACGCAGAGAACCTGCGCCGCGCCCACACCCTGCTCGAAAGTGGCAAGGCCAAGGGCAAGATCGTGCTGGAAGGTTTCTAGCCCGCCTGTTGTGGCTAGCGGGCCTGTTGCGGCTAGCAGGCTTGTTGTGGCGAGCGGGCTTGTTGTGGCGAGCGGGCTTGCCCCGCGTTGGGCTGCGCAGCAGCCCCAAAAAGATGATTGCGGTGATTCAGCTACTCCTGAGGGGCCAGTTTTAGGGCTGCTACGCAGCCCAACGCGGGGCAAGCCCGCTCGCCACAGATACCGGGCTCCTCCGTTCGCTGCCATTAGTCAGAGAGTTGATCTTTGTCATATTTGCAAGCGCATTCGGGTTTATATTGGCCGCCTTTGCCACGATTCTTTTACGCGAGGAAGTCAGCAATGAAAATCCTGATAAAAGCGTTAGCAAAATCCCCAGGCCACAAATGGCAAGTCAGCCTCGACGGCGACGCCTTCACCTTTCGCACCGAAGCCGAGGCCCGTGCCTTTGCCGATACCCTGCAAGCGCGCATCCAGGCGCCCCACCGTATTCCCCTGAGCCAGCAACGTTACGCCGCTGGCTAACCCGCGCGTCAGACCTGCGCCTGCGCGGCCCTTGCCCGTTGCAGGCGCTGGGTCAACACCGCCACCGTCACCGCCAGTACACCGCACAAGCTGATAACCATTGCCATCGGCATCGCCGTGCCGTCGTGCAGCACGCCGACCAGCGACGCCGCCCCCGCCGCCACACCGAACTGAATGCACCCGAGCAATGCCGATGCACTGCCCGCCCGAGCACCTTGCCCGGCCATGGCACAGGCCGAGGTGTTCGGCAAAATGCAGCCCAGGCTGGCGATGCAGATAAACAGCGGCACCAGCAATGGCCAAAGGGCGTCGGTGCGCAACGCCGTAATACCCAACAGCGTCAGCGCGGCCAGCATGTACAGCCACACCGTGCGCGAGAGCAAAAACGCCGGGCCGCGCTTGGACAGCAACCGCGCATTGACTTGCGCCACCAGAATAAAGCCGGCCGCGTTGGAGCCGAATACCCAGCCGTAATGCTCAGGTGGCACGCCATAGAGTTTGATAAACACGAACGGTGAACCGGCGATGTAGGCAAACATCCCGGCTATCGAGATGCCGCCGGTGAGGGCGTAACCGAGGTAAACCCGGTCCGACAACAGGCTGGCGTATCGACGCAGCGACCCAGACAAAGGTTGACGGGGCTTGTCGGCGGGAAAGGTTTCCGGCAACCCGACGGCTACAGCAATGGCCGCCATCACGCTGAACACCGACAAGACCAGGAAAATCGACTGCCAGCCCCATATCCCGACCATCACGCCGCCTGCCAGGGGCGCAAGAATCGGCGCCAGACCAGTCACCAGCATCAATTGCGAATAAACCTTGGCCGAGCCGACGGCATCACATTTGTCGCTGACCACCGCACGGGAAATCACCATGCCCGCGCAGCCACCGAGGGCCTGCACGAAGCGCGCGCCGATCAGCCATTCCAGGGAGGGCGCATAGGCGCAGGCGAAGGACGCCAGGGTAAACAGGGTTACGCCACTGAGCAGTGGGCCGCGCCGACCGAAGCGGTCTGCCAGCGGGCCATAGATCAATTGGCCGATGGCCAGGCCGCCGAAGTACACCGCCAGGGTCAGCTGGATATGTTTTTCGTCAGTGGCAAATGCGGTGGCCATCGCCGGAAAGCCCGGCAGGTAGAAGTCGATCGCCAACGGCGCGAAGGCGCTTAGCGCGCCCAGAATCAGGATTATGCGGAGGTTCATCAGGCACCCAAGTGAGTCGGCAGCCCGACAGTCTAGCCGCGCTTGGGTGCCATGAACATTAAGATAGCTCGCTAACTATCAGAAAATTTACGCGAGCCTGGCGCTGTAGCCTTCTTCGGTGATCAAGCCGATCACTTGCTCGGCAGACAGCTGGCTTTCCACGCTCACTGTTTTCGCCGCCAGGTCGACCTCCACGCTGGCCGCCGGATCCTGGCCCTTTACTGCCTGGGTGACTGCCCCGACGCAATGGCCGCAGGTCATCCCTTCAACGCTGAATACTTGCATGACATGACTCCTTTAATGAGGGTGGACGCAGTGTCGACCTTGCCATCATGGCAAGGTCAAGTTCTGAAAACATCAGCCGGGCTGGTATTCGGCCGCGCCGTCGGCCAAGCTTCACTTAACTTTGATGGGAACCACGGAGCATTCGCCATGCGCTGGTCGTTTTTTGGCCTTATCGGCCTGATGAGCTTGTCTGCCGTTGCCCCCCAGGCCAGCGCCGATCAAGACTATGCGGTGCTGATTATTTCCCGGGAACGCCTGGAAGTGCCGACTAACTGTGAGATCGGCCTGTATATCCAGGACCAGTTGGCCGGGCGCCTGTTTCAGGAACAAGCCACCTCGTTCAACCTGCCAGCGGGCAATGTGTCGCTGCGCCTCAAGCTGCTGCCGGGCCAGGCACTAGGCTGCCTGCCGGGCCTGCTGGCGCCACCGGCGCAGAACATCACGTTGAAGGCCGGTGACGTACGCAAACTGCGTATCGCCCAAGGCCCGGATGGCATGTACCTGAAACCGGCTGCCCTGGAATATTGATCCCGAACGATCACGCTTGACCTTCCCCACAGGTCAAGGTTGATGCTGGGGGCATTGTCTTCTGGAGGACTGCCCCATGAATGGATCCACCACCTTTGACCTGCCCATCAGCGGCATGACCTGCGCCAGCTGTGCTGGACGTGTCGAGCGCGCGCTCGGCAAAGTGCCGGGGGTGCGCAGCGTCAGCGTCAACCTGGCCAACGAACGCGCGCATGTCGAAGTGCTGGGCCAAATGGACCCTGCCGTGCTGATCGCAGCAGTCGACAAAGCCGGCTACAGCGCCAGCCTGCCGCAAAGCGAAACCGTCACCGATGCCAACCAGGCCCAGCGCCTGCAGCGCGAGCGTTGGTCGCTGCTGCTGGCGATTGCTCTGGCCTTGCCGCTGGTGCTGCCGATGCTGGTAGCCCCCTTCGGCCTGCACTGGATGCTCCCGGCCTGGGTGCAGTTCGCCCTGGCCACGCCGGTGCAATTCATCTTGGGCGCGCGTTTTTATAGTGCGGCGTGGAAAGCCGTGCGGGCGGGCGCGGGCAATATGGATTTGCTGGTGGCGATCGGCACCAGCGCCGGGTACGGCTTGAGCCTGTATGAATGGCTCACCGCACCGGCTGGCACCATGCCCCATCTGTACTTCGAAGCCTCGGCGGTGGTGATCGCGCTGGTGCTGCTGGGCAAATACCTGGAAAGCCGCGCCAAACGCCAGACCGCCAGCGCCATCCGCGCCCTCGAAGCGCTGCGCCCGGAGCGGGCGATTCGGGTGGTTGAGGGCCGCGAAGAAGACGTCGCCATCAATGCGCTGAAACTCAATGACCTGATACTGGTTAAACCCGGCGAGCGTTTCCCGGTGGACGGTGAAGTGGTGGAAGGCCAAAGCCATGCCGACGAAGCCTTGATCAGCGGCGAAAGCCTGCCGGTGCCGAAACAGCCTGGGG
Source organism: Pseudomonas sp. PWP3-1b2 (assembly GCF_049896045.1). Lineage (NCBI taxonomy): Bacteria > Pseudomonadati > Pseudomonadota > Gammaproteobacteria > Pseudomonadales > Pseudomonadaceae > Pseudomonas > Pseudomonas sp. PWP3-1b2. Next base: position 20,140 of record NZ_JAFCTN010000019.1, read on the forward strand.
ATACCGTCACTGGCGGCGCCATCAATGGCGAGGGCCGTTTGTTGGTGCGCACCCTGGCCCTCGGCGCCGAAAGCGTGTTGGCGCGGATTATTCGCCTGGTTGAAGACGCTCAAGCTGCCAAGGCACCGATCCAGAAACTGGTGGATAAAGTCAGCCAGGTGTTCGTCCCGACTGTGCTGGTAGTGGCATTGATCACGCTGGTGGGCTGGTGGTTGTACGGCGCGCCACTGGAAACCGCGATCATCAATGCGGTGGCGGTGCTGGTGATTGCCTGCCCCTGCGCGCTGGGCCTGGCCACGCCGACCGCAATCATGGCGGGCACCGGTGTCGCGGCCCGCTACGGCATTCTGATCAAGGACGCCGAAGCCCTGGAGCGCGCCCATGAGGTCAGCGCCGTGGTCTTTGACAAGACTGGCACGCTCACCTCCGGCGCGCCGAAAATTGCGCACTTGGCAGCGGTGGACGGCAATGAAGCCCTGCTCCTACGGCAAGCCGGCGCACTGCAACGTGGCAGCGAACACCCGTTGGCCAAGGCCGTGCTGGACGCGTGCAGCGAGCGTGGCTTGAGCGTGGCCGACGTAAGCGCCAGCCAATCCCTGACCGGGCGCGGCATTGCCGGCACGCTCGACGGCCGGCAACTGGCCCTGGGCAATCGTCGCATGCTGGAAGAAAGCGGCTTGAGCGCGGGTGATCTGGCAACTTGCGCCAGGGATTGGGAGGCCGAAGGCCGCACGCTGTCGTGGCTGATCGAAACAGGCGCGCAGCCGCGCGTGCTGGGGCTGTTCGCCTTCGGCGACACCCTCAAACCCGGCGCGTTGCAAGCGGTGGAGAAACTCAAGGCGCAGCACATCAGCAGCCACCTGCTGACGGGCGATAACCGTGGCAGCGCCCGAGTAGTCGCCCAAGCGTTGGGCATCGACGACGTGCACGCCGAAGTGCTGCCCGCCGACAAAGCCGCCACCGTCGCTGAGCTGAAAAAGACCGGCGTAGTGGCCATGGTGGGCGACGGCATCAACGACGCTCCGGCGCTGGCCGCCGCCGATATCGGCATCGCCATGGGCGGCGGCACCGACGTGGCGATGCACGCGGCGGGTATCACGTTAATGCGTGGCGACCCGCGCCTGGTGCCGGCCGCGCTGGAAATCAGCCGCAAGACCTACGCAAAGATCCGCCAGAACCTGTTCTGGGCCTTTGTGTATAACTTGATCGGCATTCCCCTGGCCGCGTTCGGCCTGCTCAACCCGGTACTGGCCGGCGCAGCAATGGCGCTGTCCAGCGTCAGTGTGGTGAGCAATGCGTTACTGTTGAAAACCTGGAAACCAGAGGACTTGGAGGATCAACGCCCATGAACATCGGCCAAGCGGCTCGCGAGAGCGGGCTGAGCGCGAAGATGATTCGCTATTACGAATCCATCGGCCTGCTGAAAGCGGCGCACCGTACCGACAGTGGCTATCGCGTGTATGGCGCTGACGATTTGCACACACTGGCGTTCATCAAGCGCTCGCGGGATTTGGGGTTTTCACTGGAGGAAGTCGGCAAGTTGCTGACGTTGTGGCAAGACCGGCAACGGGCCAGTGCCGATGTGAAAGCGCTGGCGCGCCAACATATCGAGGCGCTGAACCAGAAGATTCGCGAATTGGGGCAGTTGCGGGACACGTTGCAGGATTTGGTGGAACACTGCCAGGGCGATCATCGGCCTGATTGCCCGATTCTCAAGGAATTGGCCTCAGGCAGTTGCTGCGCCTGACAAGACCAACACCAAACAACTGTGGGAGCTGGCTTGCCTGCGATGCAGACACCTCGGTGAGTCAGCCTGACCGGGGTGATGCTATCGCAGGCAAGCCAGCTCCCACAGGGGACCGCACCCGCTTCGTGCTAACGAATCATTGCATCCAGGGCGGCGGCGGTGGCTCGTCCGGCACTTTGCTTTGTGGCGCATCATCCGCCGCGCGAACTGCTTGCCGGCGCTCTTCATCCAGCCGCGCCGCTTCGATTTCGCGGATCACACCGCCCACGTCCGCCAGCTCTTCCGGCTCGTCAAACTCGCCGGTCAACAGACTGGCCGGGTGCAAGGTGCCAGCTTCGTACAGCGCCCACATTTCCTTGGCGTACTTGGTCTTTTTCAACTCCGGGGCGAAGCGCCCGAAGTAGGAAGCCATGTTGCCGACGTCACGCTCCAGCATGCTGAACGCGTGGTTATTGCCCGCCGCATCCACCGCCTGGGGCAGATCGATGATCACCGGGCCAGTCGGGGTCAACAGTACGTTGAACTCGGACAGGTCACCGTGCACCAGCCCAGTGCACAGCATCAGGACGATCTGGGAAATCAGGAAGGCGTGGTATTCGCGCGCCTGGTCCGGTTCCAGCGTCACGTCGTTCAGACGCGGCGCGGCATCGCCATACTCATCGGCCACCAGTTCCATCAACAGCACGCCTTCAAGGAAGTCGTACGGCTTGGGCACACGAACGCCCGCACCGGCCAAGCGGAACAACGCCGCCACTTCGGCGTTCTGCCAGGCATCTTCGGTTTCTTTCTTGCCGAACTTGGAGCCTTTGGCCATGGCGCGGGCCTGGCGGCTGTTACGAACTTTGCGGCCTTCCTGGTATTCGGACGCCTGACGAAAACTTCGTTTATTTGCCTCCTTGTAAACCTTGGCGCAACGCAATTCATTGCCGCAGCGCACCACATAAACAGCTGCTTCTTTACCACTCATGAGTGGGCGCAGCACTTCGTCGACCAGACCGTCTTCGATCAGGGGTTCAATGCGTTTAGGAGTCTTCATCAGCTTTTATTGTGGGTCCTGTATTACCAAACACGCGTGTGGCACTCGTTATACGGCAATCGGCTCGCCGGTGGGAGAGGCTACCGACCTCTGACCACCCAAGAATGCATTAGATAGGCCAGTTTGATGCTTAATCAGCGCTCAATGATCGCAGTCACACCTTGCCCGCCAGCGGCACAGATCGAAATAAGCCCTCGGCCCTTGCCCGCCGCATCGAGCAACTTGGCCAGGTTGGCGACGATACGACCGCCGGTGGCCGCAAACGGATGCCCGGCCGCCAGCGAGCTGCCTTTCACATTCAGCCGGCTGCGATCAATGGAACCCAGCGGCGCATCCAGCCCGAGGCGGGTCTTGCAGTAGTCGGCGTCTTCCCAGGCTTTGAGGGTGCACAACACCTGGGCGGCAAAGGCTTCGTGAATTTCGTAGTAATCAAAATCCTGCAGCGTCAGGCCATTTCTCGCCAGCAAACGCGGCACGGCATACACCGGGGCCATCAACAGGCCTTCGGCACCGTTGACGAAATCTACAGCGGCCGCTTCGCCGTCGCGCAAATAGGCGAGGATCGGCAAGCCGCGCGCCTGCGCCCATTCTTCACTGCCCAGCAGCACCAGCGACGCACCATCGGTGAGCGGCGTGGAGTTGCCGGCGGTGAGCGTGCCCTTTTCGCTGCGTTCGAACGCGGGCTTGAGGCTGGCGAGCTTTTCCAGGGACAGGTCGGGGCGCAGGTTGTTGTCGCGGGTCAGGCCAAGGAACGGTGTGAGCAAATCGTTATGCCAGCCTTCAGCGTACGCCGCGGCCATTTTCTGATGGCTTTCAAGGGCCAGTTGGTCTTGCTCGGCGCGAGGAATCTGCCAGGTTTGCGCCATCAGTTCGCAATGCTGGCCCATGGACAAACCGGTTCGCGGTTCGCCGTTGCGCGGCAGTTCGGGCTTGAGGTGATGGGGACGAAGTTGTAACAAGACTTTTAATTTGTCCGCCATGGATTTGCTGCGGTTGGCCTGCAACAGAATCTTGCGCAGCCCTTCATTGACCCCGATCGGCGCATCGGACGTGGTGTCGACCCCGCCAGCAATCCCGCAGTCGATCTGGCCAAGCGCAATTTTGTTGGCCACCAGCAATGCCGCCTCAAGCCCGGTGCCGCACGCCTGTTGAATGTCATAGGCCGGCGTTTGCGGCGACAAGCGCGAGCCCAGTACGCATTCGCGGGTCAGGTTGAAATCGCGGGAGTGCTTAAGCACCGCACCAGCGGCCACTTCACCCAAGCGCAGGCCGTGCAGGTTGTAGCGTTCGATCAAGCCCTCCAGGGCAGCGGTCAGCATGTCCTGGTTGCTCGCCGTGGCGTAAGGGCCATTGGAACGGGCGAAAGGAATGCGGTTACCGCCAATGATCGCTACACGGCGCAATTGAGTCATGGAAAGCTCCCTGTCGGTTGTGGGGTGAGTCTTTCAGACTAGCCTAGGCTGATCGAACGACTACCGCCCCGGGGTGGTCAACCCTTTGAACCCCAGCCTTCGGAGAGCGTTCCATGTCTGACCGTTATATCGACTTCGCCAACTCAAGCCTCGGCCATCGCCTGGTCGCCGCCATTGGCCTGCCGTCACCGGTACGCCTGGAACGCTGGCAAGCCGGGCGCCTGCGCCCGGTCGAAGGTGCATTGCTGCTCGGCGGCGGTGCGCTCGCCGCCAAGGTGCAGGCGTTTGCGCCCAAACTCACCGATGCGATTTACACCTACGGCAGTGAATCGTCGACGTGGATTCCCGGCCACGGCCCCAAACTCAAGGCGGTGGTGTTCGATGCCAGTGACTTGCAGCACACCGACCAGCTCAAGCAATTGCGTGAGTTCTTTCAGCCATTGCTCAAGAACCTCGATAACAGCGCGCACCTGGTGATTCTCGGCCGCGCGCCGGAAACCCTCGGCGACCCGTTCGCCGCCAGCGCGCAGCGTGCGTTGGAAGGTTTCAGCCGCTCGCTGGCCAAAGAACTGCGCAATGGCGGCGTGTTGCAGTTGCTCTACGTCGGCGACGGTGCCGAAGACCAACTGGAAGGCGCGCTGCGGTTTTTCCTGTCGCCAAAAAGTGCCTATATCTCCGGCCAGGTGATCCGCCTTGAGGCCTGCGCCACACCGGTCGAGGACTGGACTCGCCCACTGGCCGGGCGCAAGGCACTGGTCACCGGCGCTGCGCGGGGCATTGGTGCATCCATCGCCGAAACCCTGGCACGTGACGGCGCCGAAGTGATTTTGCTCGACGTGCCCCAAGCCAAGGCCGACCTCGAAGCCCTCGCCGCGCGCCTGGGTGCACGCACCGTAGTGCTGGATATCTGCGCCGAAGACGCCGCCACGCAGTTGGTCGAACACCTGCCGGACGGCCTCGACATTCTGGTGCACAACGCCGGTATCACGCGCGACAAGACCCTGGCCAACATGACCCCGGAATATTGGGACGCGGTGCTGGCGGTCAACCTCAATGCGCCGCAGGTGCTGACCAAAACCCTGCTCGACAACGGCACCCTGCACGACAATGCCCGCGTGGTGTTGCTGGCCTCCATCAGCGGCATCGCAGGCAATCGCGGGCAAACCAACTATGCCGCCAGCAAAGCCGGCTTGATCGGCCTGGCCCAGGCATGGGCGCCGCTGTTGAAAGAGCGCGGTATCAGCATCAATGCCGTGGCCCCCGGTTTTATCGAAACCCAGATGACCGCGCATATCCCGTTTGCCCTGCGTGAAGCCGGGCGGCGCATGAGCTCACTGGGCCAGGGCGGTTTGCCGCAGGACGTCGCTGAAGCGGTGGCGTGGCTGGGCCAACCGGGCTCCGGCGCCGTCAGCGGCCAAGCGTTGCGTGTGTGTGGGCAAAGTCTACTGGGAGCGTAAGCATGGAATGGCAAACGTTAGGCAGTACGCCGTCTTTACCGCCGCTGTACTGGCGCGCAGCACTCAAGCGCAAGATCACCGGTAACACCTTGCCCGAGCAGGGGCTGCGCTGCCGAGTGAGCGTGGACCCCAAGCAGGTGGCGGCCTACCGAAAGGTATGCGGTTTTGCCGACAGCCCGATCCTGCCGGCGACGTATCCGCACATCCTGGCGTTCGGCTTACAGATGCAGTTGCTCACCGCGAACAATTTTCCGTTCCCGCTGCTGGGGCTGATTCACCTGAGCAACCGTATTCGCATCCACCGCCCACTGGGCGCCGTGAACGACCTGACAGTTGCGGTGCACGCACACAACCTGAAGCCCCACGCCAAAGGTGCAACCTTTGACGTGGTAACCACCGTCGAAGATTCCCTCGGCGTGCTGTGGGAGGCCGAGAGCCAAATGCTGTGCCGGGGCGTGAAACTCGAAGGCGAGCCTGCGGACGACAGAGCGCCCAGCCCCGCCCAGGTCAGTGAACTGACACGCTGGAAGGCGCCCGCCGATATCGGCCGCCGCTATGCCCGAGTATCCGGCGATTACAACCCGATCCACCTGAGCGCACTCACGGCCAAACTCTTCGGCTTCCCACAGGCCATCGCCCACGGGTTGTGGAACAAGGCGCACACCCTCGCCGCGCTGGGCGAACACCTGCCTGCCGCGAATATTGAAATCATCGTCGAATTTAAAAAACCGGTACGCCTGCCAAGTGAAGTCATCCTGTTTGCCAGCGCTCCCGGCTCCAGCGGTGAATTGCTGTTAAAGGGCGCGGATAACATTGAGCACATGGTAGGCAAGTGGCGACCTATTGCCTGAGGACCGGAGTCGGCGCGCCGCCTGTGGGTGGGAGTGTTGAAGTCTTACTCGGTCAGAAATGTGGGAGCGGGCTTGCTCGCGAAGGCGGTGGTCAGTTGATGGGCTTGGTGGCTGATACACCGCATTCGCGAGCAAGCCCGCTCCCACAGTTGGATCTCCATTTGTTCTGGAGAATCGCGATCTGCTTCAGAAAAATACAGCGCCTTTGATTCAACTACTCAAGCCGTTACCGTAGCAACGGATCTACACCCACTCTAAATCTGCGAATTGCGCAGCGGAAACAGACTGTTAAGCGTATCAATCAACCGCACCAAATAAATCGGCTTGCGAAACAGATCCAACACCTGCAGCCGCAGCATGTCACTCACATCATCCATCTCCGCATGCCCCGACATCACAATCACTGGCAAATGCTGGCGATCCGTATGCTCACGCAACCGCTTGATCAAAGAAATGCCACTCTCCTCAGGCATCCGCAGATCAGTAATCACCAACGCAATGTCAGGGTTCAACGTCAACTCCTGCAACGCAAAGGTGACAGAAGAAGCGGTAAAACAAACGAAGCCCTCGTTTTCCAGCGATTCCGCCAGCTCAACAAGGGCATCTTCTTCGTCATCCACCAACAGAATTTGCTGGCGAAAAGGAGCAGTCGCAGCATTCATGAGTACTACCTGGAATTACCATTCAATGAGGTCTTCACTCACAAACAACCGCTGAACACTCAACCTCATGCAGCGGGTGTGAGGGCATCGCCGATCCTTTCAAAGAAAGCGGTGATCTGCGGCCCCAACGCGGTCCCGGCCGCCAGAACCACCAGCGCCACAATCGCCACGAGAATGAGATATTCAATCGCCGTTGCGCCGTCTTTGCGATGAAACAGCAGCTGGAGTTGAACGTTAAGTTTCATCAAAAAATCAAGGATCATAGTACTTCTCCTCAGGCGCCACGGCGCCGTATCCCGGTCCTGCACAGCCATTGCGTTGTGCAACTTGAGCATTGTCAACAAACCCCACCCTCACAACTGTAAGAACGGATTAATCACAAAGTAGTGGGCGTTTTACTGGCGCTGTAAATCTGTGATTTCAAAGGCTGCCGTTTGTACGCAAAAGAAATCTTTCTGGCAGTAATGGCATTTCGTCCTAGCTGAACTACCTTCAAATAGCGAAATAGTTAGTCGCTGTTCATTGCAGCCAGGTTGCGAAATTGAACCGTCCGGACAGGCGGGGTGTGGTGCAACAGGATAGGGAGAGCCGTCATGAACACGCGTCTGAGCATGGTACTGGCCGGGGTGCTGCTGGTCGGCGCATTGTTTGCCGGTTACTGGGGGTTGGTGCTCAGCCGGGAACCCGCGCCAGCGCCGCCACCGCCGCCTGCGCAGGCCGCTCCCGTTGAACAAGCCGTTGCCGTGGTGGAAGACCAGACTCGCCAACCGGTGGTGGTACTCGCCCACGATGTCCCGCCCTTTATTGCCCTGAACGCCGCCGACCTCACGGTTGAAAAACTGCGCACCGCACCGGCGGGAAGCCTCACCAGCGTGGACCAGGCCGTCGGCCGTACCCCGTGGCGAGCCCTGCGTGCCGGCACTTGGTTGAATGAAGAAAGCTTTACACCCGGTGGCCCGCTGGCCAGGATGATTCGCCCGGATGAACGCGCCCTGGCGGTTGCCGTCGATGAAGTGATTGGCGCTGCCGGCCAAATGAGCCCGGGCGATTATGTGGACGTGCTGTTGTACCTGCGCCAGGACGCCGCCAACCTCGAACAATCGGCCCAGGTGGTGATCCCCGCCATGCGCCTGCTCAGTGTCGGCGACCAGATGGGCCTGACCAACGACGGGACGCCCGCGTCACCGCCGGCAGTCACCGCCGAAGAAAAAGCCAAACGCAACTCCCCTTCTCGCACCGTCGTGCTGGCCGTGCCCGAACCACTGCTGAGCCGGCTGATGCTGGCCTCTCAGGCCGGTACGTTGCGCCTGGCCGTGCGCAGCAGCGAAGAGCGCTTACTGAGCCACTACTGGGCTGGCGAAAGTGATGCCCCAGGCAAACTGCAAAGCGCTAACCGCGACCTCTATCAGTTCACTCAACTCGCCTTCGCCCAAGCCCCCAAAAAAGTCGTCCAGAGCAGCCCGCGCCGCACGGGCGTCGAGGTGATCCGCGGCAACCAGGCAACCCAACAAACGCCCGACTGAACAAGGATGCTTTGCATGAACCGACGTTTTGCACCGGTGTTCACGCTGAAAATAGCCTGCGCCCTGATGCTGTCGACTCTGCCTGTGGGCCTGGCTTTGGCCGCCACGGGCAATTGCGGCAGCCTGGGTCAGTTGCCCGCCGCCCTCTCTGTGGGCGAGGGACTGCAACAGGAATTGCAATCACCGGTGGCCATCACTCGTCTGGCGATTGGCGACCCTAAAATCGCCGATGTGCATCTGAATGGCGACCGCGGTTTTCTGCTGACGGGCGTCGCCTCCGGCACCACCAGCCTGCTGGTCTGGACCGCCTGCTCGAGTAAGCCGCGTCAGAGCATGGTGTTCGTTAAAGGCAAGGCCACCTCGGCGCTGACCAGCCTGTCACTGGCGCCCACCGACGACCCTACGCTGCCCAGCCAAGTGCAGACCGACATTCGTTTTGTCGAGGTCAGCCGCACCAAGCTCAAGGAAGCCAGCACCAAGATTCTGGGCATCGGGAACAACTTTTTTCTTGGCAGCCCCAACCTGCTGTCTCCGACGCAAGGCACGTTCAAGCTGCCGGTCAGCACTGACAGTTTCAACATAGGTTTTGGCGGTGGCCGGGTCTCGGCGATGATCAACGCCCTGGAAAGCAGCGGCTTTGCCTACACCCTTGCGCGCCCGAGCCTGGTGGCCATGAGTGGGCAAAGCGCGACCTTTCTGGCCGGGGGCGAAATACCAATCCCGGTGCCCAGCAGTGGCAGCAACACCATCTCGATCGAGTACAAGGAGTTCGGTATCCGCCTGACCCTGACGCCCACCGTGATCGACCGTAACCGGATCTCCCTCAAGGTGGCACCGGAAGTCAGCGAGCTGGACTACACCAACGCCGTGGTGATTGAAAATATTCGGGTGCCCGCCCTGACCATCCGCCGCACCGACACCAGCGTGTCCCTGGCCGATGGCGAAAGCTTCGTGATCAGCGGCCTGATCAGCAGCAACAACACCACCACCATCAGCAAGTTTCCAGGCCTGGGGGACATCCCCATTCTTGGCGCATTCTTCCGCGACTCCTCGATCAACCGCCAAGACAAGGAGTTGCTGATGATCGTCACGCCGCACCTGGTGCAGCCACTGGCGGCCAATGCGCAACTGCCGTCATTGCCGGGCGAGAACCTGCGCAATTACGACCCGAACTGGTACCGCCTATACTTTCTTGAGAACGGTAATTTCGATCGACTCAACGGGTTGTCTCAATGAGCGATAGCCTGAGCCAGACATTTCTGGCAATCACCCGTAACAGCACCGACCTGGAATGGCTGCAGGGCGCGCTGGCGCCGCTTGGCCAAGTGGTCAGCGCCGGCAGCGGCACCCTGGACGAGTTACTCGCACTGGTCGATGTCACCTTTGCCAGCCTGGTGTTTATCGGCCTTGACCGCGAGAACGTGGTGGCGCAAAGCGCGCTGATCGAAAGCGCGCTGGAGGCCAAGCCGATGCTGGCGATCGTTGCCCTCGGTGACGGCATGGACAACCAGTTGGTGCTGAACGCGATGCGGGCCGGCGCGCGTGATTTTGTCGCCTACGGCTCACGCTCCAGCGAAGTGGCCGGGCTGGTACGCCGCCTGAGCAAGCGCCTGCCACCGGTCACCACCAACACGCAACTGGGCGGCCTCACGGTGCTGTATGGCACCCAAAGCAATGCCGACGGCGCCCTGTTGAGCAGCCATTTGGCGCTGGTGGTGCAAAAGAGCGGGCAGCAAACCCTGCTGCTGGACCTGGGCCTGCCCAGGGGCGACAGCCTGGCGTTGCTGGGGCTGGAAAGCTCGTTCAATTTTGGCGATGCCCTGCGCCACCTCAGGCGTCTGGACGCGACCTTGATCAACAGCGCCTTCACCTGCGCCGACGAGGGCTTGCGCATTCTGGCCTACGCGCCCAACGATGAGCCTCTGGAACAGACCAGTGCCGCCGAGCTGTACATGCTGCTCAGCGCCTTGCGCCAACACTTCCAGCACATCGTGGTGAACCTTGCCGGCCAACCGGACAGCGAAGCCCTGCGCACGTTTGTCAGCCACTGCGACAAGCTGTTGTGGTGCACGGACCAAAGCGTACTGGACTGCCGTCGCAACCTGGCCGTACTGAACCTGTGGCGCGAAAAAGGCATGAAACTGGAGCACGCCAAGCTGTTGGTTGATCGCTATATCAAAGGCTGCGCGCCCGATTCGCAAGCGCTGAGCAAAAGCTTTGGCCTGGAGGCCATCGCCGTGTTGCCGTTAAGCCCGGAAGTGCGCCTTAACGCGAAGAATCAGGGGCAAACCTTGTTCGCCCTGGCCCCACGGGAAGGCTTGACCCAAGGGTTGAAAGCCCTGGGCGAACGCCTGGCGAAACGCTCCGAGGGCATGAAACAACAATCTCACAACTGGCTTGAACGTCTGCTGGGAGCGACCAAATGAACGGTGAAAAACTCTTCGGCTCACCCGCGCGAGGCAACGGTGGCAACACTGACCACGACGGGCTGAAACTGGTGCTCCATCGCTACATCATCGACGCGATCGAAGAGTCGGGAAAGAATTTGCTGGAGGGCTCTCGCCCGCTGTTGGCGCAGTTCGTCATCGACAAAGTCGCCGAATACATCAACCGCATGCACCTGGCGATTTCCCGCTATGAAATGGAGCGCCTGGCCGAAGAGATCGTTGACGAGCTGACCGGTTTCGGCCCGCTGGAAGTGCTGCTGCGCGACCCGTCCGTGACGGAGATTCTGGTCAACGGCCCGCACCGGGTGTTTATCGAGCGTGACGGTTTGCTGCACCACAGCGACTTGCGGTTTATCGACTCGCACCACGTGGAGCGCGTGATGCAACGCATCCTCGCGCCCCTGGGCCGGCGCCTGGATGAGTCGTCGCCGATGGTCGATGCGCGCCTGCCCGATGGCAGCCGGGTCAACGCGATCATCCCGCCGATCGCCCTCGACGGGCCATGCCTGTCGATTCGAAAGTTTCGCAAGGACATGCTCAAGAGCAGCGACCTGGTGGCCATGCAGACCATCGACCAGAACATCTTCGACTTCTTCCAGGAAGCCGTGGGCAAGCGCTGCAACATCCTCATCAGCGGCGGCACGGGCACCGGCAAAACCACACTGCTGAATGTTCTCAGCCAACTGATCAACCCCCACGAGCGCCTCGTGACCATCGAAGACGTGGCCGAACTGCAAATGGGCCACCCGCACGTGGTGCGCCTGGAAACCCGCCCGCCGAATGCCGAGGGCCACGGCGAGGTCAAGGCCAGCGACCTGATCCGCAACGCCCTGCGGATGCGCCCCGACCGCATCATTCTCGGCGAGATCCGTGGCGTGGAAGTGCTCGATGTACTCACCGCCATGAACACCGGCCACGACGGTTCGATGAGTACCGTGCACGCCAACAATGCCTCCGATGCGCTGTTGCGCCTGGAAACCCTGGTGGGGTTGACCGGCCGAATGGTGGCGGAAAAAACCCTGCGGCAAATGATCTGCGCAGCGCTGGATGTAGTGGTTCAACTGATCCGTCTGCCGGATGGCCGTCGTTGCGTCAGCGAAGTGGTCGAGGTGGTGGGCATACGTGAAGACGTGTACGTGACCAATACCCTGTTCCGCCTTGACCGACGCACCCGCGTCGGCTTCCTGCGCGAAGCGGTCAACCCAGCCGGCGAGAAACTGCGCCGCGAACCGGCCTAGCTTGTAAGGAATGCGACCATGACCGGGGCCATCCTGCTCGTCATTTGCCTGATCCTGATCGGCCTGTCGATTCGATCCTTTCAAAACGGCCTGCGCCGCGCCCAGACCGAGCGCGTGTTGGGCCGCCTTGCCGAAGGCCAGCCGCAACTCATCGAAGAAGCCGGCCAGTGGAGCGCCGTGGAACGCATGTTCCTGCGCGCAGGCCTGGGCACGCCCAGCGACAAGCTCGGCGTGTGGCTGGCCGTGTGGGTCTTCGGCGCGGGGTTGGGTGCGCTGGTCGCCGGCTGGCTCGGCCTGCTGGCGATGCTGCTGTTGCCGCCATTGCTGCTGCGGCTGTACATCGCCTGGCGCTATCAACGGCGCATCAAACGCATGATCGAGCAACTGCCACAACTGCTCGACCATACCGTGCGCAGCCTCAAGGCCGGGCGCACCCTCGCTGATGCGGTGCTGGGCGGCATCGAGGTGATGCAGGAACCGTTGAAGCAAGCCATGGGCCGTATCAAGCGCAACGTGCAGCTGGGTGTCAGCCTGCCAGAGTCCGCCAACGACTTCGCCGAATTTTATGAGCGGGACGAGTTTCGCTTGTTTGCGCTGGGCTTGAAGGTCAACCACCGCTATGGCGGTAACGCCAGTGAACTGCTGGAAAACCTGATCAAGATGATCCGCGAACGCGAGCAGGCCGCGCGCCATTTGCGCGCGTTGACCGGTGAAACCCGGGTGACCGCCTACGTGCTCACCGCCCTGCCCATCTCGATGGTCGGCTACTTCCTGGCCGTGAACCCCTCCTACCTGATGACCATGTGGAACGACGGCACCGGCCGCATGCTGCTGTTCGTCGCCCTGGGCATGCAGGTGTTGGGCTGCCTGGCCTTGTGGCGAATGTTTCGGAGCGTATGAGATGGCTATCGCCCTGCTGATCAGCGCTGGGTTGTTCCTCGCCGCCCTGGCGCTGGTGCTTGCCAACCTGATGAAGCATCGGCGCGGTCAGCGCCTGGTTACCCAGCGTTTGCAGGGCCACATGGGCCGCGAACACACCTTTGGCACGGTGATGCGGCAGTTGGGCAACAGCCCGATCGCGCAACGCTCGGTCAGCCTGGACAACGAAACCCAGATCCTGCTCAACCGTATCGGCTGGCGCAAATCCAGCCAGCGCTCAATGTTCGCCGCCTTCCAGATCGGCACACCCCTGGTGCTGATGAGCCTTGTGCTGATCACCCAGAGCGTGCTGTTTCCAGCTGTCGCCTCACCGTGGCTGGCGCCCTTGATCGCGCTGGGCCTGGGCTACCTGTTGCCCAAACGCATCCTCGCCAGCGCGGCCAAGGCGCGCCAACAACAGCTCTCCCGCGAGGTATCAACCTTCATTCCACTGCTGCGCATCCTGTTTGAGTCAGGCATGGCCGTCGAACAGGCGCTGCGCGTATTGAGCATTGAAGCGCAACGCCTGCTGCCGGCGCTGACCCTTGAGCTGCGCCTGATCCTCACGCGGGTCGATTCCGGCCTGGAACTGAGCGAAGAACTCGGCAAGACCGCCAGACTGCTGGACGTGGACGAGTTCAGCGACACCTGCGTCATCCTCCAGCAACTGATGCAACAAGGCGGCGGCGCGATGAAATCCTTGCTGTCGCTCAAGCAATTGCTCGACGACCGGCGCCTGACCCGGATCCAGGAGTTCGTTTCGAAGATGTCGGCGAAGATGTCGGTCGTGATGATGGTGTTTTTGTTTCCCGCCCTGCTGATCGTGCTCGGGGGGCCGGCCTTTATCGGCATCACCCGCGCCCTGAGTAACTTATGAGGAGCACCCGATGAAAACCTTGATAGCCGGTTTGAGCCTGCTGATGCTCGGGGGGTGTGCCACCAATGGCCAAACCCCGTGGGGCGCCCTGACGGGCGGCGGCAGTTGCCCCAAGCCCAGCTCCGATCAGGAGCTGGCACTGAACCTGGCCGATGACATGGCCAACGACGGCAAGCTGCACGCCAGCCTCGCCAACCTGCAAAGCTTGCCGACGAACCTGCCCCAGGTACGCCTGCGCCAGGCCAAGACTTATCGCCTGCTGGGGCTCAACGAAGCGCTGCCGTTGTACCGCAGCCTGCTCGGCACCTGCATGGCCGCCGCAGGTGAACACGGCCTGGGGCAATTGGCGTCGGCCAAGGGTGACAACGACCAGGCCATGACCCACTTGCAACGCGCGGCGCGCCTGGCGCCGACCGACGAGAAAATTCGCAATGACCTGGGCGTCGTCTACCTCAACCAACTGCGTATGGAGGATGCGCGCTTCGAATTCATGACCGCCATGGAACTCAAGCAAAGCGACCCCTTGCCGGCGGTCAACATGGTCACGCTGCTGATCTATCAGGACAACTGGAAACAAGCCGCCCAAGTGGTCAGCCAAATGGGCCTGAGCCCTGAACAGGTCACCGAAGCTCAAGCCAGGGCAGAAAAACTCAAGGCCTCAAGCCAGAAGCTCGCCAAGGCCAAGGGCTCGGTCGCCGCCGTAGGCGATATATCCAGCAACCCGAGGAATTGATGATGAAAGTGCCTTATCTCGCAAGCCTGGCAGTGCTGGCACTGCCTCTGAGCGTCATGGCGATAGAACCCGGCCCCTCGTCCCCGCAACAGGCCGCGACCGAGAGCTGGCTGACGTTGCAACCCAGCGGCAAAGCCTCGTCCGCCACGTTACAGAAAGCCTCTGCGGCAGAGCGTGACCAGGCCAACCAGCGTTGGCTGGAAAGCTTCAAGCACCCTATTCCGGAGTATTTCGAGCAGAAGGTGGGTGGGGAAACCCAGGGCAGTAATTGAAAAAACCTCAATCAACTGTGGGAGCGGGCTTGCCCGCGAAAGCGCAGTATCAGTCAATACATCGGGTGACTGACACCCGGTTTTCGCGAGCAAGCCCGCACTCTTAAACGAATCAGTGCGCCGGTACTCGCTGGGGCAGCGCCGAGTTACCCGGCGAAAGCGCCAGCGCCAGCTGCGTGCGGTTGTGCATGTGCGTCAGGCGCAGTACCTGCGACACATACAGCTTCACGGTGTTTTCAGTGATACCCAATTCGCAGGCAATCTGATAATTGGTCTGCCCCTTGCCCACCAGCCGGGCCACGTCCAATTGGCGCGGTGACAGCGGGTTGAGGATCGACGGGGTTCCCACCGGCTCGGCCTCCTCGGCTGCACGGTCTTCACCCTTCAGCACGGTTGAGCTGCGACGGGTTCTGTCGAGGTCCTGGTAAAGGTCGTTGATGGACTCGGTCAGAAACTGCAGTTTCTGGCTCAAGTGCCCCAATTGCAGGTCATTTTTGCGCTCCTCCAGGGCGGCCTCCTGGCGCTGCAAACCTTCGAGCAATTCCTCAAGATTGATCGGCTTCTGATAGTAATCGGCGATCCCCGCCCTCAGGGCCTTGATCACGTCTTGCTTGTCAGCGTGGCCGGTCAACATGATCGCCTCGAACGCCCGCTGTTTGCCGGCCACTTTCTGCAGCGCCTGGACCAACTCGATGCCGTCCATATCCGGCATACGCAAGTCACACAGTACCAGCCCGATTTCGGCGTCTGCGCTGAAACGCGTCAGGGCCTCTTGGCTGGATTCGCAGGGAACGCAGCGAAAGCCGCTGCGCTCAAGAAACTCACACAGTTCTTCGACGATCAGCGGTTCATCATCGACAACTAGCACCTTTACTGCAGAGGTAAGCGTATTCACATGCGACTCCATGCCCTGGAAAGCCAGATGATTAACCCATCTCCCACGACTCGATATTCTGTACATCGACTTAATAAACGTAGACGTACTTTCCGACTATGTACATAAGGTTAATCACCCCGAACGGTTAGCCGATCCAAAACCAGGCAAGCGCAAAACCCACTAATAAAAACGGGGCAAACGGCAGTTTTTTTGACGGGCCGGGTGCTAGATGACCCAGAGCGTTTTTAAGTCCTTGACTCATAGGCGGCCAAAGTTTTGGCATCACTAAAAGCCACAATAGATTCACCACCGCCGCCCCGATAAACGCCCCCAATAAATAGTCTGCATTCGACGCCAGCGCCAACGCCGACAGCAACTTCACATCACCCGCACCCAGCCGGCCCAGGGCGTATCCGGGCAAGGTCAACAACAGTGCCAGAAAAAACGCCCACACCCCTTCCCCGCCTGTGGCACCGAGCCAGGTGTGGCCCGTCCACAGCAGGTGAATCAACGCCAACAGGGCAGCGCCCAGTGTCAGGCGATTGGCGAGCAACCGCTGCCGCACGTCCTGCACTGCACATACGCCCAACCACACCAGCACCACTGCGCCATGGATCACGTAAAAAACATCCCTTTTTGCTGATTGATTCTATGCTGATATCAGGTAGTAGCCGTCAGGGTAGACGCGGTGATGAAAACAGGCCTCCCCCATCAGCAAAAAGGCACGGCAGCAATCGAGTTCATTGGCGTGTTCGTGATTTTTTTCGCGGTGTTCTACGGCATGGTCAGCTATAGCCTGCCGTTGCTGTTATTGCAGTCCTTCAACCATGCGACCGCAGAAGCCGTGCGCCAGAGCGTGGGGCTGGACCCGAGCATGCCGGGCTACCAGGCCGCCGTGCAAAGCACCGCCAAAACGGCGGTCGCCTCGCGTTTGGAGTGGATCCCTTCCAGCTACAAATTCGACGCAGCGACCCAGGTCACCACAACCTTCACCCCCGGCGGCATGCTGTCAGTAAAAATCAGTTACCCCTCGGCCAATCTGCAGTCAGTGATGCCGTTCATCGTCTTGCCCGTCATTGGCACCGTGCCGCAGTTGCCGGCGACATTGCAGGCCCAGTCGAGCCTGCAGTTTTGACCTCAGGAGACAAAATCTTCGGGCGCCTGCTCGGTCGAAGTGGCGCGCTCGCCATCAACACACCCGCGCCACCGTGCGCCGGGTTACGCGTGCAACTGGACGCTCAGGGGCGCGTGCTCGATATCAGCGGCACGCTGCGCCAACAGCTGGCGCAACACGCAACTGCGCCGCTGTTGCACGACGTGCTGTGCGTTCACAGCCGCCTGGCGGTTGAAGGCGTTCCAGCGGACTGGCAACGCCACAGCCTGGACCTGGATTTCCAGACCCTGGCTGGGCAAACCCTGCACACCCGTGGCACCCTTGAAGCCCACGGCAACGGCTGGATCCTGCATGCGGTGGACATCGGCGACCTGCTCGGCGGCCGCCAGTTGGCTGAGCAACGCGAACAGAACAGGCACCTGACGAGCCTGATCAGTGAGCAACTGCGTGTGTGCAGCCTCTCCCGGTTGCCCGAGGTTCTCAGCGAACAGTTGGCCGCCGTGGCGCAACGCTGGCGCATTCCCTGCGTCGCCCTCGCGTTGCTCGATCAAGAGGACCAGGGCTGGTCGATCTACAGCCAGTACGCCAACCATGACGCGCCACTGCTCTGGCAAACCGGGCAACGCCTGGGCACTTGCCTGGACAGCCTCAACGGTACGACGCCGTTGAGCCTGAAGGCGCCGTATGGGCGCGGCGATCACCCGCGCCTGCACAGCGTGTTCGGCAATGCCGACGGTTTTCTGGTGCCGTACCGCGATGACCAGGGCGTTGCAGCGTGGCTGTTGTGCGGTGCCTGCAGCGGCGAGCCGCACACCCGCGACCGCGACTGGCTGAACCTCGCCGCCGCCGTGGCCGCCCCGCTGCTCGGCCGCCTGCGAGAACACCGTCACCATCAACAACTGGAGCGCCTGGAAGCCCTGCAAGGGCTGCTCGGCACCGGCTGGTGGGAATTGCTGCCGACCAGCGACGAAATCCAGCTCGCCCCCCAATTAATGCGCAACCTCGGCCCGGAGGAAGGCCCTACCCGGCAAGCGCTGGACACGTGGCTGACCCTGATCCACCCCGCCGACCGCCAGGAACTGCAAAGCCGCCTGCGCGACTTGCAGGCCTTGGGCAAACCCTTGCTTGCCAGCGTGCGCCTCAACCGGGCTGACAGTGAGCAGTCGCCCATCTGGTACCGCGTGCAGGGCCAAGTGCTGGGCACGGGCGAGCAACGCCGTTGCATCGGTTTCATGCTCGACATCAGCGACATCAAGAATCAACAACTGGAAGCCGCCGCTGCCCATGCGCGCCTGGATAACCTGATCGCCAGCTCACCGGCGGTGATCTATGTGCAGCGCTACGTGAGCGGCGCCTTGCAGCCGGTGTTTTTCAGCGACAGCCTGCTGCCGCTGCTGGGCCGAACGTTGGCCGAATGCACCGACGACAGTCTGGTGCGCTGGGTGCACCCCGACGACCGTGACCTGTACTTCCAGCGCACCCGCCAGTTGCTGCGCGAAGGCAGCGTGCGCAGTCGTTATCGGGTGCAGGACGCTCAGGGCAACTATCACTGGTTGCTCGATGAAGCCCGGTTGCTGCGCGATGACCTCGGCATGCCAGTGGAAGCGGTCGGCCTGTGGCTGGATGTCACCGACGCTACCCTGGCGGCGCAGCAGATCAAGGACAGCGAAGAGCGCTACCGCATTCTTGTGGAAGACTCCCCGGCCATGATCTGCCGTTACCGCCCCGACTTGACCCTGACGTTTGGCAACACGCCATTGGCCAATTACCTGGAATGCCTGCCCGCCCAACTGCGGGGGATGAACCTGGGGGCATGGTTATCGGCTGAACAACGCGCGGCGTTTGTACAGCGCATCGGGCAACTGACGCCGGAGTTTCCCGTGAGCACTGCCGAAATCAGCCTGCAATTGCCCGGGCGCGAACACGCTTGGTGGGTGTGGTCGGACCGTGGTGTATTCGATGAAAAGGGTGCATTGGTTGAGGTGCAGGCCGTGGGCCGTGACAACACCGAAGTGCGCCGCTCACAACAGCAACTGACCCAAAGCGCAAAAATGGCCACCCTCGGCGAAATGGCCACCGGCCTCGCCCACGAAATCAACCAGCCGCTGAACGTGATGCGCATGGCCATCGTCAACGTGCTCAAGCGCATCGGCAATGGCGACGTACAGGCCGACTACCTCACCGAAAAACTCCAGCGCATCGACGCGCAGGTGCAGCGCGCCACGCGCGTGGTCGACCATATGCGCGTGTTCGGCCGCCGCTCGGAAGTCGAGCAGCAACCCTTCGACCCGGCGCAGGCGGTCGAGGGCACGCTGTCGCTGCTCAATGAAGGCCTGCGTGGCAAAGGCGTGGACGTGCGCCTGACCCAAGTGGAGAACGCGGTGCAGGTCAAAGGCTACGTCGACCAGCTTGAGCAAGTGCTGATCAACCTGATGGTCAACGCCCGCGACGCGCTGTTGAGCCAGCGCGAAAAAAACCCCGGCCTGCGGCTGTGGATCTCGGTCCACACCGAGCACGACAGCCGCCACGTGCGCATCTGGATCGAAGACAACGGCGGCGGCATTGACCCACGGTTACTGGAGCGGATTTTCGAGCCGTTCTTCACCACCAAGCCGATCGGCGTGGGCACCGGCCTGGGATTGTCGGTGAGCTACGGCATTGTGGAAAACATGGGCGGGCGCCTGAGCGTCAGCAACGGTGACCACGGCGCGCGCTTTTGTGTGGAGCTGCCAAGGGCCACCGACGCTTAAATCACCAAGTAGGCGCCGCCGGTCTGGCCACAGCTCAGGTTGGCGCCCACGTTCACATTGGCCAGGCTGATGCCCAGCATGCTCAGCAGGTTATTGAGGATCGGATTGAGCAGCGAGCCGAGCAGGTTATCCACCACTGGCGAAACGATGTTGTTGACGCCGCCGATCAGCGCCACGACGCCCTGCGCCAAGGCCCCCAACGGATTATTTCCCACCGGTTGATAGGCAGTAAGGCCGACGCCGTTGAGGGTGGCAGACAAGCTGCTCACCACATTGGTGGCCGGCGTGGCGGCCTGATAGGTGGGCGTAAGGCCCACATTCGGCGGCGTAGCAAATGGCGTGGTGCTGGAAAACACCTGGGTCTGGACACTCCCCCCGATCGGGCTTTGCACCTTGAGCGCAATGCCTCCACCGGCAAACGGCACCCGAGCGTCGCACGAGCCGATTCCGAGGATTTTATGGCAGGTTTTGGTGCCGATATCGATCAGCGCCAGGGGCGCCACGGTCATCGGCAAGGTGCTGGAAAACGCGTTGCTGATGTTGCCGATGTTCAGTGACGCCACTGAGGTGGTGGTGCTGGTGGTCAGGCTCTTGGTGCCCGCATTGCCGGTCGGGCAGCTGTACGCCGTGACATAACTGCTGGCGCCGCCGGCATCCAGCACGATATTGAGCGGCAGGTTGCCCGGCAACACCCGTAAATCCAGCTGTTGGCAGCCGGCCCCGAGCAAACACAACGCCGAATTGATTGTGGTCACCAGGTTCAAACTCAACAGGCTGCTGACCACGGGGGTCAACGGCCCTACCAAGTCATTCACTGCCGTGCTCAGCCCTGACAATCCGTTCAACAGCGGCAGGCTGATGGTCACCTGGGTGCGCACCTGGGCTGTGCGCACATAGATCTGATTCGGCCCCTGCGGGTTGGCCGCTGCCAGCCTGGGGTCGCCGATGGCGGACAATTTAGGCGGCTCGATCACCTTGACCTGTGTGGTGATATTCGCCAGCCCCAGCAGGTTTACGGGCAAGGTCACGGCTGCCGCGCTCTGGCTGCTGGAGAGTTGCACCACACCTTGAATCAGTTGAAACACCTGCAGGTTGGCATTCAATGCCGCCGCCTCTGTGCCCGTCTGCAATTGCAGGAGCTGGCCCACTGTCAGCGGGGCCTGGTTGATGGCTGCGATTTTCAGGCTGCCCAGCGCCGTGAGAACGTCCACCGTCGCGCCGTTCTTGTTCAGCACGGTGATGGCGGCCTGGATTAATTGCGCGGCGGTGACGTTGGTGCTGAGCAACTGGGTGTAATTTCCGGCAGTGACTTGCAGGTCGATCGCCAGTTGGTCGAGGTAGCTGAGCAGGTTGATATTGGTGTTGACCAACCCATTCCAGCCAGCGAGCGTCAGGTTGACGCTCCCGCCCAGCATCCCGGAAAACAAGGGAGCTAACAGGCTGGCACTGGCGGTGTCGACACTCGCCAGGGTGCTGTTGAGGGTCAACTGGGCCAGGGTGGGCGGGGGCATTGCCGCCACGGCTGTCGCCGTCAATACGCTATTGAGACTGACCGGCTTGCCGGCGGCCAGCGCCCACATTCCGCTGGCCACACTGGTAAGCACGGTCTTGCTGACGTCTACCTGGATCGCGGACGACAGCGCAGGGTTTTCAGCGAATACGCGTCGGCCTGAGGCCGCCGTGGTCACGGCGCCGCAACGGGTCACCAAGGTGTTGCCATTGCCCACGACGAATTGATTGCGCCCCGCACTTTGCGCAGCATAGGCCGCCGCTGTCAGGCCGGCCAGGCAGGTGCCGTTGCGGCTGACGGCCTCCAGCGCCGCAGTGTCCGCAACGCCTTGCAACTTGCGCTTTTCCAGGGAGAGACGACCACTGTCAACGACCAACAAGGTGAACACCAATGCAAACGCCAACACACCGACGGCCATCAGGCCGATGGCGCCGCGCTGCTTGTGACGAGGGTGGGGAGACATCGAGCACTCCTGTGCCGGCGAGTTGCCGAGCGCTTACTCTCCTGGTGTGTAGATGAGTGTAGACAAGGGTTGGGGCCGGTAAAGACCGAATGTCGCGAAAACGCTGGCGCGTCAAACACAGTGGGCGACTGCCGCGCAGTCGAGTGGGAGCACGCGCCCTCGCCACAAGGGCCGGCTCCCACAGAGGCTCAGCGGTAGGGTCAGCGTGGTGGGTAATTGGTGAGGATTTTAGTCACGGTGGTGCGGATTGCGTTATCGCGATCCTGAGGGCTGGGCGAGTCAGCCATCATCTGTTCGTCACTGCCTCGCCACACCAGCTTGCCGTCCTTGCCGTCGAGCAGGTCGATCTGGATGGTCGCCACTTTGTAGGTGATGTTGCGCGTTTCGTTGTACATCGGCGCGCCCCAGTAGCCATTCCACGGTCCGCCCCAGGCGCCGCCATAGTTGGTGGTGACTTGTTGCTGGCGGTCTTCGACGATCAGGTAGGCCTGCACATTCAGGTCAGCCCTGGTACCCGCCGCTGCCGGGCGCAGGCCGCGCTGGTCGAGCTGTTCGCCGACGGCCTGGCGGATGCGCTGTTCGGTGAGGTCACTCTTGATCCGCGGATCATCGGGGCGGTATTGCAGCGCCGGGTCTTTCCAGGCCCAGTTGCGATAGGCGCCGAAGTCGCGGCTGGCGTCAAAGTCATGGTTGACCTGATTGTTCTGGCAACCCGCCAGCAACCCAACGACAGCCAGTGCAGCAATGCGACGAAGCATGGTATTTCTCCAAAAAGGACGAACCGTTCTTGAGATGAGAATAGCGATTAACTGGGCGGATAGGCCGTCATGGCCTTCTGCATCGCCTCGCGCAAGGCGTCCGCCCGTTCACTCAGGCTGCCCTGGCTGGTGGTTTCGGCGCTGGTACTCCAGACCGGCTGGCCGGTGCGGCCGTCGAACAGGCTGATCCGCGCCACGGCAACTGTTACTTCATAGGTACGTACCAGCGGCACCGTGTTGTACATGCCGTAGCCGTTGCCATAACGGTTATAGCCACCGTATCCGTAGCCGTAATCGTCCTGGACCTGACGCAGGCGCTTTTCCAGGCGCACATCGGCGCTGACCAGCAGGTCGGGCGCGCGCGCATCATGCAGCGGGCGCAAGCCGCGCTGGTCAAGGGCGCCGCTGACCGCCTCGGCAATCTGCGCCGAGTCGGCCCAGGCCGAACCCGCCGGCAGTTGGCCGTTGAGCCAGCCCCAGCTGCGGTAGGCGCCGTAATCACGCACGGGCGCCGGGTAAGCGCTGGCATCAAAGGTGTTGGCCGCCTGAGCCGGGGCCGGCGGGATCGGGGCCGAGGCGGCCACGTAAGGATTGGGGCTGGAACAGGCGCCCAACCCCAGGGACAACAGGATCAAACAGAGACGACGCATTTCGACCTCCGCAGACTGGGCCGCTTAAACCGGACGGCAAATCCAGTGCAAATAACGCCCAAGTCCGGCAAAGCTTGGGTGACGACGGTGAGCGAGCTCCATCTCCAACAGGTCCTGTAAATCGGCGCGGGCCTGAAACTCCACCGGCATATAGTCGTGGAAAACCCGCACGCCACTTTGGCTTTCGACCTGCCAAAACCCTTCGAGTTGCGCCGCCAACTCTCGTGGGTCGAGCGGCTGTTGCGGCGTGAGGCTTTGCTTTTCGCCGGCCATGTCATTCTTGCGCATTTTGCGGAAGTGGCCTTTGAGCAGGTTGCGGTAAATCAGCGCATCACGGTTGTAGAACGCCAGCGACAGCCAGCCGCCGGGCACCGTGAGTTGGTGCAGCACCGGCAGGATCGCGTGGGGTTCGGCCAGCCACTCCAGCACGGCGTGGCACAGCACCAGGTCGTAGGGTTCGGTGAGCTGGCCGAGCAATTCCTGCCACGGCGCGTGGATGAAGGTGGCGGTCTGGCCAGCATCGGCGAAACGTTGGCGCGCGCCGTCGAGCATTGGCTCGGCGGGTTCGGCCAAAGTCACCTGATGGCCTTGTTCGGCCAGCCACAACGACATATGGCCCAGGCCCGCGCCGATATCCAGTACGCGCAAGGGGCGCTTCGGCAGGGCTTCGGTCAAGTCGGCCTGCAACACGGCCAGGCGAATCGCGCCCTTGGCGCCGCCGTAGATTTTCTCGGCGAAGCGCGTGGCCAGTTGGTCGAAATGACGGTCACTCATGGGAAAACCGCCGCTCGCTGTCGGCCAGTTTGGCGCGTACCACCTCGTTCATGTCCAAACCCAGCTCACTGCACAGCAACAGCAGGTACAACACGATATCGCCAACTTCCTGCCCGGCATGGGCAAGCTTGTCGGCGGGCAACTGACGCGATTGGTCTTCGGTCAGCCACTGGAAGATTTCCACCAGCTCAGACATTTCCACGCTGGCGGCCATGGCCAGGTTTTTCGGGCTGTGGAACTGCTTCCATTCATTGGTATCGCGGATGCGGTGCAGGCGTTCGGTGAGGTGTTCGAGGTTCATGCGGGGGCTCCTGAAGGTGTGTAGCTTCGGGTGGATCAGCCGTGAAGGCAAGTTAACCTTTGGGGCGCTGTCGCGGGCAAGCCTGCTCCCGCAGGTGACCGAGTACACCGATCCAGCGGGCGCCGCAGGATTAATCGCAAATTCAAACCGGCAAACCTCTATGCTAGCGGGGAACTAGCCCGCGTAATCAGCAACCAAAGGCACAGACACGCCCCACCTCTCATCAGGACACACACATGCAGGTAGAAAGCTTTTTCGAATGGTTGGGCCAGGCGCTCGGTTCCATCATCCGTTTTATCGTCGATGGGCTCAGCGGGCTGTTCGGCGCCCTGACCCACGCCGGCGGCAACTTCGTCGAAGGCCTGTCGCGCACCCTGGGCATGGACACCTCAATCGTCAGCATCATCACCCTGATCATCGGCCTGATGCTGCTGTACTCCGCCGTACGCGCCTTTATGCGGGCGTCGATCATCATGGGCATTATCTGGCTGATGCTGGGCCTGTGGCTGCTGAGCTGGGTCGTCCACTAATCCCCGAAACCTCCATTACCCTGTGGGAGCGGGCTTGCTCGCGAAGGCGGTGGGTCAGTGACTGATGTGTTGACTGACACACCGCCTTCGCGAGCAAGCCCGCTCCCACATTGGATCTCCTCTGTTGCTGACGGCCAGTTACAATGCCGTCCCCAAAGGCCCCCCATGCCCACCCTGCTCACCGACTGGCGCCACCGCCCTACCCACCGCCGCGTTTGGGCCCTGGCCGCGCCCATGATCCTGTCCAACATCTCGGTGCCGCTGGTGGCTCTGGTCGACAGCATGGTCATCGGCCACCTGCCCCACGCCCATCAACTGGGCGCCGTGGCCGTGGGCGCCAGCCTGTACACCTTCCTCGCCTGGGCCATGGGGTTTCTGCGCATGGGCTCCACCGGTTTCGCCGCCCAGGCCGCCGGGCGCAATGACGGCGCTGCACTGCGGCAAATCCTGCTGCAAGGTTTGTTGCTGGCATTGGGGCTGGCAATGCTGCTCGGCACGGTCGGCATCCCCCTGAGCCATTTGGCGCTGGAATGGATGCAGCCCTCCCCCGAACTGAACCAACTGACCCAGGCATTTTTTCACACCCGATTGTTGGGCTTACCCGCCGCACTCGCCAGTTATGCCCTGGTCGGCTGGTTTCTGGGGACGCAAAACGCTCGCGCGCCATTGGCCATTTTGCTCACCACCAACCTGGTGAATATCGCGCTGAACCTGTGGTTCGTGCTTGGCCTGGATTGGGGCGTGGTCGGCTCGGCCCGTGCGTCAGTGATCGCGGAATGGACCGGCGCGCTGCTCGGCCTGGCGCTCACGCAAAAAGCCCTGCGCGCCTACCCTGGCCGCATCGCCTGGGCCGCATTGAAAGTGTGGGAAAGCTGGCGCCCGCTGCTGGCGGTCAACCGCGACATCTTCATTCGCAGCCTCGCCCTGCAATCGGTGTTTTTCATGATCACGGTGCAGGGCGCGCGCTTGGGCGACGCCACCGTGGCGGCCAACGCGCTGCTGCTCAACGGTTTGTTGCTGACCGCCCACGCGCTGGACGGCCTGGCCCATGCGGTCGAAGCCCTGTGCGGCCACGCCATCGGCGCCCACGACCGTCAATCGCTGCGCCGCTCATTAGTGGTGGCGGGCGGTTGGTCGCTGATCGCCAGTGTCGGCTTCGCCCTGCTGTTCTGCGTTGCCGGGCATTTGTTCATCGCCATGCAGACCGACATCCCCAGCGTGCGCGCAACCGCAGACCTCTACCTGCCCTATCTGGCAGTGCTGCCATTGATCGCCGTGTGGAGCTACCTGTTGGACGGCCTGTTCATCGGCGCCACCCGCGCGCGGGAAATGCGCAACGGCATGCTGTTGACCGTGCTGCTCACACTGCCGTTTGCCTGGGCGCTGCAAAGCCTGGGCAACCACGGCCTGTGGCTGACCTTTTTGCTATTCATGGCCTTGCGCAGCCTCACGCTGTGGGCAATCGCCTGGCGGTTGAACAAAAAAGATCAGTGGCTGGGGTGATCCGACCTGTCAACTCTGACAGGTTACAACGGCGCATTTGCAGCGTTGAATAGAGGTCGGTCCTGAAGCGCAGCCCGTTTCAGGCGTACGACCTTCTTTCCACTCAGGGACGAGCCCACATGAGCGACACCACCTACATCATCATTGGCGCAGTGATCGTTGTTGCCTTGTTAGCCCTGGCCTTGTCCCGCAAGTCCAGGAAGAAAAAAGCCGAGCCGCCAAGCGTGCCCGTTGTCACGCCTGTCGCCGAAGTACCGCAACCCACACCGGACATCGCCGAATCGCCCTTCATACTGGAGCCATCAACAAGCCCGTTGGAGCCCGCCAGTTCGACCAGCGTGGAGGTCTGGAATCAGACAGACTTCCAGGTAGTCGTGGCTCAACAAGACATGCGCATCACCCTGCCCGCTCAAGGCCGCGCACACTTTGACAGTCGCTTTGCGCTGACAGCCACGCCCAAGACAGCGGGCGACGCGGCGTATGGTGTATCGCTGCACAGCGGTGATACACCGGGCCTCCTGATTATTCGGGCTATCGACTGACCATAATCAGTGTCAGCGCCCAGGTTAACCTGGAGGAATCAGTGGCCTGGATAAACCCGGTGACCCGGTCCAGCACCGGCGCGAGCCAGCGCAGCGGTTTGGCGATAGACGCCACCAGCGTCGCGTGGTTGGTCCGGTTGAAATAAAACTCCTCAACCGGTACGCCCGCTGCCCGTAGCTTATTGGCCAGCCCGCCGGTGTTGCGCGTGGGGTTGACCAGAGTGTCGTCCGTCGAAGCAATTAACAGGCTCGGCGGTGCAGCGGCGCTGACGTGGTTGATGGGTTGGGAATCAGCCGGCGAATTTGGAAAGAAAAACACCGGCCGCACGTCCCGGTTTTCAATCGGCAGGAAGTCATACGGCCCGGCCAGGCCAATCCAGCCTTTGAAGAGTGCAGGCGACAAGCCCACCTCGCGCAGCCAGCGCGGATCCAGCGCCAGCATCGACGCGTTGTAGGCGCCGGAACTGTGGCCCATCACGTACATCTGCGCGGGGTCGGCGCCGTATTCGGCGACGTGCTGGTGTGTCCAGGCTACTGCTTTGGCGCCGTCCTGCAGAAACGCGGGGTAACGCACTTGGGGGTACAACCGGTAATCGGCGATCACCACCACAATGCCGCGCGAGGCCAGGGCTTCGCCGACAAAACCGTAGTCATCCTTGGAGCCACTGTTCCAGCTGCCGCCGTAGAAAAACACCACAACCGGGGCGTTGGAAACCGCAGGGACGGGGCGGTAGATATCGAGCGTTTGCCGTGGGTCATCGCCATAAGCGATGGCCGAGGTCTTGCTGAAGGTAGTGGAAGGGGTGAGTGCGTTGAGCACTTTGATCGGGGAGCACGCCGCCAGAAGGGCAGCCATGGCCAGGGTGAGCACTTGCAAAAGCTTGCTCGACATCGTTCAGACCCCACACAGAAGGTACTGCCAAACGAAGGTCCAAATGTGGGAGCTGGCTTGCCTGCGATAGCGGCGTGTCAGGCAAGGATTTCTGCACTGACACACCGCTATCGCGGGCAAGCCCGGCTCCCACATTAGAGCCGGGTCACTTCACTTACGAGGACAGGTAAGACGACCGCGTCAAACCAAGGCGCAACGCATCCAGGAACTGGGTACGCTCCGCCGCGGTGATCTTGGCGCTCGCACACTTGTCACGGTAGTGCGTCATCAACTCCTCCGGCGACAAGTGCACATAGCGCAGCATGTCTTCGATGGTGTCGTGGGTCTCGATGCCGGCGCTGTACACCGAACCGTCGTCGCGCTGGTAGATGTTCACCGAGTCGGTGTCACCGAACAGGTTGTGCATGTCACCGAGGATTTCCTGGTAAGCGCCCACCAGGAAGATACCCAGCAGGTAGTCTTCGCCGTCTTTCAAGGCGTGCACCGGCAGGCTGGTCTCGATGCTCTGCTCATCGACGTACTGCTTGATCTTGCCGTCGGAGTCGCAGGTCAAATCCTGCAGCACGGCACGGCGCAGCGGCTCTTCGTCGAGACGGTGCAGTGGCAAAATCGGCAGCACCTGGCCGATGGCCCAGGTGTCTGGCAGGCTCTGGAACACCGAGAAGTTGCAGATGTACTTGTCGGCCAGCTTGTCGTTGAGCTCGTCGAGCACTTGGCGGTGCGAGCGCTGACGGGCTTTGAGCGAGTCGTGCAAACGGCGGCATACCGCGAAGTAGCATTGCTCGGCCAGGGCTTTTTCGGCCAGGGTGATCTTGCCATCGGCGTACTGGGTGGCTACGTCGCTCATGTAGTGCGTGGCGCGCCAGTAGGTTTCGGTGACCATTTCAATGTCGGTCGGGCCCAGCAGGTCCACCAGCCATTGCACGGTTTCCGGCAGGCTTTCCTTGTTTTCGATCTGCGGGATTTCGTCGTTGTGCTTCTCGACGTCAGTAACCTGCACCACCAGCATGGCGTGGTGGGCGGTCAGGGAACGGCCGCTTTCGGAGAAAATATTCGGGTGCGGCAGGCTCTGCGCGTCGCAGAATTCCTTGAGCATGCCCACCACCACACCGGCGTAGTCGTCCATGTCGTAGTTGATCGAGCTGGCGTTACGCGAGTGGGTACCGTCGTAGTCCACGCCCAGGCCGCCGCCGACGTCGATGTGGTCCACCGGCAGGCCGAGGTTGCGCAGTTCGCCGTAATAACGAATGGCTTCCTTGAACCCGTGCTGGTAGTCGGCCAGGTTGGCGATCTGCGAGCCCATGTGGAAGTGCAGCAGGCGAATGCCCTGGTCCAGGCCCGCATCGCGGAAGCGCTCGACCACCGACAGCAACTGCGCCGCCGACAAACCGAACTTGGATTTCTCGCCGCCGGTGTCCGCCCACTTGCTCGACGCCAGGGAGGACAAACGCACGCGCAGGCCAACCTGAGGCTTGACCTTGAGGTTGGCCGCCTCTTCGATCACCAGCGCCACTTCGGATTCTTTCTCGATCACGATGAACACGTTATGGCCAAGTTTCTGGCCCATCAGCGCAAGGCGGATGAACTCACGGTCCTTGTAACCGTTGCAAACAATGGTCCCGCCCTTCGGCGCCAGGGCCAGCACGGCCAGCAGCTCAGGCTTGGAACCGGCCTCCAGGCCAATGGACACATCCTGAGTGGCGATGATGTTCTCGATCACCGCTTCCTGCTGGTTCACCTTGATCGGGTACAGCGCGGTGTACTTGCTCTGGTATTCCAGGCGTTCGATGTTCGAATCGAAAGCGCCGGTCAGCTGGCGTACACGGTCTTGCAGAATGTCGGGGAAGCGCACCAGCAACGGCAAGGACAGGCCGCTTTTGCGCAGCTCATCGACTTGCTCGAAGAGGTCGACAGGCGTGCTGTTCGGGCCGTTAGGACGGACTTCAACGCGACCGGCTTCATTGATCGCGAAATATCCGGCCCCCCAATGGCGAATCCCGTAAACACTGCGGCTGTCCGCAACTGTCCATTGGCTGCCATCGTCTTTGCGTGTGCGTCGTACGGACATCGAAGTCCCCTATAAATGAAGGCGAACGCGCCGCCCCTATCAGAGGCTGGCGCAGTCTAAAGAATGAAAATGACGATTTGCCTGCAACGGAGGTAGACCTCACTTGCAGGACAGAGTTTAGACACAGGTCTGGAAGAGGCTTTCAGCCGCCGGACTTCTTGGCCTTGTACCCGAGCTTGATCAGCTCGGCCAACAGCAATTCGACGTGCTCGCCCTGAATCTCGATGACCCCGTCTTTCAACGCGCCACCGGTGCCACAGCGCTTTTTCAGCGTGGTGGCAAGTTCCTTCAGGGCGTCCTCGGCCAGGGGCACGCCGGTGATGGTGGTCACCGTCTTGCCGCCACGGCCCTTGCTTTCGCGTCGCACGCGGGCAATACCGTCGCCTTCAGGGATCAGGGTGTTTTTACAGGTACACGCGTCCACGGGCTGACGACAGTCCGGGCAGTGTCGACCTGCATCGGTGGAAAATACCAGGCCACCAAGGGCGGCGAAGGATGCGGCTTTTTTGGCCACCGGCAATCCTCTTGGGAGGACAAAGACTGATCGGTACCCGGCTCTCGTAAAAGAAGGCGGGTTACCAACCGCGAAGCCCCACTCAGGCAGGGGCAGCGCTACCGAACCGCCAAGGGTGGTTCGGGTGAAAAGTCGCGCAGTGTAACGGCAAACAGCCGACTTGCTAAGGCCCAAATGGCGCCAATTTATGCAACTTTAGCGACGTGAGGCCAGATAGCGCCGCAAGCCCTCCTGAGCGTCCGGGCAGTAAGGCTTTTGTTCGGCTTCCTGCAGCACAACTTCAAGGGGTAAAAAGCGCGCTTCCATGACTTCTTCCGGCTGCAGGTGCAGCGGGCCGTCCCAGACCGCCGAGTAGGATTTGCACCACAGCTTGCTGTCGCCGTCTTCAAAGAAGAAATGGTCGTGCTCGGTCAGCTCCACGCCGGCGACGCCCAGCTCTTCTTCCAGCTCACGGGCCGCTGATACGGCGTAGGACTCACCCGCTGCCACCATTCCGCCCGCCGCCGTGTCCCAAAAACCCGGGTACATGGCTTTGCTCAAGGTGCGGCGATGCACGCAGAGTTCACCGGCGGAGTTGAACAGGAAGATAAAGGTGCAACGGCCGATCAGGCCGCGCTGGCGAAGGTCGGACCTGACAAGGGCGCCGAGCAGGTTGTCCTGTTCGTCGACCCAGCAGATCAGTTCAGCGTCAGAGGCCGCGCGGTGCGCGGCCTCATTGTGAGTAGCGGCCATCATCAACCCTGGTTGAGGAGCTGACGCAGATCGATGACTGCAGCGTTGGCCCGGGAAATATAATTGGCCATGACCAGCGAGTGGTTGGCAAGGATGCCAAAGCCGCTGCCATTCAGAATCATGGGGCTCCACACCGGTTCCTGCGAGGCTTCCAGCTCACGAATGATCTGGCGCACGCTCACGGTGGCGTTTTTCTTGGCCAGCACATCGGCAAAGTCGACTTCGATGGCGCGCAGCAGGTGGGACAAGGCCCAGGCCTGACCACGGGCTTCGTAGAACACGTTGTCAATCTGCATCCACGGCGTTTCGACGATTTCTTCGTCCAACTGTGGCACTTCACCCGGCGCGAGGGCTTCGGTTTTCAGTGCAGTATTCAGCTTGACCCGGCCAACGCTGGCCGACAGGCGCTGCGACAACGAACCCAAACGAGTGGCGACATCACCCAGCCAGTTGTTCAGGTTGTCGGCACGCGCATAGAACAGCGCGCCGCGTTGATTAGGGTCGGAGAGACGCGCTTCGTAGCGGGTCAGGGAATTGATGCCTTCCTGATATTCCGACTCGCTGGACGGCAGCACCCAGCTCTTGTTGTCGAAGTTGAAGCGCGGCTCGGCCTTGGCCAAATCAGCGTCTTCCGCCGATTGCGACTGCGAACGGGCGAAATCCTTGCGCAGGGCGCGGGTCAAGTCACGCACCTGCACCAGCACGCCGTATTCCCAGCTCGGCATGTTGTCCATCCACAGGCCTGGCGGGAAACGGTCGTTGGAAATGTAACCGCCTGGCTTGCTGAGCAAGGTGCCAGCCACGGTTTTGAGGGTTTCGACGGTGGTGAAGCCCACCACCATCTGCTTGCCGTCCTTTTCAGCGGCCAGCTGGGCGTTTTGCTGAACCGGGAACAGTGCGGGCTCTTCGCTCCAGTACCACCCCAGGCCACCGGTGACCAACAGGTACAAGACCAGCACGCTGAGCAAGGCTTTGCTCATCAGCAGGTTGCGAAAATAGCCGCGGTTGGCCGATTTGGGCTCAGGGGCGGGGCCTTTGGCAGCTCCTTCACGGTTTTTCCAGTCCAGCATGGCGATATCCTTTCAATCACTTGAGTTCATGCACGTCAATGGTCCGGGTGCGTTCAAACACTCCGACCACAACCCTACCCCATCGTGCCCATCGGTGCGGGGCTTTTCACGAAAGTGGCGCGCGCCACCGCATGGACTATAAAGGATGCACGCTTTTTACGCTGCGCGACCATCAGGTCGAAAACTGAATAGCCTCGACCTGTACTTAATTGACGTATGACACTCATGGAGCATGACAAGAGGTGCTAGCATAGAGCCATCAGTCGACCTCAGCATGCACCCTAACTAGTAGTCAGGATATGACCGAGCCAGAAGACCCCAGCCGTGAGCGTCTCAAGCACCATTTTGCCCAGCGGGTAATTCATCAGGCACGTCAAATTCTTGAGATCTGGCAACGCCTGCAACGCAGCGAATGGTCGAATGCCGATTTTTCCGAACTCAGCGAAGCCAACCTGCGCCTGCTGCGCTTTGCCGAGCGCTTCGAACAGCCGGAGCACGGCCAGTTGGCACGGCACATCGGCGAATCCCTCAAGGCCGTGGACGACAATCGCGGCCGCTTGAGCAGCCAATTGATCACTGAACTCAATCGCCTGATGCAGCGCCTGTCCCGCACGGGCCTGCGCCAGGGTGACAGTCTGGAACAAACCTTACTGCCGCCGATGCGCAAGCCGATCTACGTGATGCTGGCCGATCACGACCGCGCCGAGCGCCTGGCCAAGCAGCTGGAGTTCTTTGGCATGAGCGCCCAATCCCTGGACAGCGTGGCCGCATTTCAAGCCTCCATGGCCGAGCGCCTGCCGTCAGCCCTTGTGATGGACGTGGATTTCTGCGGCACCGGCCTGGGCCTCAAGCTCGCCGCCCAAGCTCAGGAAGGCCTGGAGCAAAAGCTGCCGCTGTTGTTTTTCAGCCTGCATGAAACCGACACCCCGACCCGCCTGGCCGCCGTGCGCGCGGGTGGCCAGGAATTCCTTACCGGTACGCTGGAAGCCTCAAGCCTGCTGGAAAAAATCGAAGTGCTGACCTGCGTCGCCCAGTACGAGCCGTATAAAGTGCTGATCATCGACGACTCGCGGGCCCAGGCGCTGCACACCGAGCGCCTGCTCAACAGCGCCGGCATTGTCACGCGCACTTTGATCGAGCCGATTCAGGCCATGGCCGAGCTGGCGGATTTTCAGCCAGACCTGATCATCCTCGACATGTACATGCCCGCCTGCACCGGCACCGAACTGGCCAAGGTGATTCGCCACAACGACCGCTATGTGAGCGTGCCGATCATCTACCTGTCGGCCGAAGACGACCTGGACAAACAGCTGGACGCCATGAGCGAAGGCGGCGACGACTTCCTCACCAAGCCCATCAAGCCGCGCCACTTGATCACCACCGTGCGCAACCGCGCGGCACGTGCACGCCATTTGAAGGCGCGGATGGTGCGTGACAGCCTGACCGGCCTGTACAACCACACCCACATTCTGCAATTGCTCGAAGACTGCAGCTTTCGCGCGCGCCGCGAGAACAAGCCGCTGAGCTTTGCGATGCTCGACATCGACCATTTCAAGCGCGTCAATGACAGCCACGGCCACCCCATGGGCGACCGCGTGATCAAAAGCCTGGCGCTGTTTCTCAAGCAGCGTTTGCGCAAGACCGACTACATCGGCCGCTACGGCGGTGAAGAATTCGCCATCGTGATGCCCGACACCGACCTGGATTCGGCCTGCAAGGTGCTGGACGAAATTCGCGGGCGCTTTGCCGAAATCCACTACCCCGCCCAACCCCAGGATTTGTGGTGCACGTTCAGCGCCGGGCTGGTGGAGCTGTGCGACGGTTCCGACAGCTTGATGATGGCAGCCCAGGCCGACGAAGCGCTGTACCGCGCCAAGCACGCGGGGCGCAACCGGGTGCTGGCTGCGCGCGCATCAAAGCAAAGTGCCATCTTTTCACCGGAATCTACTGATTCCGTCATAACTTTGTAACGGAAACGCAATAACTTCAGGCACTTACCTTTTGCTGTCGGTTGAAACCACGCATGCGCCTGAAGTTGCTGACCAATCTCAATACCTTCCTGCTGGTGGCCGTATGCCTGGCACTTGGGGCGACGCTATGGTGGTCGCAACGGGCGCTCGAACGTCCTTACCTGCTGATGGAACGTTACCTCGGGCTGTCCCAGAGCTTCCAGAATCAGGCCGCGCGCAGTATCGACGACTACCTGGCCAGCGGCGATGCCTTGCGCTTGAGCAGTGCCAGCCAAAGCCTGGAAAACCTGCTGCAACACTTGGATGACCTGCCTGTCGACCTCGCGCAAAACCTGCGCCCCAGCCTGGTGGAGCTGGACGCCTTCAGCAAAACCGACCTGCTCGCCGCCGGCAAACTGGCGGGCGACCCGCAAGCGCTGCTGCTGCAAGCCGAGCGCGAATTGGGCGCGAACCTGGAGCAACTGAGTCAGTACGCCACGGGCGTCAATTCGCCCGAGGCGGCGCGGTACTTGCCGCCTCTGCTGGCGGCGTCCCAGCACCTGGGCAAATTGTCTCTGGCCCGCGACAAGCTGGTGAGCAGCGGGCGCGCGGAATTGGCCGATGATGTGGAGCGCGAAATCGCCAGCATCCGCACTCAGGCCGACCTGTTGGCGCAGTTGCCCTTGCTCGGCGTAAAGGCCAGCAGTGCATCCGGCGCCGATGACTTTTCCGCGATGATGGGCCTGGAAAACAGCGAAAAAGCCGAAGTGCAGGACACTGGCGTCGACCTCAAGCGCGAACTCAACAGCCTGCTGACCCGCTACCCCGCCGAACTCAAGCGCACCCGCGAGCAAATTCAGCAACGCGCCGACCTCGCCACCAGCACCCACCTCAAGATCGCCGCCGTGCAACAGGCCATTGCCGGTCTGGAACCGGTGGTGCGCGCGCAACACGGCAAAATCCAGGGCGAAGTGCGCCTGATGCAAGGCGTGGTGATCGGCCTGATCCTGCTGATCGCGCTGCTGATCGACACCCTGCAACGGCGCCTGGCGCGGGTGCTGACAGACCTGGCACCGGCGCTGTCGAAATGGGCCGAGGGCGATTTTGGCCAGCCGATTGCCCTGGGCAAGACCAACCGCGAACTGCACGATATCGAAGCCTCGCTGAACCGCCTGCGCGCCTATCTGGTGGATCTGGTGGGGACCATTCGCGGCAATGCCGAAGAAGTCGCCGGCACCAGCCGTGCCCTCGCCGAACTGAGCAGCGGGCTGCATGACGGCGCCGAACGCCAGGCCGGGGATACCGCGCAGATACGCGACTCGTTGGGCGAACTGGAAGCGACTATCCAGCAAGTGGCCGGTGACGCCAGCCAGGCTGCCGGGGCGAGTCGTAGCGCGGGCCAGGCCGTGGAACAGGGCCAACGGGTCATCGGCCTGAGCCTCACCGGTTTGCATGCGCTGGTGGGTGAAGTGCAGCAAAACGCGCAGATGATCGAAAAACTCGCCGAAGAGTCTGCAACCATTGGCGGCGTGCTCACCGTGATTCGCTCGATTGCCGACCAGACCAACCTGCTGGCGCTCAACGCCGCTATCGAAGCGGCGCGCGCCGGTGAAGCCGGGCGTGGGTTTGCCGTGGTCGCCGACGAAGTGCGCTCCCTGGCCCAGCGCACTGCCGGCGCCACCGCCGAAATCCAGGGCCTGATCGCCAGCCTGCAAGCCGCCGCCCG
This sequence comes from Pseudomonas sp. PWP3-1b2, assembly GCF_049896045.1. NCBI lineage: Bacteria > Pseudomonadati > Pseudomonadota > Gammaproteobacteria > Pseudomonadales > Pseudomonadaceae > Pseudomonas > Pseudomonas sp. PWP3-1b2. The sequence goes on from NZ_JAFCTN010000019.1 coordinate 56,036, forward strand.
CCAGTCGGTGGAAGGCATGCGTGCGCAGGTCGAGCACGCCGAAGCCACTGCCCAGCAGGCCCAGGCGGCGGATGGCGCGCTGGATGAGATCGTCGGCGCCATCCAGACCATCTCCGACACCGCCGTGCGCATCGCCGATGTGACGGCGCAGCAAAGTGGCGCGGTCAGTGAGATTCGCGATAACAGCGAACGGATTCACCAGCTGGGCGAGGATAATCTGCTGCGCATTGGCCAGGGGCGTCGCCAGGGTGAGCACTTGCTGGTGCTGGGTGGGCAGCTCAATACGGCGGTGCAGGCGTTTCGCGTCTGAACCGATCTGCTGCCTCACAAAGATCAAAAATGTGGGAGCTGGCTTGCCTGCGATGGCGGTCGGTCAGTCAACAAATCATGTGCTGACATACCGCTATCGCAGGCAAGCCAGCTCCCACATTGAATCCTTGTAGCCCGTGAAACGGTATTACCAATGACCGGAATCCGGCCCCCGGTCACAAATTTTGCGCAATCCTCGCTAATCGTGCCGCCTACTGCATAGAACTGGACAGTCACAAAGGCTTTGCGGCATAGTCGCCGGGTTCTGCCGTACCCACATCAATAACAAGGAACAGCCGATGGCGACCTTTCTGGTTCTTCACGGACCCAACCTGAACCTGCTCGGCACCCGTGAACCGGGCGTCTACGGGTCAGTGACCCTGGATCAGATCAACCTCGATCTCGAACGCAGGGCACGTGAAGCCGGCCACCATCTGCTCTACCTGCAAAGTAACGCCGAGTACGAATTGATTGATCGCATCCATGCCGCGCGTGGCGAAGGCGTGGACTTTATCCTGATCAATCCCGCCGCTTTTACGCACACGAGTGTTGCATTACGTGACGCGCTGCTGGCGGTGAGCATCCCATTCATCGAAGTGCATTTGTCGAACGTGCACAAACGCGAAGCTTTCCGCCATCACTCCTACTTCTCCGATGTAGCAGTGGGTGTGATCTGCGGCCTTGGCGCCAGCGGGTACCGACTGGCCCTGGAGGCCGCCCTGGAACACATTGAACAACCGGCCAAGCGCCCCTGACCGACCCTTGGGAGTTGATGATTCATGGATATCCGTAAAGTTAAGAAACTGATCGAACTGCTGGAAGAATCCGGTATCGACGAGCTGGAAATCAAGGAAGGCGAAGAGTCCGTACGGATCAGCCGTCACAGCAAGACGCCAGCACAACAGTTCTACGCACCGCAGATGCAAGCACCGGCTCCGGCCGCTGCTGCTCCGGCCGCCGCTCCTGCTGCCGCTGCCGCACCTGCTGCGCCAGCCGCACCTGCGCTGAACGGCTTCGTGGTCAAGTCGCCAATGGTCGGTACGTTCTACCGTACCCCGGCACCGACCTCGCCAGCCTTCGTTGAAGTCGGCAAGACCGTGAAAGTGGGCGACACCATCTGCATCGTTGAAGCGATGAAGATGATGAACCACATCACTGCTGAAAAAGCCGGCGTCATCGAATCCATCCTGGTAGAAAACGGTCAGCCGGTTGAGTACGACCAGCCGCTGTTCACCATCGTTTGAACCGCGGAGCGCCTTCGATGTTGAAACCTGCGAAGAAACTGCAAAAAGTCCTGATCGCCAACCGCGGCGAGATCGCGCTGCGTATCCTGCGCGCCTGTAAGGAAGAGGGCATCAAGACCGTCGCTGTTTACTCGACGGCCGATACCGAATTGATGCACGTGAAACTGGCGGACGAAAGCATCTGCATCGGCCCGCCACTGGCCACGAACTCGTACCTGAAAGTCTCGAACATCATCGCCGCCGCAGAAGTGACCGGCGCTGACGCGATTCACCCGGGTTACGGCTTCCTCGCGGAAAACGCCGACTTCGCCGAACAGGTGGAGAAATCCGGGTTTGCCTTCATCGGCCCGAAAGCCGAAACCATCCGCCTGATGGGCGACAAGGTTTCTGCCAAGGACGCGATGATCGCCGCTGGCGTGCCAACCGTTCCTGGCTCCGACGGCCCGCTGCCTGAAGACGAAGAAACCGCGCTGCGCATTGGTCGCGAAGTCGGCTACCCGGTGATCATCAAGGCCGCCGGTGGCGGTGGTGGTCGTGGCATGCGTGTGGTGCACAAGGAAGAAGACCTGATCGAAGCTGCCAAGCAGACTCGCTCCGAAGCGGGCGCCTGGTTCGGCAACCCGATGGTCTACCTGGAAAAGTACCTGACCAACCCGCGTCACGTGGAAGTGCAAGTACTGTCCGACGGTCAAGGCCACGCCATCCACCTGGGCGACCGCGATTGCTCGCTGCAACGTCGTCACCAGAAGGTCCTGGAAGAAGCTCCGGCTCCGGGCCTGGATGAAAAAGCGCGTCAGGAAGTTCTGGCTCGTTGCGTCAAGGCGTGCATCGACATCAACTACCGTGGCGCGGGGACGTTCGAGTTCCTGTACGAGGACGGCCGTTTCTACTTCATCGAGATGAACACTCGTGTGCAGGTAGAGCATCCGGTTTCGGAGATGGTCACAGGTATCGACATCGTCAAGGAGATGCTGAGCATCGCCGCTGGCAACGTGTTGTCGTACACCCAGGACGACGTGAAGATCCACGGCCACTCCCTGGAGTGCCGGATCAACGCCGAAGACCCGAAAACCTTTATCCCAAGCCCTGGTCTGGTCAAGCATTTCCATGCACCGGGCGGCAACGGTGTACGGGTGGATTCGCACCTGTACAGCGGCTACAAGGTTCCGTCGAACTATGACTCGTTGATCGGCAAGCTGATCACTTGGGGTGCTACGCGTGACGAGGCCATGGCCCGTATGCGTAACGCGCTGGACGAGATCGTGGTGGATGGCATCAAGACCAATATTCCGCTGCATCGGGATCTGGTTCGTGATGAAGGCTTCTGCGAAGGTGGTGTGAACATTCACTACCTGGAACACAAGCTGGCCAATCAGTAAGTGCTCCACCAGACAAAGCCGCCTTCGGGCGGCTTTGTTGTTTCTGGGTAGCACTAAAACCTGCGGAGGCTGGCTTGTGTGGGAGCTGGCTTGCCTGCGATAGCATCGCCGCGGTCCGGTAGTTAAACCAAGGTGTCTGCATCGCAGGCAAGCCAGCTCCCACACAAGCCCGCTCCCACATTTGTTATGTGTACACCCCTCCCGCCGCTCGCGTAAACTTGCGCGCTTTCGCGGCCCCCCGCTGCACATTCAATTTTTTCAAAGGTGCCCGCCATGCCTTGGCTGCAAGTCCGTCTCGCCATCAGCCCAGAACAAGCCGAAACCTACGAAGACGCTTTCCTCGAAGTCGGCGCCGTCTCGGTCACGTTCATGGACGCCGAAGACCAACCGATCTTCGAACCCGAACTCAATACCACGCCGCTGTGGTCCCACACCCACTTGCTGGCCCTGTTCGAAGACGGCACCGACGCCGCCGCCGTTCTGGCCCATATGGAACTGCTCACCGGCAGCCCACTGCCCGAGCACCACAGCGAAATCATCGAAGACCAGGACTGGGAACGCAGCTGGATGGACAACTTCCAGCCGATGCGTTTCGGCCAGCGCTTGTGGATCGTGCCAAGCTGGCACGCCGCGCCTGAGCCCGAGGCGGTCAACCTGCTGCTCGACCCCGGCCTGGCGTTCGGCACCGGCACCCACCCCACCACCGCGCTGTGCCTGGAGTGGCTTGACGGCCAGGACCTGACCGACTGCAACGTGCTCGACTTCGGCTGCGGCTCGGGGATTTTGGCGATTGCCGCCCTGCTGCTGGGCGCCAAGGAAGCCGTCGGCACCGACATCGACGTGCAGGCCCTTGAAGCCAGCCGCGATAACGCCGGGCGCAACAACATCCCTGAAGCAAAATTCCCGCTCTACCTGCCGGAGCAATTGCCCCAGGTACAGGCCGATGTGCTGGTCGCGAACATCCTCGCCGGGCCGCTGGTGTCGCTGGCGCCGCAGCTGTCGAGCCTGGTCAAGCCGGGCGGCCGTCTGGCGCTGTCGGGCATCCTCGCCGAACAAGGTGAAGACGTCGCCGCCGCCTATGCCAGGGATTTCGAGCTGGATCCGATCGCTAACCGTGATGGCTGGGTACGCATCAGTGGTCGTCGGCGCTAGAATGAGCGCTTGCCTGAATCGGATGGCCGCATGACCGACAGTTTCGTCACCCAGTGCCCGCATTGCCAAGCACGCTTTCGCGTCAACCACGCCCAATTGAGCGTGGCCCGCGGCGTGGTTCGCTGCGGCTCGTGCCTGCAAGTGTTCAACGCAGCGCGCCAGTTGCTGGAGCAGCGCGCTAAAGCGTCTGCGCCGGAACCCGAGCTGCCGGTCGTCGTTGAGAAAACGCTCGAGCCCGCTCCCGAGGCACCCCGGGCCATCAGCCAGAAACAGTGGACCGCCGAAGAGCTGGACCTGGACAACCTGGACCTGGACGAAGAACTGGCCAAGCTGGAACGCCGCGAGATTCAGCACGCGCAGCCGCTGGGTGCGGAGCGCCGCCAGGCAAATACTGACCGTAGGCAGAAGGAAGACGCCCTCAGCGCCAGCCGTCACACCGTCAAGGCCGAAGAAGAAAAGTGGGCTGCCAGCCTGTTCAGTGAACCGCCTGAGGAGCGCTCCCCAACGCCCGAAGACGAACCCACGCCAGCCAAAACGCCGGCAACCCGGCAGCGCACCGAACCGTCGATGTCGTTTCACGTCGACGATGTCGATGAAGCGCCGCCGTTGCGCGCACACGATGACGATGATGATGACGATCTCGACCCGCCGTTCAGCCCCATCCCCCACGATGTGGACGAGCCGAAACCCGCAGAGCGGCCGCAACCGCGTGGCAAGCGCCCGCGCCCGGCAACCAGCGCTCACGACGACGTACTTCAGGACCTGGAAGACGACCCGCTGCACCTTTATGGGCACAAACGCCCTTCAGGCTGGGGCCGTCGCCTGATCTGGATCATCCTGGTGCTGCTGGCCGCCGCCGGCCTGGCTGCCCAGTATGTCGCTTACCAATTCGACGACCTCGCCCGTCAGGACGCCTACCGCCCGTGGTTCCAACAACTGTGCCCGACACTCGGTTGCACAGTGCCATCGCGGGTTGATATCTCCCACATCAAGAGCAGCAACCTGGTGGTGCGCAGCAACCCGGAGTTCGCCGGGGCGCTGGTGGTGGATGCGATCATCTATAACCGTGCCACGTTCTCCCAGCCCTTCCCGCTGCTGGAGCTGCGTTTTGCCGATTTGAATGGTGGCCTGATTGCCAGTCGTCGCTTCAAGCCTGCCGAATACCTGAGCGGTGAACTGGCCGGGGTGAGCGAAATGCCATCACAGACACCGATCCATATCTCCCTCGACATCCTTGATCCGGGCAACAAAGCGGTGAATTACAGCCTGAGTTTCCATTCGCCCGAGTGAACAGGCGCACACGCCGAGGTTTGACGGCGGATTCTTGACTGGTCCTCTCGCAACCAAACCGGTAGCGATAAAGAAATAACTGTTCAGATTTTATCCAATTCAGCCTTTATCCAGTCATCGAGAGCGGGTATCATGCCAACCCTTTTTCGAACTCTAATGATCCGGCCCCACAACAGGGAAGTCCTATGTCGGCGGTACGCATCGGCCCATACACATTGCCCAACGGCTTGATCCTCGCCCCAATGGCGGGCGTCACCGACCAGCCCTTTCGTCAGCTGTGCAAGCGTTTGGGCGCGGGTCTAGTAGTCTCGGAAATGGTCACCAGTGACATGAGCTTGTGGAACACCCGCAAATCGCGGATGCGCATGATCCACGAAGGTGATCCCGAGCCCCGCTCGGTACAGATCGCCGGTGGAGATGCACAGATGCTGGCGGATGCGGCCCGAGCCAACGTGGAGCTGGGCGCACAGATCATCGACATCAACATGGGCTGCCCGGCCAAGAAGGTCTGCAACAAGGCCGCCGGTTCCGCGTTGTTGAAAGATGAGCAATTGGTCGCCGAGATCCTGCAGGCCGTGGTGGCCGCAGTGGATGTACCGGTCACCCTGAAGATTCGTACCGGCTGGGACCGGGACAACAAGAACGGCCTGACGGTGGCGAAGATCGCCGAACAGGCAGGCATTACAGCGCTGGCGGTGCATGGCCGCACCCGCGCCGACCTTTACACCGGTGAAGCCGAGTACGACACCATCGCCGCAATCAAGCAGGCAGTGTCGATGCCGGTGTTTGCCAATGGCGACATCGACTCTGCCGAGAAAGCCCGTCGCGTGCTGCACGCTACCGGCGCCGATGGCTTGTTGATTGGCCGGGCTGCACAGGGGCGGCCGTGGATTTTTCGTGAGATCGAGCATTTTCTGCGTACTGGCGAAATGTTGCCGGCACCGGAGTTGGTCGAGGTGGAACGTATTCTGCTAGAGCATTTGGCCGCCCTGCACGCCTTCTATGGAGACGTGATGGGAGTACGCATTGCTCGCAAGCATGTCGGCTGGTATCTCGCAACCTTGCCGGGCGCCAAGGAGTTTCGCGCCCGCTTCAATCGTTTGGATGGAACGCAAATACAGGTCGCCACCGTTCGAGAGTTTTTCAGCGAGCGCGAAAAGAGCCTGGGGACAGGGGACGCAAAAGGGGTGGCCGCATGACGATGATGACCGAGACTTTAGTGAGTGGAACAACACCCGTGAGCGACAACGTCAATTTGAAACAGCACCTCAACACGCCGAGCGAAGAAGGCCAGACCCTTCGCGGGAGTGTCGAGAAGGCGCTGCACAATTATTTCGCCCACCTTGAGGGCGCTTCCGTCACGGACGTGTACAACCTGGTGCTCTCCGAAGTGGAAGCGCCGTTGCTCGAGAGCGTGATGAACTACGTCAAGGGCAACCAGACTAAAGCCAGTGAGCTGCTGGGCCTGAACCGTGGGACCTTGCGCAAAAAGCTCAAGCAGTACGATTTGCTGTAAGCATTCAATCAAACCAGAAAGGCGCCCGCGTAAAAAACGGTCGCCTTTTTTGCTGACTCCTTTGCTTTTGATGGAAATTGAAATGACCGACCAGACCACCCGCCTGCCGATCCGCCGCGCCTTGATCAGTGTCTCCGACAAGACCGGGATCCTCGAATTTGCCCGGGAGCTGGAAGCCCTGGGTGTGGAAATCCTCTCCACGGGCGGGACCTTCAAACTGCTGCAGGACAACGGCGTGGCCGCAGTAGAAGTGGCGGACTACACCGGTTTCGCAGAAATGATGGACGGTCGGGTCAAGACCCTGCACCCGAAGATCCACGGCGGCATCCTCGGCCGTCGCGGCATCGACGACGCCATCATGACCGAGCACGGCATCAAGCCGATCGACCTGGTGGCCGTTAACCTGTACCCGTTCGAAGCCACCATCAACAAGCCAGGCTGCGACCTGCCCACCGCCATCGAAAACATCGATATCGGCGGCCCGACCATGGTTCGCTCCGCTGCCAAGAACCACAAAGACGTGGCCATCGTGGTTAACGCCAGCGATTACGCCAACGTGCTGGAAAGCCTGAAAGCCGGTGGCCTGACCTACGCCCAGCGTTTCGACCTGATGCTCAAGGCGTTCGAACACACCGCGGCCTATGACGGCATGATCGCCAACTACATGGGCACCGTGAACCAGGCGGCTGAAACCCTCAGCACCGAAGATCGCAGCCAGTTCCCGCGCACCTTCAACAGCCAGTTCATCAAGGCCCAGGAAATGCGTTACGGCGAGAACCCGCACCAAAGCGCGGCGTTCTACGTTGAGGCCAAGCCTGCCGAAGTCGGCATCGCCACCGCGACCCAACTGCAAGGCAAAGAGCTGTCCTACAACAACGTGGCCGACACCGACGCCGCGCTGGAATGTGTGAAGAGCTTCGTCAAGCCGGCCTGTGTGATCGTCAAGCACGCCAACCCGTGCGGCGTGGCCGTCAGCCCCGACGCCGAAGGCGGCATTCGCCAGGCATACGAACTGGCCTACGCCACCGACACTGAATCTGCGTTCGGCGGCATCATCGCCTTCAACCGCGAGCTGGATGCCGAGACCGCCAAGGCCATCGTCGAGCGCCAGTTCGTTGAAGTGATCATTGCTCCAAGCGTCAGCGAAGAGGCCCGTGCCATCGTTGCAGCCAAAGCCAACGTGCGCCTGCTGGCCTGCGGCGAGTGGTCGGCAGACCGCGCCGCTGCCTGGGACTACAAGCGCGTCAACGGCGGCTTGCTGGTACAGAGCCGCGACATCGGCATGATCGGCAGCGAAGACTTGAAAGTCGTGACCAAACGCGCGCCGACCGAGCAAGAGATCAACGACCTGATCTTCGCCTGGAAAGTCGCCAAGTACGTTAAATCCAACGCCATCGTCTACGCCAAGAACCGCCAGACCATCGGCGTCGGCGCCGGCCAGATGAGCCGCGTGAACTCGGCGCGTATTGCCGCGATCAAGGCTGAGCATGCTGGTTTGCAGGTGCAGGGTTCGGTGATGGCGTCTGACGCGTTCTTCCCGTTCCGCGATGGTTTGGATAACGCCGCGAAAGCCGGTGTGACCGCCGTGATCCAGCCAGGCGGCTCGATGCGTGATGCTGAAGTGATTGCTGCTGCTGACGAAGCCGGCATCGCCATGGTCTTCACCGGTATGCGCCACTTCCGCCACTGATACAACTCGATCGAAATGTGGGAGCGGGCCCTTTGTGGCGAGCGGGCTTGCCCCGCGTTGGGTTGCGCAGCAGCCCCAATCAAGCAGAACGCTCTGGATCAGGCAATCTGCGGCGTCTGGTTTTGGGGCCGCTTCGCAACCCAACGCGGGGCAAGCCCGCTCGCCACGTGAGTTCGGCTCCACATTGAAGCGCGCCCTGAGCGCCTACAGAATTTGAGGTTTTTGAAATGAATGTTTTGATCATTGGCAGCGGTGGCCGTGAACACGCCCTGGCCTGGAAAGTTGCCCAGGACCCGCGCGTCCAAAAGGTTTTCGTCGCCCCCGGCAACGCCGGTACCGCCATTGAAGCCAAGTGCGAAAACGTCGCCATCGACGTGCTGGCCCTTGAGCAGCTTGCCGATTTTGCCGAGAAAAACGTCTCCCTGACCATCGTCGGCCCCGAAGTGCCTTTGGTGGCAGGCGTCGTCGACCTGTTCCGCAGTCGTGGCCTGGATTGCTTCGGCCCAACCGCCGGCGCGGCCCAGCTGGAAGGCTCCAAAGCGTTCACCAAGGATTTCCTGGCACGCCACAAGATCCCGACCGCCGACTACCAGAACTTCACCGAGATCGAGCCGGCCCTGGCTTACCTGCGTGAAAAAGGTGCGCCAATCGTGATCAAGGCCGATGGCCTGGCCGCCGGTAAAGGCGTGATCGTGGCGATGACCCTGCAAGAAGCCGAAGACGCCGTACGCGACATGCTCGCCGGCAACGCATTTGGTGAAGCCGGTTCGCGCGTCGTCATCGAGGAATTCCTCGACGGCGAAGAAGCCAGCTTCATCGTGATGGTCGACGGCAAGAACGTACTGCCAATGGCCACCAGCCAGGACCACAAACGCGTCGGCGATGCCGACACTGGCCCGAACACCGGCGGCATGGGTGCTTACTCCCCTGCCCCGGTGGTCACCAGCGAAGTGCACCAGCGTGTGATGGACCTGGTGATCTGGCCGACCGTGCGTGGCATGGCCGAGGAAGGCAATGTCTACACCGGTTTCCTGTACGCAGGCCTGATGATCGACAAAGCCGGTAACCCGAAAGTCATCGAGTTCAACTGCCGCTTCGGCGACCCGGAAACCCAGCCGATAATGCTGCGTCTGCAATCGAGCCTGGTGCTGCTGGTAGAAGCGGCCCTCGCCCAGGCGCTGGACAAAGTAGAAGCCCAGTGGGACCCGCGCCCAAGCGTTGGCATCGTACTGGCGGCTGGCGGCTACCCTGCCGACTACGCCAAGGGCGATGTGATTGAAGGTCTGGACGCGGCTGCTACGCTGGAAGGCAAGGTGTTCCATGCGGGCACCGCGCTCAAGGACGGCAAAGTTGTAACCGCCGGTGGCCGTGTATTGTGTGCCACCGCAATGGGTGCCAGTGTCGACGCCGCGCAACAACAGGCGTACAAGCTGGCGGCGAAAATCGACTGGAAAGGCCTGTTCTACCGCACAGACATCGGCTATCGCGCGATTGCCCGTGAACGCGGCGAGAACAGCTGAACAGCTACACTTGCGTAGCTATCCGTTCGGTTAGGCAAGGGCCTCTGGCCCTTGCCGTACCCATGTCGCCCCGCGCATAGTTAACCCGTGCATCAACCTACGAAGGGATTTCGCCGTGCGCTGGCTCAGGATCGCCATAGGTTTTACAGTCAGCCTGCTGACACTGCTCTGCTTGTTCCCGGCCCAGGCCGCCGCGCAAGGCAGTGGGTGGGCAGTATTGCTTGATGAACAGGCCGACCTGCAGCTGAGCGATATCCGTTCCGCCCGCTACACCAATCAATTCAGCCCCATCGAACTGGACCGGATCACCGCCGCCGAGCCGGACGGCGCGCTGTGGGTACGCTTCAAGCTGCAACCCGGCAAGCACGAGCAAGTGCTGCGGGTGTTCGCCCCCGACCTCTCGCACTTGAGCCTCTATGTACTGGACGGCGACACGCTGGTGGAGCAACAAAGCACCGGCACCCGCCAGCCCCAGGCGGAACGCCCGCTGCCCAGCAGCGACTTCATGCTGCCGATGCCGCAAAGCCAGAAGCCGCTTGAGGTGTACCTGCGCCTGGTCTCGGAACACGAACTGCGCCCGTACATAACGCTGGAACCCGCAGTGCTCGCCGCTGCCGACCAGAACCAGACGCTGATCTACGGCCTGCTGTTCGGCTGCCTGGTGATGCTGATCCTGCACAACCTCACGCGCTTCGCCTATCACCGCTCACGCAGCAGTTTATGGCTGGCCGCCTGCGAAGTGCTGTTGATGCTCAGCCTTGCACTGCTGCTCAACCTGGTGGGGCCGTTGCTGCCAAACTGGCACGCCGTGCAGACCCCGGGCGCCTACCTCGCCCTGCTGCTGACCGCGCCGTGCGGGCTGATGTATGCTTACCGTTTCTTCATGCCATTGGGCCCGCACCCGCTGAATAAGCTGCTGATGGCCGACATTCTGCTGATCGTGTTGTGTGGCCTGCTGCTGTTGTTCGTCAACACCTTGCCGCTGAACATCATCACTTATGCATTGGTGGCCCTGGCCGGCCTGAGCATGCTGTTTGTCTCGGCGTATCACTGGCAAAAAGGCTACCGGCCCGCGCGTTTGTTCGTGGCGGCGATGGTGGTGTTCAACATCGGCACGCTGATCATCCTCCCGGCCCTGCTCGGCCTGACACTGGTAGCGCCGCAAGGCTTGATCGTGACCCTGCTCGGCTTTATCTGCCTCAGTGGCCTGCTGATGAGCCTGGCCCTGGGCGAGCGCCAGCGCGCAATCGTTGAAGCGCGCTTCAGCCTCAGCCGCGACCTGGCCGCCAGCAATGCCGAGATCGCCGCCAAGGCCGAATTCCTGGCGAAGATCAGCCACGAAATCCGCACCCCCATGAACGGCGTGCTTGGCATGACCGAATTGCTCTTGGGTACGCCGCTGTCGGTCAAGCAGCGCGACTACGTGCAAACCATCCACAGCGCTGGCAACGAACTGCTGACGCTGATCAACGAGATTCTCGACATCTCCAAACTGGAGTCCGGGCAGATCGAGCTGGACGATGTGCAGTTCGACCTCAACGCGCTGATTGAAGACTGCCTGAGTATTTTCCGCGCCAAGGCCGAACAGCAGAACGTCGAACTGATCAGTTTTATCCAGCCGCAGGTGCCGCGCGTCATCAGCGGCGACCCGACGCGCCTGCGCCAGGCGATGTTGAGCTTGCTGGAAAACGCCCTGCAAAAAACCGACGAAGGTGAAGTGCTGATCGTCGTCGCCCTCGACGAGCGCAGCACCAAACCGCGCCTGCGCATTGCCGTGCAAGACAGCGGCTTGCCGATGGAAGCTGCCGAGCGCGACGCGTTGCTGCACAGCGAATTGCACAGCAAGAATTTCCTCTCGGCCACCCGTTTGAGCGGCCACCTCGGCCTGGTGATTGCCCGCCAGCTGATCCTGTTGATGAACGGCGAGTTCGGCATCAAGAGCGGCAGCCATCAAGGCAGCACCCTGTGGCTGACCTTGCCGCTGGACCCGGAGCGCCTGGAACACCCGACCTCCGACCTCGACGGCCCGCTCAAAGGCGCCCGCGTGTTGGTGGTGGACGACAACGACACCTGCCGCAAAGTGCTGGTGCAGCAATGCACGGCCTGGGGCCTGAACGTCAGCGCCGTGCCGTCGGGCAAGGAAGCCCTGGCGTTGCTGCGCACCAAGGCGCACTTGCGTGATTACTTTGACGTGGTGCTGCTGGACCAGAACATGCCCGGCATGACCGGCATGCAGCTGGCGGCGAAGATCAAGGAAGACCCGAGCCTGAACCACGACATCCTGCTGATCATGCTCACCGGCATCAGCAATGCGCCGAGCAAGATCATCGCGCGCAACTGCGGGATCAAACGCATCCTCGCCAAACCGGTGGCCGGCTATACGCTGAAGACCACCCTGGCCGACGAGCTGACCCAACGCAGCAAGGGCGTCGTGCAACCGCGCCAGGCCCTCGCCGCGCCGGCGGCGGTGACCGTGCCAGGCGACTTCCGCATTTTGGTGGCCGAAGACAACAGCATCTCCACCAAAGTGATTCGCGGCATGCTCGGCAAGCTCAACCTCAACCCGGACACCGCCAGCAACGGCGAAGAAGCGCTGGAGGCGATGAAAGCCCAGCGATACGACCTGGTGCTGATGGACTGCGAAATGCCGATCCTCGACGGTTTCTCCGCCACCCAGCAACTGCGGGCGTGGGAAGTCAGTCACCAGCGCATCCGCACACCGGTGGTGGCGCTGACGGCGCACATTCTCTCGGAACACAAAGAGCGCGCCCGCCAGGCAGGCATGGACGGGCACATGGCCAAGCCGGTTGAGTTGTCGCAATTGCGCGAGCTGGTGGAGTTCTGGGTGGCGCAGCGTCAACAGCGCCCGGAACACGCCCCGTCCTGACCTGAAATTCAAACCCCTGTGAGAGCTGGCTTGTGTGGGAGCTGGCTTGCCTGCGATGCAGACACCTCGGTATCTCAGGCGGACCCGGTTGATGCCATCGCAGGCAAGCCAGCTCCCACATTTGATCTTTGTCGCCTGATAGACTCTCCACACTTTCCCCGCCCGCGAGCCGCCTCTCATGCTCCACGTGTTATTCAGCGTCTACCTGAAAATGCTGGTGCTCTACAGCCCGTTTTTCGTGCTGTCCTGCTTTATCAGCCTGACTCGCGGTTACTCCAGCAAGGAACGACGGCGCCTGGCCTGGAAAGTCGCGCTGGCGACCCTGGTGTCGAGCGTGTTGCTCTACCTGTTCGGCCGGGTGATTTTCAGCGTGTTCGGCATCACCGTGGATGCCTTCCGCATTGGCGCCGGCAGCGTGCTGTTCATTTCCGCGCTGGGCATGGCCCAGGGCAAGTCGGCCGTGCAAACGGACAACGTGCAGCAGGACGTGACCATCGTGCCGCTGACCATCCCCCTTACGGTCGGCCCCGGCACCATCGGCGCCCTGCTGGTGATGGGCGTCAGCCAGCCGCATTGGGATGACAAGATCATGGCGATTCTCAGCATCGCCCTGGCCAGCCTCACGGTGGGCGTGGTGCTGTACTTGTCCAACCGTATCGAACGGATTCTCGGCGACCAGGGCTTGCAGATTGTCAGTCGGTTGATGGGGTTGTTCGTGTGCGCCCTGGCCGCGCAAATTATCTTTACCGGGGTGCGCGGCTACCTGGTGCCCTAGATGCGGTACTTGGCGATAGCCAGTTGCACCTTGTCACCCGCGCTTTCGCGCATCATCTGAAGGGTTTTCTGGTTGACCACCGAGGTATTCAGCACCAGGCACGTCTGCCCGCTGAAGGCCTCGAACGAGGCGCTGTCCCACTCCAGAAAGGGCAGCCCCAGCTGTTTGTTCACACCGCGGCTGCTGTAAGTCACCAGCACCATGGTGACTTCGCCATTGGTTTGGGCGCAAGACGCCAAACCAAAATCACCGCCCTCATGCACCGTGCAATTGCGCTTGAACAACTCGAACGACGCCGGTTGCCGCTTCAGCGCCTCCAGGGCATCAGCGGCCAGCTTGGGCAGCGCGTTCAGCAGCGGCCCGGCCAACGACGTTGTCGCCAACATCGCCGCAATCATGTTCAGCGCGGCGCATTGCACGGTCAGCCCCTTGCCGACACTTGAGACCCGCTCAAAGCTGCTGCGCACCGGCAGCCAGCCCAGGCTGACCATCACCGCAATAAATTCGTTGTACCACCCCTCGGTGCCGCGCTGGGCCTTCAGCACATCGCTCACATAGCTGCTGGCCAGCAGGTAGCTTTTGCGGATGTACTCGCGGTTCAACGCCGACATGCCCTCGACAAACGAGATCACCCCGTTGTTGACCACCGCCGCGTTGCTGTCATCTTCAGTGTCCATTGGCGCCAAACCCGGTGCACCCGGCAGCTTATAAGCGGCAATCAACTTGCGCCGTTTCACGCGGTTGATTCGTCCGTGATATCGCTCCATTTTCAGTTCTCCACAAGCACCCCACATAGGGCGTGTGTCCACACTAGTCCAGGCACAGGCGAGCTTTCCAGACGACAAACAACGCTTGCCCACACCCTCGGAAAAACGCTGCCCAGCAACTGCGGGACTCGCGCAGCAGCCTTCCGGTTTTCGTCGGCAAAAAAAGAAAAAGCCCCGAGTCACAGTGGGTAATTACCCAGTGTCACTCGGAGCTTTCTGTCGGGCGCAGAGGCGTTTTCAGGAGGCGGGTTTTTCGCCATACCAGCGCGGCGTGTACACCCACTCCCCGCCACCCGCACGCGGGAACACGCAGGTGGTGGACGAACCGATCAACACCATGGTGCGCATGTCGACCTGCTCCGGCGTCAATTGCCCCAGCGTGGTGACGCGCAGGGTCTGGCCCGGGCGACCGATGTCGCGCCCCAGCACCACCGGCGTTTCTGGTGTGCGATGCACCGCGACGATTTCCAGCGCGCGCCCCAATTGCCACGGCCGCGACCGCGAGATCGGGTTGTAGAACGCCAGCGCCAGGTCGGCCTGGGACGCGAGGTCCAGGCGCTTTTCAATGATCGCCCAGGGCTTGAGGTTGTCCGACAGCGACATCACGCAAAAATCATGGCCCAGCGGCGCGCCCGCCTGAGCGGCGGTCGCCAGAGAGGCCGAAACGCCCGGCAGGATTTCCAGGTCGACCTGATGCCAGGCCGGGTCGCTTGATTCGTGCAGCGCCTCGATCACCGCCGATGCCATGGCAAACACGCCGGGGTCGCCGGACGACACCACCACCACCGAGCGGCCTTGCGCGGCCAATTCGAACGCATGGCGCGCGCGCTGCATTTCTTCGCGGTTGTCGGTGCAGTGCTGCACCTGATCGTCACGGAACGGCCCAGCCATGCGCACGTAGGTTTCGTAGCCAAGCACGTCGGTGCAGCGCGCCAGTTCGGCCTTCACCGCCGGCACCATCAGCTCGGCGGCGCCGGGGCCCAGGCCAATTACGGCGAGTCGGCCACGGGCACGGCCGACGTGCGACACGTCCAGCGGTTGCTCGGCGACGCTGATCAGGATATCGGCGTCTTGCGCCACCTGAGCAAAACGCAGCGGCACCGCCAACTCCAGCGCGGCTTGATGCAACGAGGCTTGCGCCATTTGCGTGTCGCTGGCCAACAGGCACGCCAGGGATTGCACAGCAATGCCCGCCTCACGCAGCGCCGTTCGCACCCGCTCGGCCAGATGCTCACCCGGCTTGCAAGTGACGCACACCGTCTTCGGGTAAATCATCAGCTCATTGGCCGCCGGTTCACGCTCGGCGCTGCCCACATGAATGGCCAGGCGCGCGTGCTGATCCTGCGGCAGATTGGCCTGATCCAACCACGGCGCGGCGCCTTCGATGCGCACACGCTCACCGGCCAACAGGTCGGAGACGAAACGCTTGCCCAGCTCCAGGTCACCCAACTCATACCCCTTCGGCGGGTTAAGCAGGCAGGTGCCGAAACGCAACTCGCCACTGGTGGTAATCGCCGCGGCCACGCCCAACGCAGCGGCAATCTCGCGGGCCATGACGTTCACACCGCCCAGGCCACCGAGCAGCGGCACCACGGCGCTGCCGTCTTCGGCCACGGCCAGCACGGCAGGTTCTTCGCCTTTCTCCAGCAACAGCGGCGCCAGCGTGCGGATCACAATGCCGGCCGCACACAACGCAATCAGCGGCGTGCCTTGCGCGTACAGCTGGCGCAGGGTCGCGCCGAATTCGTCGTAAGCCCTGTCGGCCCCTTCAACCCGCCCGGCCAAACCGTGAATCAAGGCGCCGGGGTACACCTGCTGGACCTTGCGCGCCGTCGCCAGGCTGCCCTGGCCCAAAATAACAATCGCCGGATTCATCACCCTTGCCACCGTTCGCCGGGCACGATGATCAGCGAGAAGTACGGCGACGAAGCCGGGTCCACTTGATCCAGCGGCACGATTTTCTGGTTGGCCATGGTCGCGCGCTCCACATACAGCGCGCGCTCGGCCAGGCCGAGTTCTCCCAGCACCTGTCGCACTTTCGGGAAGTTGCGACCGAGTTTCATGATTACCGCCGCATCGGCATCCGCCAAACGACGCTTGAGGTCTTCATGCGGCAACACACCCGACAGCACCGACAAACTCTGGTTGCGATACACCAACGGCGCACCGAGTACCGAAGCACCGCCCAGCATCGAGCACACGCCGGGAATGACCTGGGCTTCGTAGCGTTCGGCCAGGCGGTCGTGCAGGTACATATAGGAGCCGTAGAAGAACGGGTCGCCTTCGCAGATCACCGCCACATCGCGGCCAGCGTCCAGATGCGCGGCCACATCGGCACTGGAGGCGTCGTAGAAATCGCTGATCACTTGTTCGTACGACATCGGCGCCGGCAGCGCTTCAGTGGTCACCGGGTACACCAGTGGCATCAGCGTCTGTTGTGGCACCAAATGGTCTTCGATAATGCCGAAGGCGTTGCCCTTTTTGCCCTTGGCCACGAAGTACGCCACCACCGGCGATTCGCGCAGCAGGCGCAGGGCCTTGAGCGTGATCAGTTCCGGATCGCCGGGGCCTACGCCCAGGCCAATCAAACGTCCGCGTGCCGGCATTATTCGACCTCCGTGGCCAGGGCGTTGACCGCAGCGGCAGCCATGGCGCTGCCACCCAGGCGGCCTTGCATGATCACGAACGGTACGCCACGGCTGTCCGCCGCCAGCATCGCCTTGGATTCGGCGGCGCCCACAAAACCCACCGGGAAGCCGAGGATCAACGCCGGTTTCGGCGCGCCGGCATCGAGCATTTCCAGCAGGTAGAACAAGGCCGTCGGCGCGTTGCCGATCACCACTACGCTGCCTTCCAGGTGCGGGCGCCACAGTTCCAGGGCGGCAGCGGAACGGGTGTTGCCCAGCTCCCGCGCCAGCTCTGGCACGCCGTCGTCGCGCAGGGTGCAGATCACCGGGTTGTTGGCTGGCAGGCGCGTGCGGGTCACGCCTTCGGAGACCATCCGCGCATCACACAGAATCGGCGCGCCGGCGGCCAACGCATCGCGCCCGGCCTTGCCGGCGCCTTCGGAAAACTGCAGGCCGTCGATGGCATCGACCATGCCGCACGCATGAATCACCCGCACCGCGAGTTTTTCCAGGTCGGCCGGGATGCGGTCCAGCTTGGCTTCCGCGCGAATAATGGCGAAGGAGTTGCGATAGATCTCCTGACCGTCGCGGATGTAATCAATCATCGGTGTTGCTCCGTGGGCGAGCGCGTAGCAGGGCGCCCGCCGCTTCAATGGAAAGGGTGCGCGCGTGCAGCCGGCCGAAACCTTTGTGGGCTGCGTCGCGAAAATAGAGGTCGTAGTGGCCCGGGCCGACGGCCAGCAAGGTGACCGGCGCCACGTGCGCGGCGGCGCAGCTACGGGAGCAGCCGGACAGGTGCACGGCGTGTCCCGGTTCCAGCGCGGCCAGTTGCACCGCGTCGGCCTTGGTGTCGGCCAGGCCTTTGCCGCAGCCGCTTGAGCCAGTGCAGGCGATCAGGCGCGCCAGCGGTTGGTCGGCTGAGCAGAGGAAACCCAGTTGCTGCAGGCCTCGAGTCACGGCGGCGTGATTTTTAACGTCTGGCAGCAGCACGCCCTGCCACGGCGTTACACGCAATGTGCCGTCGCCCTGCTCGCGCGCCAGTTGCGCGGCGCCCTTGAGCATCGTCGAATCGAGGCGGCCCAAGGGCGCAACGGCAGCCACGTAATACAGATTTTTTTTGAGCTGTGGATAACTGCCCAGGTGCAACAACGCGCCACTGGCCGGGCGTTTGAAGCCGTCGACCGGCAACAGCGGCAGGCGCAGATGGCTCAGCAAGTTATCCACAGCCAAGTGACGCATGCGGGTTTGCTCGGGCGTGGCGAGGTCGAGAAACGCTTCGAGCACGGCCACTACCAGCGCGTGGCCCTGGTCCAGCGGCACCGCCGCCAATGGCGCATCCAGCGCCGGGCAACCGGCCAGGCCGAACGCCAGCAACGTTTCGCCGTCGCGTTTAAACGCCGACAGCCACAGGTCGTGGTGATGTTCGAGCATGGCCAGGGCTTCCCCGCCGTCCAGTTGCACGGCGAACTTGGCCGACAGCTCATGGAAACGCGGGTGGTTTTGCAGGGTCGCGAGGATCTGCCCGGCCAACGGGCGCGTGTCGAACAGCATCTGCGGGTCGATGCCGGCGCTGGGGCTGAGCATCAGGTTGCGCACGTCATCGCCGGCGGCGTTGTTCGGGCCAAGGCCTGCGGCCAGCAGCGTCGTGATCAAGGCGTCCTGCTCGGCGCCAATACCGCGGATCTGCAGATTGGCGCGGTTGGTCGCCTCGATCACCCCGCCCGCATAGGCCTGGGCCGCGTCAGCCACGGCAATCGCCTGGGCGGCAGTGATCGAACCACCGGCCAATTTGATCCGGCAAATACCACCGTCCAACGCCTGGACGATACGCAGCAACCCCGGGCAAGCCGAGGGGCGTAAGGTATTCAGGGCGGGCGTCTGGTTCACGGGGCTACCGGTTGACGGGTAAAGGCGCGGTATTATGCCTGCTTTGTCCGGCGGCATGAAAAGCCTGCCCGTCGGATGTCGTTCAAGGAATTCATATGTCGCCCTGGCTGACGGTAGTAGGCATCGGTGAAGACGGCTTCAAGGGCCTGGGCAAAAACGCCCGGCACGCCCTGTTGCGCGCCTCGCGGATTATAGGGGGCCAGCGTCAGTTGGACCTGCTGCCGGTGTGTATTCGGGGCGAGCGTCAGCTGTGGCCAAGCCCGTTTTCGCTGGAGCCGGTGCTGGCGCGGCGGGGTGAGCCTGTCTGTGTGCTGGCCAGCGGCGATCCGATGTTTTATGGCGTGGGCGCCAGTTTGTCGCGACAGGTGGCGGCTGAAGAACTGTTGATTTTGCCGGCGCCTTCATCGGTGTCCCTGGCAGCGGCGCGGTTGGGCTGGCCGTTGCAGGACGTGGTGACGTTGTCTGTGGTGGCTCGGCCGTTGGCGGCGCTGAACGCGCATCTGGCCAGTGGCGTGCGGTTGGTGGTATTGAGCAATGATGGCCGCAGCCCTGGGTTGATGGCCGCGTTATTGGCTGAGTCCGGGTTTGGGCAAAGCCGGTTAAGCGTGTTTGAACACGTGGGCGGCGCGCATGAGCAGCGCATCGACGGGCTGGCGCACGCGTGGGCACACGCCTCGGTTGCCGATTTGAACCTGGTCGCCATCGACTGCGTGGCGGACGCCACTGCACCGCGCCTGTCACGCCTGGCGGGTTTACCCGACTCGGCATTCCAGCACGACGGCCAACTGACCAAACGCGATGTGCGCGCCATGACCCTCGCACGCCTCGCCCCGATGCCGGGTGAATTGCTGTGGGACGTGGGCGCGGGCAGCGGCTCTATCGGGATTGAGTGGATGCGTACCCACCCGAGTTGCCGTGCCCTCGCGATCGAAGCGGATGAAGGCCGCCAAGGATTGATCGAACATAACCGCGATGCTCTTGGCGTACCTGGCTTGCAGCTGATTCGCGGGAAGGCGCCGGACGTGCTGCACGGGCTGGAAGCACCCGATGCGGTCTTTATCGGCGGCGGCGTTACGCGTGACGGCGTGCTCGACACCTGCTGGCAACACCTGCGACCCGGTGGTCGCTTGGTGGCCAACGCCGTGACCCTGCAAAGTGAAATGACCCTGATGAACTGGCGCGCGCAGCACGGCGGCGAGCTGACGCGCATCCACGTCGCGCAGGCTCAGCCGCTGGGCGAATTCGATACGTGGCGCCAGGCGCTGCCGATCACCTTGCTGGACGTGGTCAAGCCGCTATGAAGCGCATCTTGTTGTTGGGCGGCGTGACGGAAGCGCTGACCATTGCTCGCACGCTGGGCCCGGAGCATGTGTACAGCCTGGCCGGTGTGGGTCGCGTGCCGACTGACCTGACCTGCCAGGTGCGTGTTGGCGGTTACGGTGGGGCTGAAGGCTTGGCGCACTTTGTTCGCGAGGAAAACATCAGCCTGATCCTCGACGCGACCCATCCGTATGCGGCGCAGATCAGCGGGAATGCCGCCCAGGCGGCGCGCCTGTGCGAGGTTCCGTGCTGGGCCTTGCGTCGCCCGGCGTGGCAGCCGCAGGTTGGGGATGACTGGCGCGAGGTCCGTGATTGGGCTGAGTTGATTGAAGCGTTGAAGCCCTTCAAGCGCCCGCTGCTCACGCTGGGCCGCGAGCCGTTGCAGCACCTGGATGAAATCCCGCCGGAGCAGTTCTGGACGCTGCGCGCGCTGGAGGTGTATCCGGGAAATGAGCGCTGTGAAGTGATCGGCGCACGCGGGCCGTTTCTGATCGAGGATGAACGCGCGTTGTTTGAGCGGCGACGGATTGATGTGCTGATCAGCAAGAACAGCGGCAGCACGGCGACCGAGCCGAAGCTGGAAGTGGCCAGGGAGCGCGGGGTGCCGGTGCTGGTGTTGAAGCGGCCAGTGCTGGCGGCTGTAGATCGAGAGTTCACCAGCGTGGCAGCGGTGCTGCAGGCCATTACCACTCTCTAAACAGCACATTTCCAATGTGGGAGCGGGCTTGCCCGCGATAGCAGAGTGTCAGTCGCCACAGGTGTTAACTGACCCACCGCTATCGCGGGCAAGCCCGCTCCCACATGTGACCTGCGTTTTTAGCTGCTGGCGGTGGTCGCTTGCACACGATCAGCCAGCAACTTCGCCAGCTCAATCAACTGCACGACGCCCAGCAACGCCTCTCGCTTCGAGCCATCCAGGTCAAATGCCAGGTCGCAGCTCAGCGCATTCGCCGACGCGAGGGTTTCGCTGAGGTTGACCAACAGGTCTTCAGTGCTGATGCCATCGGCCACGGTGAATAGGCGAATGGGGGGATTTGGGGTGGGTTTGATCATTGTGAAGCTTCTCAATCTAAGTGGAGCTGCCACGGATCGCCGCGATGCGATTGGGTGGCAGCTGTGCGCAGGTTCGCGGACCGGAGATCAAGGAAGCCGGCATACCCGAAGGTATCCCGCGCACAGCCACCATAGCGCCGCACAGTAGACGATAAAAAAGCGTCAACTGAAAGGAGGCAATGCTTGATCTGTCCGGGCCGCGACGCCCGACCGCTGAATGTGCAGCGGTGCCCGGAGACTAGAGATTGAGTGTCCTAGGGACAACCTTAAAGACTTGTCGGAAATTTCTGTTTGCTGCTTGCAGACATTGCACCAGCAACCAACAGCCTCACGCCAAACACAGACAAAAATGTGGGAGCGGGCTTGCTCGCGAAGGCGGTGTATCAGTCACCGAATGTATTGGCTGACACACCGCTTTCGCGAGCAAGCCCGCTCCCACAGTAGAAACTGCGCCAGCAGGTCGCAGTGCGGCCTACCTGCATACGGTCTGCCAGCAAAGCAATTGCCTCTGTCGCTTCTTCCCTAAAAGCCGAAACCACCTACAAACACTTCCGAACCAGCTGGCTGGTTCAACCAAAAGCCCCCGCCCTAACCTTCCCGCTCACGGTTTCGCACTGCTCATGCAGCGCGTCGCATCTTGCCAGCCCGTATCCCAAGGAATACGATCAGCGATGATTCATTTCAAAAAATCAAAGGAATTTCAGGAATGGCTCGTTTCATTACGCAGCAACGCTGCCCGCGCACGTGTGACTACACGGATAGATAACGCAACATAGGGAAATTTTGGAGACTGTGAGTCAGTCGGAAACGGCGTATCAGAAATGCGCATCCATTATGGTCCTGGATACCGTATTTACTTCACGCGCAAGGGCGATGTGGTTTACCTGCTGTTGATAGGCGGCGACAAATCAACCCAGAAGCGTGACATCCAGCACGCAAAAAAAATCGCAGAAGACTTTGAAAAAAGGAGTACCCCATGACTGAATTTACAGATTTCGATGTCGCGGACTACCTCAAGACCCCTGAGGACATGGCCGAGTACCTTGAAGCCTCCTTCGAGGAGGACTCCGGCGACGGCTTGCTGATTCGCTCAGCCCTGAACAACATCGCACGCGCCCAAGGCATGACCCAAATCGCCCGCGACGCAGGCCTTGGACGCGAAAGTTTATACAAAGCCCTCTCCGCCACTGGCAATCCCGAATTCGCAACTATCATGAAGGTCATGAAAGCTTTAGGCCTCAAGCTCCACGCCACCGCAATTTGATAGCACTGCGACACCAAACCACACCGCCCCTTTTTACTTATCCCCCTCGATCAGGCTAAATACCCACCTGATCGTTTAACCCTACGGATTGTCCGCCATGGCCCGTCAACGCTTTGCAATCGCCTGGATCGCCTGCCTTGCAGTGCTGCTCAACGCCTTTGCCATGCCGATGACCAGTGCGATGCAGCAGTCGGATGACCCGGCTAAAAACCTGTTGTGGGGCAGCTTCTGTTCATCCAACGGCGCCAGCCTGAAGACCATTGCCCTGGGCGCGCTGGAAATTCCGTCGCCGCAGCAGGACGATCACTCCAGCATGCAGCATTGCTGGTGCTGCTCGGGCTCGGCGCCGGTGGTGGCGTTGCCGGGGCATGTGCCGCAGCTGTATGTCACCCGTTTTGATGCGGTGCCAGGCCTGTCGCCGCCGGCGTTGCAAGCCCCTACCCCGCGCCAGCAATGGCCGAGCCTCAACCCCCGTGCCTCTCCAACGGTTTGATGTGTTCGCAAGTGAACTGCGTTTAGAACTGTTCTGGAGAACTGCCATGCTCAAATCTTCCCTGCTTCTGGCTGCGTTGCTGCTGCCGGTGTTCAGTGCTGCCAATGCCGATGACTACAAGGCGGGCGACCTGCTGGTCAGCGACCCGTGGTCCCAGGCGTTGCCGCCCAATGCGCCGACGGTTGCGGCGTATTTTGTGATTCATAACACCGGTGAAGCCCCGGACCGCTTGCTCAGCGTGGAAACGCCGGTGGCGGACAAGGCCGAGATGCATGAGCATGTGATGCAGGGCGACTTGATGAAAATGCAGCGCGTCACCAGCGTCGCCGTGCCGGCCAAGGGTGAGCTGACGTTCGCGCCGATGGCCTATCACGTAATGCTGCTGGGCCTCAAAGACCGCAGCCTGTTGGCTGACGGCAAGCAATTTCCGCTGACACTGACCTTTGAAAAAGCCGGCAAGGTAGACATCGAAGTCTCGGTGCAGAAAGTGCCGCCAGTGGCCACTCACGAGCATAAGCACGCCAGGTAGGCCAACCTCGATGGGCGCCCCTCGCGCCAGGTTTTCTCCACACGCCCGCGTAAGACGCGGCAGCTGGATCAGCCTGTTCGCCATGCTGATGATCTTTATCGGTCCGCTGATTTCCCAAGCGATGCCGATGGACCATCACGCCGGTATGTCGATGAGCATGTCCATGGACATGCCGATGGACCACGGTGACTCCCATCACCCAAAAGCCCCTGACGAACACCACGCCCTCTGGTCCAAGTGCGGCTATTGCGACTTGCTCTATAGCTGCCCGGCCCTGCCCGGCGGCAGTTCAACCTTCACCCTCGGCAACCCGCCACCGGCCAACGCCCTCACCCCCGCCACTCGCCTGGGCCACGCCCGGCAGAGCATCTTCCCTGGCGCCCGCAGCCGCGCACCGCCCGTCAACGCGTAAGCACTTCACAGCGTTACTTCACCCCGGCCGACGTTAGACAGGCAGCCGCAGGCTGCTGGCCGTGTTGTTTACGATTGATTGATGGAATTTGTCATGTCCAGGTTTTCTGCTGACACCCGTTTGGGAAGCACCCCCGTGTTCGCCGTTCTGTGCGGCGCTTTGTTGGTTGCGCAAGCCCACGCCGACGAACATGAACTGACCCCCACAGTGATCACCGCGATCGCGCCCAGCTCGCCACTGACCGTGATCACCAATCCGAAAGACCCGCGCCAACCGGTGCCCGCCAGCGACGGCGGCGACTACCTCAAGACCATCCCCGGTTTCGCCCTGGTACGTAACGGCGGCACCAACGGCGACCCGGTGCTGCGCGGCATGTTCGGCTCGCGCCTGAATATCCTCACCAACGGCAGCATGATGCTTGGCGCCTGCCCGGGCCGCATGGACGCGCCCACCTCGTACATCTCGCCAGAAACCTACGACAAACTCACCGTGATCAAAGGCCCCCAAACCGTACTCTGGGGCCCGGGCGCCTCGGCCGGGACCGTGTTGTTCGAACGCGAGCCGGAGCAGTTCGGCGAGCTGGGCACGCGGGTCAATGCCAGTGTGCTGGCCGGCTCCAACGGGCGCTTTGACAAGGTTGTCGACGCCGCAGCGGGCGGGCCACTGGGCTATGTGCGAGTGATCGGCAACCAGGCGCACGCCGACGACTACAAAGACGGGAATAACAGCACCGTCGCCTCGCGCTACGACAAGTGGAACGGCGACGTGGCTGTCGGTTTCACCCCCGACGCCGATACCCTGCTGGAACTCACCGCAGGCCGCGGCGATGGCGAGGCGCGTTACGCCGGGCGTGGCATGGACGGCTCGCAGTTCCTGCGCGAAAGCCTGGGGCTGCGTTTCGAGAAATCCAATATCGGCGAGGTGCTGGACAAGGTCGAGGCCCAGGTCTACTACAACTACGCCGACCACGTGATGGACAACTACAGCCTGCGTACGCCGTCCGGCACCGGGATGATGGCCGGGCCGATGGCCGCCAATGTCGACCGCCGAACCCTCGGCGCGCGCATCAAGGCAACCTGGCGTTGGGCTGATGTGCAGTTGATCAGCGGCCTGGACGCGCAGACCAATGAACACCGCGAACGCAGCAGCATGGGCGTCGACACCTACAAGAGCTTGCCACGGGTCAAGGACGCTAACTTCCACAATTACGGCGTGTTCGGCGAGCTGACCTGGTACGCCGCCGACCGCGACCGGCTGATCACCGGTGCGCGCCTGGACCGCGCCTCGGCCAAGGATTTTCGCCAGGCCAGCGCAACCGCCGACGCTACCCGCACCGACACACTGCCCTCGGGCTTCGTGCGTTTTGAGCACGACCTGGCCGACAGCCCGACCACCGTCTATGCAGGGCTGGGCCACTCGGAACGCTTCCCGGATTACTGGGAGCTGTTCTCCCCGGACACGGGCGCAGTCGGTTCGGTGAATGCCTTCGATGGCGTCAAACCGGAAAAAACCACCCAGCTCGACTTCGGCGCGCAATACAAAACCGCCGACCTCGACGCCTGGGCCTCGGGTTACATCGGCCGGGTGCAGGATTTCATCCTGTTCAACTACACGCCTGGAATGATGGGGCCGACCTCCCAAGCCAGCAACGTTGACGCCCGCATCATGGGCGGCGAATTGGGTGCTGCGTACAAGCTGACCCGTCACTGGAAAGCCGACGCCACCCTCGCCTACGCCTGGGGCAAAAACACCAGCGACGGCAAGGCGCTGCCACAAATGCCGCCGCTGGATGCGCGGCTTGGCCTCACCTACAGCGAAGACGATTGGAGCGCCGGTGCCTTGTGGCGCGTGGTCGCGGCGCAAAACCGCATCGACCGGAACAAGGGCAATGTGGTCGGCAAGGACTTCGACAAGAGCAGCGGCTTTGGCGTGTTCTCGCTGAACGCGGCGTACCGCATCAACAAAAATTTCAAGGTCAGCACCGGCGTCGACAACCTGTTCGGCAAGGCCTACGCCGAGCACTTGAACCTGGCCGGCAACGCCGGGTTCGGCTACCCGGCCAATGACCCGCAAGCCATCAAGGAACCGGGGCGGACCCTCTGGACCAAGGTGGACATGAGCTTCTAAAGAGCATCGCAGGCAAGCCAGCTCCCACACTTGAAATGCATTCCCCTGTGGGAGCGGGCTTGCCCGCGATGACGGCCTGACTGACAAAAAAATCTTAAGCCTTTGCGGAGCACCCTGATGACCACTCAAAAAGTTTCCTTCTACAACCTCGCCTGGCGCTGGCACTTCTACGCCGGCCTCTTCGTCGCCCCCTTCATGGTGCTGCTGGCCCTGACCGGCATCATCTACCTGTTCAAACCCCAGCTCGACCCGCTGATGTACGGCGACCTGCTCACCGTGCCCGTCGCCGAACACGCCCTGAGCGCCGACGAGCAACTGCAACGGGCCAAAGCCGCCTACCCACAAGGCACGATCAGCAAATACCTGCCGCCTGCAGACGCCACCAGCAGCGCGCAATTTGTGATGCACAACGGCGGCCGCGAGGTCACGGTATTTGTCGACCCGTATCGCGGCACCGTACTCGGCGAGCAGGACGCGAAATACAACCTGCAAGCCATCGCCCGCGCGCTGCACGGTGAGCTGATGATCGGCACCGTGGGCGATCGCCTGGTGGAACTCGCCGCCGGTTGGGGCGTGATGCTGGTGGTGTCCGGCGTGTACCTGTGGTGGCCGCGCGGCAAGTCGTCGGCGGGCGTGTTGTGGCCTCGTTTCAACACCCGTGGCCGGGTGTTCTGGCGCGATATGCACGCGGTCGCCGGCTTCTGGGGCGCGGCTTTTTTGCTGGTGATGCTGCTCAGCGGCATGACCTGGACCGGCTTCTGGGGCAAGCAATACGCTGACCTGTGGAATACGTTCCCGGCGGCGATGTGGAACAACGTGCCGCAGTCCGACCAGCAGGCACGCACCCTCAACACCGCCAGCCAACAAACCGTGCCCTGGGCCATGGAAAACACGCCGATGCCGATGTCGGGCGAGCACGCCGAACACATGAACCACGGCGCCGCGCATGCAGGCCCCGCCGCGCCCACCGTGAGCCTGCAACAGGTGGTGGACCTGGCAAAGGCGCGCAACGTCGAGCCGGGTTACAGCATCACGCTCCCGACCACCGCTGAAGGCGTATTCACCGTGGCGGTGTTCGCCAACGACCCGCGCAATGACGCCACCCTGCATGTGGATCAATACACCGGCAAGGTCCTCGCCGATGTGCGCTGGGCGCAGTACAACACCGTCGCACGTGCCACCGAGACCGGTGTGATGCTGCACGAAGGCAAGATGTTCGGCTGGATCAATCAACTGATCGTGCTGGTTATTTGCCTGATGATCCTGCTCAGCGCGGTGAGCGGCGTGGTGATCTGGTGGAAGCGTCGGCCGGTTGGCGGGCTGGGTGTTCCGCCGCTGCGCCATGACCTGCCGAAGTGGAAAACCGCGATGGTGATCATGCTCGGCCTGGCGATCATTTTCCCGTTGGTGGGCGCCTCGTTGATCGTCGTCTGGGCGCTGGATCGCCTGGTGCTGTCGCGCCTGTTTGGCAGACATGAATCTGCCTCAGGTTCCGCATGAGGCAGGCGAGATGCCCACGGCAGAGGCCTTCTGTAGCCTTGCGCGACTGTTGTCCCGCAGCCAATAAGTGTTAACTTATAACACTTTCTGCGTTATCGTTGCTCGCCGCGCCCTGCGGTGAGCAACCCTCCAAGAAGACTGATCGACCGATGAACAAGTACTTCGCGTCCGGCCTGTGCCTGCTCGCTTTGCACACCAGCGCCCAGGCCCTGACCCTGCCCGCCAGCCCCGTCACCGCACCTGCCGTCGATGAAGAACGCATCGACCTGGACACGCCGACGACCGCCGGCTCACGCCTGAACCTCACGGCGCGGCAGACACCCGGCAGTGTCGAAAGCCAGACCGGCGAGAAAATCCGCGAACGCGGCGATGCCAGCGTGCAGGACGCCATTTCCCGTGCCACCGGCATCACCCGCACCGGCACGCCGGGCGACGGCGGTACCTCGTTGCAGGCGCGCGGCTTTACCGGGCAGGCGTCGGTGATGCAGCTCTACGACGGCAACCGCATGTACATGGGCATGGGCACATCGACCTTCCCGGTAGACACCTGGGCAGTGGAGCGCGTGGACGTGCTGCGCGGCCCGGCGTCGGTGCTGTACGGCGAAGGCGCTACTGGAGCGGTGATCAACACCGTGCCGAAAAAGCCGTTTAGCGGCGAAATCGAAAACCACATCCGCCTGGGCTATGGCTCCTATGATCGTCAGCAGGAAGCCCTCGACAGCGGCGGCTCGCTGACCGATACCCTGAGCTACCGTTTAAACCTCAACCGCCTGCGTAGCAACGGCTTCATCGACCGCGGCGACTCAGCCAGTGACTTCGTCAGCGGCGCCCTGCGCTGGCAGGCAACAGACAACCTGAGCGTTACCCTGGCCAGCGACTACGGCGACCAGCGCCCGCAGAATGACTTCGGTACGCCGCTGCTCAATGGCCACTTGTACAACAGCCTGCGCGACAAGAATTACAACGTCAGCAACAACACCCAGCATTACAACGACCAGTGGACGCGCCTGACCAGCGAGTGGCAGATCAACGAGAACATCAGCGCCACCAACGAGCTGTTCTACCTCAAGAACCAGCGTCGCTGGCAGAACGCCGAAAACTATAATTTCACCGACGGGCAGTTAACCCGCAGCGGCAACTTCAGCATCAAGCACAACCAGGAGCAGGTCGGTGATCGCCAGACCTTCACCTTCAAGCACACGCTGTTCGGCCTCGATAGCCAGACCGTGGCTGGCGTGGAATACAACCGGATTCGCTTTCGCCTGGCGAGCAACTCGCCCTTTGACGACGTGTTGAGCAATGGCCAACCCATCGACATCAACTACCCGGCACCGGCGCCGTTTACCAGCCAGGACCCGTTCAAGCCGTTGTTCGCCACTACCACCAAAACCATCGCCGGCTTCGCCGAAAACCGCCTACAACTCACCGAAAAGCTGGCGCTGGTTACCGGCATCCGCCGCGACTACGACCACGTCGAGCGTGATGATTTGCGCGACGGCAGCCAGACCGACAAAACCCTCACCGGCAATAACTGGAAGGCTGGGCTGGTGTATGCGATCACGCCGGACACCACGGTTTACGGCCAGTACGCGACCAGCACCGACGGCGTCGGCGGTTTGATTTCCCTGAGCCCGAGCCAGCAGCAATTCGACCTGTCCAGCGCCAGGCAAACCGAAATAGGCCTCAAACAATCCTTCTGGCACCAGCGGGGCGAATGGACCCTGGCGGCTTATCACATTGTGAAAAAGAAACTGCTGACCGATGTGCCGGGCAACCCCGACCTCAAGCAGCAAGTCGGCCAGCAATCCTCCAACGGCCTGGAAGCCAGCCTGGACCTGCAATTGCCACACGCCTGGCAACTGCAAGCCAACGCGGCGATCGTGCGGGCACAGTACGACGACTTCAAACAGGACGTCGGCGGTGTGCAAGTGTCGCGCGACGGCAACCGCCCGGTGGACGTGCCGCGCCGCACCGCCAACCTGTGGCTGAGCAAGGCAGTGACGGACGACATCCGCGCCGGTGCTGGCGGGCGCTACGTTGACGCACGCTATGCCGACATGGCCAACACCCGCGAAGTACCGAGCTACACCGTGGTCGACGCCAGCGTGTCATGGAAGGCGATGCGCAACACCACACTGGGTCTGCACTTGAATAACCTGTTCGACCGCACCTACGCCGTGAGCCAGTACAACGACGGTCAACAGTGGATCCTCGGCGAACCGCGCTCGTTCTTCGTCACGGCGGACTACACCTTTTAACCGATACCCTGTGGGAGCTGGCTTGCCTGCGATAGCGGTAAATCAGGCAATACACCTTCACTGGAACGACCGCTATCGCAGGCAAGCCAGCTCCCACAGTTTGATCTGTGTTTAATTCGAGAGGCACGATGACTTCACTCACCCTCACCCGCCTCACCTGGACACCTCAGGATCACGGCCACTGCCTTCACCAGTTCCACCTGTGTGATGCCAGCCTGCAGGTCGGTGCGGGTGAGTTTGTGGGGCTGATCGGGCCTAATGGCAGCGGCAAAACCAGCCTGCTGCGCTGCGCCTATCGGTTTACCAAACCCGATCAGGGCGACGTGTCGCTCGCCCACCAGAACGTGTGGAAGCAAAGCTCGAAATGGTGCGCGCAACGCATCGCCGTGGTCCTGCAGGAATTCCCCGACGCCTTCGGCTTGCGCGTGGATGAAGTGGTCGCCATGGGCCGCACGCCGCACAAAGGGCTGTTCGACAGTGACACACCCCACGACCGGCAATTGATCAGGCAAGCGCTGCAATCGGTCGGCATGCAGGGCTTCGAAGACCACGCCTTCGCCACCCTTTCCGGCGGTGAAAAACAACGCGTGATCCTCGCCCGTGCCCTGGCCCAGCAACCCGAGTTGCTGGTGCTCGACGAGCCGACCAACCACCTCGACCCGCGTTACCAGCTTGAACTGCTGCGGCTGGTCAAGCGCCTGAACATCGGCACCCTGGCGAGCATCCACGACTTGAACCTGGCGGCCGCGTTCTGCGACCGCCTGTACGTGATCGACCATGGGCGCATCATCGCCAGCGGCACGCCCCATGAAGTACTGACCGTCGAACTGCTGCGCGATGTATTTGGCGTCGAAGCACTGATCGACACTCATCCCCTGTCCGGCTACCCCCGAATCACCTGGATAACCCAACCATGATCCCGCGCGCCTTTCTCGCTGTTGCCTTGCTGCTCTGTACCTCCCACGCATTCGCCGAGGCCACCCATTACCCGGTCACCATCAAAAGCTGCAACCGCGAAGTGACCTTTCAGGAAGCGCCAAAACACGCGGTCAGCCACGACATCAACATGACCCAAATGATGCTCGCCCTGGGCCTCAAGTCGCACATGGCCGGCTACAGCGGCGTGACTGGCTGGAAGTCAGTCACGCCGCAAATGACCGCAATACTCGACGGCCTGCCGGAGCTGGCGAGCAAGTACCCGTCGGTGGAAACCCTGCTCAATGCAGAGGTGGATTTCTTCTTCGCCGGCTGGGATTACGGCATGCGCGTGGGCGGCGACCTCACGCCACAAACCCTGCAACCGCTGGGCATCAATGTGTATGAGCTGACCGAGTCGTGCGCCTTTGTGATGAAACGCCCGGCGGCGACCCTGGACGACACCTATAACGACCTGCGCAACCTCGGCAAGATCTTCGACGTGCAAGACCGCGCCAACGCGCTGATCGCGCAGATGCAGGCGCAGGTCGCCGAGGTGCAAAAAAACCTGCCCGCCGACAAGCCGCGCGTGTTCCTGTATGACAGCGGTGAAGACCGCGCCATGACCTCCGGCCGCCTGGGCATGCCCGAAGCGCTGATCAACTCGGCCGGCGGGCGCAACATTCTCGATGACGTCGACGCCAGCTGGACCCGCGTCAACTGGGAAACCGTGGTGGAGCGCAACCCGCAGGTGATCGTGATCGTCGACTACAGCGAAATCACCGCCGAACAGAAGGAGCAATTCCTGCTCAACAATCCCGCGTTGCAAGCCGTCGACGCCATCCGTAATCAGCGCTTTATCGTGATCCCGTATGTGCAGGCCACGCCGGGCATCGATAACGTGCTGGCGGTTGAAACCCTGGCCAAGGGGTTTCACGGCGAATGATCACCCGTCGCTACGCCTTGTTGCTGGCCGCCCTCGGCGCGGTGCTGCTGGTCTCTTGCGTGATCTCGCTGGGCTTCGGCCCTGCGCGGGTGCCGGTGGAAGTGGTGTGGCGAATCGTGTTGTACAAGGCCTTCGGCTTGGGTGAGGTGAACTGGTCAGCCGGGCAGGAACATATCGTCTGGCTGATTCGTGTGCCGCGCATGTTGCTCGGTGCATTGGTGGGCGCCGGGTTGGCGCTGATTGGCGCGGTGTTGCAGGCGGTCACGCGCAACCCGCTGGCAGACCCGCACCTGCTGGGCGTAACGTCCGGCGCCACCCTCGGCGCGGTGATCGTGGTGCTGCATGTGGGTGAAATTATCGGCCTGCTGACGTTGCCCATCGCAGCGTTCATCGGCGCGCTGGTGAGTATGTTGGTGGTGCTGGCGGTGGCCAGTCGCAATGGACGGCTGGAGAGTGATCGCCTGTTGCTGTGCGGCGTGGCAGTGTCGTTTGTGATGATGGCGGCGGCCAACCTGTTGCTGTTTATGGGCGACCACCGCGCGGCGTCGGCGGTGATGTTCTGGATGCTCGGCGGCCTGGGCCTGGCACGCTGGGAACTGCTGGCCATTCCCGCTGCCACCGTGCTGCTGGGGTTGTTGGTGCTGGTGGGCATGGCGCGGCCCTTGAACGCGTTGATGGCGGGCGAACAGACTGCCGTGACCCTCGGCCTGAACGCACGCAACGTGCGGCTGAAAGTGTTTCTGGTGGCCTCCTTGATGACCGGCGTGCTGGTGTCCATCAGCGGCTCCATCGGCTTTGTCGGGCTGATGGTGCCGCACATTGCCCGGCGCCTCGTAGGCGCCGAGCATCGTCGGTTACTGCCGGTGTGCGCATTGCTTGGCAGCCTGTTCCTGGTGTGGGTGGATGTGGCTGCGCGCACGCTGATCGCCCCCGAGGACTTGCCGATTGGCGTCGCCACGGCGGCGATTGGCGGGTTGTTTTTTATCGGGCTGATGCGCAAGCGCTGAGCCGCATCACTCAGAGTTCATCCTTGTCCGGCCGCTGTGTCGAACGGGTTGGCAATTTCAGGTCTGCGCCGACCAGTGTGCGCACTGTCCAGAAGGCCCCTTTGCGCAGCACCCGCAACTGGCCAACCCGGGCCAGTTCGGACAGCACCTGCGATGGCGCTGGCGCCAGCGGGGTATAGCCGCCCTCGGCGGTCCATCTGCCGGGGGCGGTCAACAACTCGGCTTCTTCCTGGCCGAACGTCGGCGCATAGCTCAGTAACGCACCGTCCCGGGCGGACAGGTAAAAACCCGAGATGGAAAGCCTCTGTTTTTTCAACTCATACAGATAAAACCCCAGCTCGCGCCACGAGACGAAAAACTCGGCAAACAGGCGCTCACTGCCCACTTGCACCTGATCGCGTCCAGCGTGAAACACCACGTGGGCGGCGCTGACTTGATAACCTGTCGGCCACACCGCAGCGGTGGAAAACAGATGCGCACTGACGCTGGAGGGAAAGCCCTCGTCAGGGGTTGCCAGCACCGGTAGGTAAGCGCTGGTCGCGGTTTTTTCCAGCAAGGCACTGATCGCCTGTTGGCCGGTGTAAGCGCCCGCCCGATCGTGAACAAAGCCTGCGGCGTCGTCCCGGTGGGCATGCACCGGCCCCAGCTCCCAGCGCCGCTCATCAGCCGGCAGCACGCCCCGCGAACGGCCCGGCTGCCATTGCGCATCCACCACACCAACGCCCGGCCAGTTATCGCTGGGCACCAGGATGCGCAACTCACCGGCCGCCGCCATGCGACGGATGTAATCGCGCGGGCTGAGCAGGCGCAGTTTCAATTTCAAGTCGTCCTGATAATCGACGAAGCGATCATTGCGCACGGTGAACTTCAACAAAGCGCCATCGGCACACGACAAGTACAGAGGGAACGCTGCGCGGCTTGCGGTGGCGCTCACTTGGTACATCGCCTGTATCAACCGCGTGGGTGAGATCAACCCCCGATAAATCGAGTCCAGGCTGATTATTTGGCCGGCCGGTTGAGTGTCACCCCATTGCAAACCGCACAGGTACAGCCCCGCCATCTGATAACGATAGGGGTAGCCGGCATCGGCAAAAACCCGCCGGTGAGAGAGGTCCGAACCGCCATCGGTAACCGGTAGCGTGGCGACGAAGTGCCCGTTGCCGGTGGATTGGAGCACATAGCCGAACTGCGCCTCATGCCTTTGCCCGGCGTGTTCATGGGCATGGCGCGCGGCATCGTCCGCGCGGGTGTGCAGCGGGCTGCACGCAGGGTCGACAGTTGCCTCAAGGTAACGCCGACCGCGCAAGACCTCGCTGAAAAATGGGCTCCAGCCGGCAACTGGGCCTGGTGCGCCCCACAGGGTGCTGCCGACAACCACCTGCAGTTCAAACGTTTTACTCACACGGGTCACGTATTCTTCGGGGGCCAACTCACCGTTGCGTAGCTGCCGTTCAAGTGGCCCGCTCAG
Organism: Pseudomonas sp. PWP3-1b2; assembly: GCF_049896045.1. Taxonomy (NCBI): domain Bacteria; kingdom Pseudomonadati; phylum Pseudomonadota; class Gammaproteobacteria; order Pseudomonadales; family Pseudomonadaceae; genus Pseudomonas; species Pseudomonas sp. PWP3-1b2. Next base: position 90,371 of record NZ_JAFCTN010000019.1, read on the forward strand.
CCAATCGCGGCGATTGCGCGGCCGCATAATGAACGCTGAGGCCGGAATGGGCGGGTACTTCAACTCCGGTCGCGGTTTCAACCGAATCAACGCGCCGTCGGGCGCCAGCAAATAGTGGTAGTGAGGCGTCTGAGCAGTGGACAGCGCCTGGGCCAGCACACGTGTGGAAAACATGTTGCCGTACACCGCCGACTCGGCCGGTGAGAGCAGAAACGGCCATTGCGTGGCCGGCCTTGAGTGATAGCTGGCAACCACCTCCGTGCGCTGCGGGTACAGCCCACGGGTGACCATTTCATCGGGAAAGATGCTTTTCATATCGAATACTTCATCCGGCACCCGCACCGGCTCAGTGGCAACAAACCAGCCATCGTTACGACGCAGGATAATGCCGCCATAGGGCTGATCCAGGCTCGGCGAGACACGACGGCGGATGTACTGCGCAACGTCATCCATGGCCAGAAACGCCGGGCTGAGGCGGCGCCGTTGCAGGTTTTCGTACGGCTTCCACTGCCCCGTCACATCGCCGGCAACGTCCCAGCAATGGCTGGTCTGGACCACCTGCAAATGGCCGGAGGACGCTACGCGCCGCACAAACTGAAGCGTTTGCAGGGTGCCTGCATTCAGTTTGTTTTGTACCGTTTCAAACGAATCCGCCTCACTCTGCGCCTCGAACATGGCTTGAGTCGAGGGCGACTGATACCGCAACAAGGCACCTTCCGGCGTGGCGATGTACAGCGGGGCGCCGTGTGGCGGCATGATCGTCTGGATGCGCGCCTGGGCAATGCCCTCACTCAAGTCCTCGGGTTCGATAAACACACGCTTCAACCAGGCTGTCGCGCCATTCCCGACAAACTGGTTGGCGTAGTAGAGGCTGTGACAAGCAAAGCCGTCGGGCAGAGTGGGCCCATAGAGGCTGGCGAGGGACAGCAGCGGGGATTTGCCGGTGACGGGAATCAGTTCGCTGGCCACATATTCTTCGAGGCTTTGGTGCCGGAGGATGAACGCAAAGTAGCGGTTGGCAAAGTGTTGCGCGTGGTCCTGAGGGTCGCGTCGGTACAGATCACGGGCAGCGTCGTCAGCGTTGCCGAAAATCGGCCCGTGGCTCACCGTCGCCGGGCGCTGGAATTGCAGGGCTCGCACCCACGGCCCCCAATCCATTTCAACAAAGTCAGCCGGGCCCCACAGCGCGTTGCCGATGACCACCCGCAGCGTGCCGGACTCGGCGAGCGTCCTGACCACGTCAGCGGGTTTCATCGCCGCGTCGGCCAGGCGTTTGGCAATCGCGCTGTCGCCCTTGGCGGCATCGCCCGTCCACTGCAGGCGCCACTGCGCCGAGGTGGTGGACGGCCCCCACGCGATCACGCTGTCTTGAGAACCCGACAGATACCCCGTGACGCCCGCAGCGAGCAGGTCGGCCACATCGTCCGGGTGGAACATCTGGCCGCTCAATTCGGCTTCCTGGCGGGTCCATTTGAAACGGGCGACGTAGGCCGGGTCGGTCGTCGACAACGCAGGCCGCGTGCCGTAGCGGGCATGCAGGCGATGACCCGCATTGAGGATAATCGGCGTGTTCTGGCGATCCACAGGGTAGAGGCCATCGAAGGCAAAGGGCCGTGGCCCCGTGGCCACCGGTTGAGTCACCACGAAGCGACCGTCGGGTTGTTGCAGAATCATCCCGCCGAGTACCTGCTCGCGCCGCCCGCTGATGGTCCCGTGGATATAACGAGCGGCGTCGTCGGCGGTCAAAAAGGCGGTGCTCAAGGAAGGCAGGGTGAAACGCGAATAGGGAGCCCACTGCGCATCGACAACGCCACTGCGGTCCCACAGGGCACTGGTTTTCTCCACGCTCAGTTCACCGGCGGCGGCCACTTTGCGCACGAAATCCCGGGTCAGCAGTGAACCGTTGGCTAGCGCGGCTTGCCAACCATTGTCGGTTACCTGGCCGTCTGCGGCCTGGGCAAACAGCTGGGATTCGAGCGCCGAGCCGGAGAAGCGATAGCGCAAGATGGCGTCGTCCCGCATGCGCATATACAACGACGCCCCCAAGGTGGATTGCGGCCCCTGGCTGTATTGGCGAAACCGCGCGATGTGCTGCGCAAGCTCCAGCGGGCTGATGAAATTTTTATACAGCCAGTTTTCCAGCGCGGGGTACTGGGCAGGCAGTGGCCGAGAATGAAGGTAGATTCCGTGCAGGTGGTAGCCGATGGGAAGCTCAGGCAATACGCCCGCCAACCCTTCGATAGGTTCAGGATCTCGGGCCACATACTCCGTCAGCGCATCGGACAGCAGGATCAATGCTTGCTGCCGCAGGTTGGGTTTGCGTTGAATCTGAACCGAGGCATGCGCCAGCGCACGCGCCGTGCCCGCGAACACCGGCCAGGGTTTGTAGGGCTCCCATTGGGCGGGGACCCGGCCCACGGAGCCGCCCCAATAAGGGCTGGAGATTAAAAACGTCAGTTGCCCTACCGAGGCGAGCTTCTTGTAGAAACCCTCCAGAGTTCCATCGTGAGCGTCAGGTGAATCGAAGCTGCCGTTGGTCAAGAGCCAACGGTAATAGTTATTTGCGGCGGGCGACTCATCGAATTGAAATTTAAGCAGCGTGCCGGCGGGGCCAGTGAGGTAAGCCGTGTTGAACTCACGGCGGTTCTGATAATTAAACATCACGTCCTCCGTTGAGTAAAAATCCTGGTAGGCCGTGACCTGATGCGCGGTCCATTTTGGATTAAGGCGTGTGACCCATACCGTGTTACTTGGGTGCGTATGCCAACTGGCGACTATCTGATACGCCTCCGGATCGAGGAAGGCGGTATTGGCCGCATTCTCGTCCAGCAAAAGATTGAAATTGAACACGGTGGGGCGATCGGAAATCGGCTCACTGCCGACGAAAAGGCCGTCGGCCAAACGTCTCAGGATGACGCTGCCGTATTCCACCTGCACATTGCTCCGCACGCGCCCGTGAAGGTAGCGGGCCACCTCATCGGCGCTGGAAAACGCCGGGCTGAGGGTGCCCAGCTTGGCGTGGCCACGGGGAAGGGTTGCGCGTTTTTCGCGCATGGGTTGGTCGTCCATGATGAATCCTCGGAACAAGATTGGATGTTCCGCCATCCTGAACACCCGCTGATTCCGGGGGGGCTACATAGTTAGTCAGGCCCTCGCACCAAGACAGTGCCCTGCCGCTGCCACCCTATCCATCCGGCGCTTATTCAGTGCGTCGCCAACCAGGAGCGCCACCCGATTGCCCTTGATTACGGCCTATTCCAAAGCAGGCACAGCCTTTGCAAAAGCCCTGGTATCTGTCCAATAACAACACTTGGGTTCTCGGAGATCGCACCATGAAGCGTCGCAGCTTGATCAAGGCTTTCACACTGTCGGCATCCATTGCCGCCATGGGCATGACCTGGACTATCCAGGCCGCCGAAACCATCAAGGTCGGCATCCTGCACTCGTTGTCCGGGACCATGGCCATCTCCGAAACGTCCCTCAAGGACATGGCGCTGATGACCATCGACGAGATCAACGCCAAGGGCGGCGTGAACGGCAAGATGCTTGAGCCGGTCGTGGTAGACCCTGCATCGAACTGGCCATTGTTCGCCGAAAAAGGCCGTCAGCTGCTGACCCAGGACAAGGTCGCCGTGGTGTTCGGCTGCTGGACCTCGGTGTCGCGCAAATCCGTGTTGCCGGTGTTTGAAGAACTCAACGGCTTGCTGTTCTACCCGGTGCAATACGAAGGCGAAGAGATGTCGCCGAACGTGTTCTACACCGGTGCGGCGCCGAATCAGCAAGCCATCCCCGCCGTGGAATATTTGATGAGCGAAGAAGGCGGCAGCGCCAAGCGCTTCTTCCTGCTGGGCACCGACTACGTGTACCCGCGCACCACCAACAAGATCCTGCGTTCGTTCCTGCACTCCAAAGGCGTAGCGGACAAAGATATCGAAGAGGTCTACACCCCATTCGGCCACGCCGATTACCAAACAATCGTGGCCAACATCAAGAAATTCTCGGCGGGCGGCAAGACCGCTGTGATCTCCACTGTGAACGGCGATTCCAACGTGCCGTTCTACAAAGAGCTGGCCAACCAGGGCTTGAAGGCCACCGACGTACCGGTGGTGGCGTTCTCCGTGGGTGAAGAAGAACTGCGCGGCATCGACACCAAACCACTGGTGGGCAACCTTGCCGCCTGGAACTACTTCCAGTCTGTTGAGAACCCGGTGAACCAGAAGTTCGTCGCCGACTGGAAAGCCTACGCCAAGGCGCACAACCTGCCGGGCGCGGACAAAGCCGTGACCAACGACCCGATGGAAGCCACCTACGTGGGCATCCATATGTGGGCGCAGGCGGTGGAGAAAGCCAAGTCCACCGACGTCGACAAAGTGCGCGAAGCCATGGCCGGGCAAACCTTTGCCGCGCCGTCGGGCTTCACCCTGACCATGGACAAGACCAACCACCACTTGCACAAGCCGGTGATGATCGGCGAGATCCAGGCCGATGGGCAGTTCTCGGTGGTGTGGCAGACCAAGGAGCCGATTCGCGCCCAGCCATGGAGCCCGTACATTCCTGGCAATGACAAAAAGCCGGATTACGCCGTCAAGAGCAACTGACCAGAGGGGTGTCGGCACTTGAGGCCGACACAATCCCTGTGGGAGCTGGCTTGCCTGCGATGCAGACGCCTCGGTGTATCTGATACACCGTCATCGCAGGCAAGCCAGCTCCCACCTTAGTTTGAGCAAGGCCCAAGAATATGCCCACTGCCCTTTACCGCTTCATACTGACGGCCCTGCTGTTGCTGCCATTGGCCGCACACGCCAGCGACGCCGAAGACTTCCTCGCCGCTAACCCGATGCAACAGGCCAAGCTCCTCCAGGACTGGGCCGCCACGCCTGACCCGGCGCGCATCGAGTTGGTGGACGCCCTGCAGCAAGGCCAGCTCACGGTCAACGGTGAAACCAAAACCGTACGCCTGAACAACCGCCTGCGCGGCCTGATCGATAACGTTCAAGCCAGCCAGCAACTGCTCGCCGCCGACCCCAAGGTGCGCCTTGCGGCCGCGCAAACCCTGCAAAAAAGTGCACAACCTGCGCAGCTGAAATTTCTCGATCAACAAGTCGCCGCCGAGACAGACGAAGACGTACACACCGCCCTCAGCCTGGCGCTGGCCAACCTGCAACTGGTCGACGCCGACCCCGTGGTGCGCCTCGCCGCTGTGCGTTTGCTCGGCGGCACCGGCGACCCACTGGCCCGCACACGCCTTGAAGCGTTGCTCGCCCCCGGCGTTGAAACCGATGCCGCCGTGCACACCGCCGCTGAAACCAGCCTGGCCCAGGTCAAACGCAAATTGATGTTCGGCGAGATCCTCGGGCAAGCCTTCAGCGGCATGTCCCTGGGGTCGATTCTGCTGTTGGCGGCCCTCGGCTTGGCGATCACCTTCGGCCTGCTCGGCGTGATCAATATGGCCCACGGCGAGATGCTGATGCTCGGCGCTTACTCCACCTACGTGGTGCAAATGCTGATGCAGCGCTACGTGCCCGCGGCCATCGAGTTCTACCCGCTGATCGCGCTGCCGGTGGCGTTTTTTGTGACCGCAACCATCGGCATGGCGCTGGAGCGCACAGTGATTCGTCACTTGTATGGCCGCCCGCTGGAAACCCTGCTCGCCACCTGGGGCATCAGCCTGATGCTGATCCAGTTGGTGCGCCTGGTGTTCGGTGCGCAGAACGTAGAAGTGTCCAACCCCGAATGGCTGTCCGGCGGTATTCAAGTGCTGCCCAACCTGGTGCTGCCGTACAACCGCATCGTGATCATCGGCTTCGCGCTGTGCGTGGTGGTGCTGACCTGGCTGCTGCTGAACAAAACCCGCCTGGGCCTCAACGTGCGCGCCGTTACCCAAAACCGCAACATGGCCGCCTGCTGTGGCGTGCCAACCGGGCGCGTGGACATGCTCGCCTTTGGCCTCGGTTCCGGCATCGCCGGGCTTGGTGGCGTAGCGCTGAGCCAGATCGGCAACGTCGGCCCGGACCTGGGCCAGAGCTACATCATCGACTCCTTCCTAGTGGTGGTGCTCGGCGGTGTCGGCCAGTTGGCTGGGAGCGTCATGGCGGCCTTCGGGCTGGGCATCGCCAACAAGATTCTTGAACCGCAGATCGGCGCCGTACTCGGCAAGATCCTGATCCTCGCGCTGATTATTCTGTTTATCCAGAAACGCCCGCAGGGACTCTTCGCACTGAAAGGACGGGTGATCGACTGATGAACCAGCCATTGATGCTTACGGCCACGCAAAAAGTCGGCCCCAAGGTCACGATTGCAGTCGGCGCGCTGATCCTCGTCGTGCTGCTGGCGCTGCCCTTGCTGTCGTTGTTGCCAGCGGAGAACGCCTTTCATATCTCGGCCTACACCCTGACGCTGATGGGCAAGATTCTGTGCTACGCCATCGTCGCCCTCGCGCTGGACCTGGTATGGGGTTACGCAGGCATGTTGTCGCTGGGCCACGGCTTGTTCTTTGCCCTGGGCGGTTATGCGATGGGCATGTACCTGATGCGCCAGGCGTCCGGGGATGAATTGCCGGCCTTCATGACCTTCCTGTCGTGGACCGAATTGCCGTGGTACTGGGTCGGCACCGAGCACTTTCTGTGGGCCATGTGCCTGGTGGTGCTGGCGCCGGGCTTACTGGCGCTGGTGTTCGGGTTCTTTGCCTTCCGTTCGCGGATCAAGGGCGTGTATTTCTCGATCATGACCCAGGCCCTGACTTTTGCCGGGATGCTGCTGTTCTTTCGCAACGAAACCGGCTTTGGCGGCAATAACGGCTTCACCAACTTTCGCAGCATCCTGGGTTTTGGCATTACTGAACCGGGCACGCGGGCGGTGCTGTTTTTCGCCACGGTGCTGTTGCTGGTTGCCAGTTTGTACACGGGTTGGCGGCTGGCGCAGAGCAAGTTCGGCCGGGTGTTGACCGCCCTGCGCGACGCCGAGAACCGCCTGATGTTCTGCGGCTACGACCCGCGCGGTTTCAAGCTGTTTGTGTGGGTGTTGAGCGCGGTGCTGTGTGGCTTGGCGGGCGCGTTGTATGTGCCGCAAGTGGGCATCATCAACCCCAGCGAAATGTCGCCGACCAACTCGATTGAGGCCGCCGTGTGGGTGGCGTTGGGCGGGCGTGGCACGCTGATCGGCCCGTTGCTGGGCGCTGGCGTGGTGAACGGCATGAAGAGCTGGTTCACCGTGGCGTTCCCGGAATACTGGCTGTTCTTCCTTGGGGCGTTGTTCATCATCGTGACCCTGTACCTGCCCAAGGGCGTTATCGGCCTGTTGAAGAAATGAGGAACGTCATGCTTGAACCTATTTTCGATGCAGGCAGCGGCCGTGACGCCATCGGCATTGGCCAGGCTGCCGGCCCCGGCCTTAACACCCGCCACGGCACCATCCTGACCCTGGAAGATATCAGCGTCAGCTTCGACGGTTTCAAGGCGCTCAACAACTTGAACCTCTACATCGGCGTCGGTGAATTGCGCTGCATTATCGGCCCCAACGGCGCGGGCAAAACCACGCTGATGGACGTGATCACCGGCAAGACCCGCCCCAGCCACGGCACCGCCTGGTTTGGCGAAAACCTCGACTTGACCGGCATGAGCGAAGTGCAGATCGCCCAGGCCGGTATCGGCCGTAAATTTCAAAAACCCACCGTGTTCGAAGCCCTGAGCGTATTTGAAAACCTGGAGCTGGCGCAGAAAACCGACAAGTCCGTATGGGCCAGTTTGCGCGCGCGCCTGAGCGGCGAGCAGAAAGACCGCATCGAAGAAGTGCTTGAGACCATCCGCCTCACCGCCTCGGCACAGCGCCCGGCCGGGTTGCTGTCACACGGCCAGAAGCAGTTCCTGGAAATCGGCATGTTGCTGATGCAAGACCCGCAACTGTTGCTGCTGGACGAACCCGTGGCGGGCATGACCGACGCCGAAACCGAATTTACCGCCGAACTGTTCAAACGCCTGGCGGGCAAACATTCGCTGATGGTGGTGGAACACGACATGGGCTTTGTCGGCGCGATTGCCGACCACGTCACCGTGTTGCACCAGGGCAGTGTGCTGGCCGAAGGGTCGCTGGAGCAGGTGCAGGAAAACGAACGGGTGATTGAGGTCTACCTCGGTCGTTAATGCTACCAAGGACTGCTTTATGTGGGAGCTGGCTTGCCTGCGATGGCGGTGTATCAGATACACCGCCATCGCAG
>NZ_JAFCTN010000020.1:0-98187 GCF_049896045.1 Pseudomonas sp. PWP3-1b2
GGTCAGTGATGAATTTGGTGGCTGATACACCGCATTCGCGAGCAAGCCCGCTCCCACAGTTGATCTCCATATATTTTGGATCTCCATTTTTTCGGGAGATCGCAATCTGTTCCAGAAAAAACAGCGCTTTTGATTCAACCACTCAGCTCGGCTACCAGGCCGCCTTACTGTAGATTTTGCCAAAAGTGACCCGCTGTAAGAGCGGAACCCCTATCAGCCATGACCACAGCAACGGATATGTACACCAAAACCCCGCCCCAGCAAGCCCCCCTCAAACCAACTCCCGCCCCAGAAACGGCGCAGTCCGGCTGGTTTTGCTTTTCGCAACCTTAAAGGGCGAACCACTCACAACCACCTTCCCGCCCAAATCCCCAGCCCCCGGCCCGATATCGATCACCCAGTCACTCTGCGCCACCACGCGCATCTCATGCTCCACCACAACCACCGTATGCCCCGCCTCCACCAAATGATTCAGCTGACTCAGCAACCGATCCACATCCCGCGGATGCAACCCGGTCGTGGGCTCATCCAGCACATACAACGTCGCCCCCCGCGCATTGCGCTGCAGCTCGGTCGCCAACTTGATCCGCTGCGCCTCACCCCCCGACAACTCAGTCGCCGGTTGCCCCAGCCGCAAATACCCCAACCCGATATCCCGCAGCACCTGCAGTGAACGCAACACCCCAGGCTGCTCGGCAAACACCTCCACCGCCTGCTCCACCGTCAACCCCAACACCTGGGCGATGTTCAAACCCTGCCATTTAATGCCCAGGGTTTCAGGGTTATACCGCGCCCCGTGGCACGTCGGGCACGGCGCATACACACTCGGCATAAACAGCAACTCAACGCTGACAAACCCTTCGCCTTCGCAATTGGGGCAACGCCCTTTGGCAACGTTAAACGAGAACTGCCCCGCATCGTAACCCCGCTTCTTCGCCGCCGGTGTGGCCGCAAAGAGCTTGCGCACGTTGTCGAACAACCCGGTGTAAGTCGCCAGGTTGGAGCGCGGCGTGCGGCCAATGGGCTTCTGGTCTACTTGCACCAGGCGGCGAATCTGCTCCAGACCGGCACTGATCCGCCCACCGCTGGTTTGCGGCGCATCGTCTTCTAGGCTGGTCTCTTCATCGCTTTCCTGCACACGGCCAAGCCCCGTGCCCACCAGTTCCAGTAGTGCCTGGCTGACCAGGCTGGATTTACCCGAACCGGAAATACCGGTCACCGCCGTAAAGCAGCCCAGCGGAAAATCCACCTTCAAATCCTTGAGATTATTGCGCGTCACGCCTTCCAGCTTCAGCCAACCCGTAGGCGCTCGACGCACTGCATTCGAAGGCCGCGGTTCGGCAAACAAATACTCGCGCGTCTGTGACGCCTCGACCTGCGCCAACCCCGCCGGCGGGCCGCTGTACAGCACTTGACCGCCGTGCTCACCCGCCGCTGGGCCTACGTCGATCAGCCAGTCGGCGCGGCGCATGGTTTCCAGGTCGTGTTCCACCACAAACAATGAATTGCCCGCCGCCTTCAAGCGATCAAGCGCGGTAAACAGCGCTTCGCCGTCCGCCGGGTGCAAGCCGGCTGAAGGCTCATCCAGCACATAGATCACGCCGAACAGCTGCGAACTCAACTGCGTGGCCAAACGCAACCGCTGCAACTCCCCGGACGACAAGGTCGGCGTGCTGCGCTCCAGGGATAAATATCCCAGGCCCAGCTCGGTCAAGGTACTCACGCGCTCCAGCAAATCCTCGGCGATACGCTGCGCAGCCAAGCGCTTCTCCACCGACAGTTTCATCTTGTCCTGCCCCGCCGCCACGGGCCGCAACAACTCAGCCAGCTGCGCCAGTGACAGCTGCGACAACTCGCCAATATCCACGCCAGCGAACTTCACCGACAGTGCGGCCTTGTTCAACCGCTTGCCTTCGCACGACGGGCAGGCGCTGCCTTGCATGAACTGCGAAACGCGCTTTTTCATCAGCGCGCTTTGGGTGTGGGTGAACGTATGCAGGATGTAACGCCGCGCGCCGCTGAAGGTGCCTTGGTAACTGGGTTCCACTTTACGTTTCAAGGCATCGCGGGTTTGTGCCGGAGTGAAGCCGGCGTACACCGGCACCGTCGGGGTTTCTTCGGTGAACAGAATCCAGTCGCGCTGCTTTTTCGGCAGGTCGCGCCATGGGATATCAACGTCATAGCCCAGGGTCACCAGGATGTCGCGCAGGTTCTGGCCTTGCCACGCCAACGGCCACGCTGCCACCGCACGCTGGCGAATGGTCAGCGATGGGTCCGGCACCATCAGTGCCTCGGTCACTTCATACACACGGCCCAGGCCATGGCATTGCGGGCAAGCGCCCTGGGGCAGGTTCGGTGAAAAGTCCTCGGCGTAGAGCATCGCTTGCCCCGGCGGATAACTGCCGGCGCGGGAGTACAGCATGCGAATCAGGCTCGACAACGTAGTGACGCTGCCCACCGATGAGCGCGCACTCGGCGTGCCGCGCTGCTGTTGCAGGGCCACAGCCGGAGGCAGGCCTTCGATGGAGTCCACATCGGGCACGCCAACTTGATCGATCAAGCGCCGCGCATAGGGCGCCACCGATTCGAAATAGCGGCGCTGGGCCTCGGCATACACCGTGGAAAAAGCCAGAGACGATTTGCCCGAGCCGGAGACTCCGGTAAATACCACCAGGGCATCCCTGGGAATATCTACATCGACGTTACGCAGGTTGTGTTCGCGGGCGCCGCGCACCCGGACGAAACCTGGGCGTTGGGCAGTGATCGGGGGGATATTGCGCTGTGACGTCATGGGCAACCTTGTCTGGCGGTGAGCACGCTGCGCACCCGATGCGTCAAGGCTTCGGGGTTGTAGGGCTTGCTCAGCAGATGAATGTCGGGGCTTAGCAGGTGATTGGTCGAGAGGATGTCGCGGGTGTGGCCCGAGGTAAACAGCACGGCCACGGGAGGATGTTGCGTGCGGGCCCAGTCGGCCAGGTCGGTGCTTTTGATTCGGCCCGGCATCACCACGTCGGTAAAAATCAGGTCCGGCTGCGCACCGCCCTGCAAGACCTGCATCGCCCGGTCACCGTCCTCGGCGGTGAGCACGGTGTAGCCCGCCTGCTGCAGCAACTCAACGACGGTCAGGCGCACGCCTTCGTTGTCTTCCACCACCAGGATGGTTTCCTGGCCGCCGCCCTGCAGTGCCTGTTCGCTGTCTGTATCGACGCTTTCCGGCTCAAGGCTGTGGGGGAAATACATCTGCACCACCGAGCCCTTCCCCTCCTCGCTCCACACCTCTACATGCCCGCCGCTTTGGCGCACAAAGCCGAACACCATGCTCAGGCCCAGGCCGGTGCCGTGCCCCTCGCGTTTGGTGGTGAAGAACGGTTCGAAGGCGCGCTTGAGCACCGTCTCTGGCATGCCAACACCGGAGTCAATCACTGCCAGGCGTACATATTCGCCCGGTTTAATGCTCTTACCGGCGCAATCGTCGGGGTTGAGGATGATGTTCTCGCCGGTGATACGAATCACGCCTTCGCCGTTCATGGCATCCCGGGCATTGATCGCCAGGTTGAGCAGCGCGTTTTCCAGCTGGTTGCGGTCGACATTGATGCACCAGGAATCCTGGGCCAATTGCACATCGATATGGATGGTCTCACCCAGCGCGCGCTGCAGCAGCTCGCCCAACCCTGCGTAAATGCGTTGCGGGTTGTACACCGCGGGCGACAACGGTTGGCGGCGGGCAAACGCCAGCAGCTGCGACGACAGCTTGGCGCCACGCTCCACCGCTGCGATGGCTGCCGAGACGCGGCGTTGCACCTGGGCATTGTCCGGCTCATGCCGGGCCAGCAGGTGCAGGTTGCCGGCGATCACTTGCAGCAGGTTATTGAAGTCGTGCGCCACACCGCCGGTCAGGCCGCCGATGGCTTCGAGCTTTTGCGATTGGCGCAGCTGGTCTTCAGCGGCCGAGCGTGCCTGCACTTCGGCGGCCACCCGTTGCTCAAGGTTATGCGTGAGTTCCTGGCGCACCCGCTCGGAGTGCACGTGCTCGGTGGTGTCCACCACAATCGCCAACACCCCGGCCGGTTGCGTATCGTCACCGGCGACGGGGCTGTAATACAGGTCCAGCCATACTGTTTCCGGCTTGCCGTTGCGCAGCAGCACCAGGTCTTTATTGTTGAACGACAAGGTGCCACCGGCCAAACAGGTGCTCATTACATGACGGTTGAAGTCGGCCACTTCCGGCCAGCCCAGCTCCACGGGCGTACCCAACAGATACGGATGCCGCCCTCCGGCGAACACCGAATAGCTGTCGTTGTAGATCATGTGCCCCGCCGGCCCCCACAGCATCACCATCGGCACGGGGGACGCCAGCATCATCTGCACGGTGCACGTGAGGCTGGTGGGCCAGCGGTCGAGCGGGCCCAGGTCGGTGGCCGACCAATCAAACGCGCGAATTCGCTGGGCCATTTCACCGGCCCAACCATCACAGCCGTGGGGGTTGGATAGAAATTGCATCGTTTAACTCTGTGCGAAAAGAAGACATCGGCAAAGTTTGGAGCACGCCGCACGCAGATCGTTTCAACGCGTATACGTTAGGGGGAAATCGACGCACACACCACTGGCTTCAGTGAAAATCCCGGCTGCGCACATTAATTCCCTCCAGCAGCGCTGTCAGATCGGTCAAACGCCCGGCAATCAGGTGCCGCACCTCGCCCACGGCCTCCCAGCGCCCGTCCACTTTAAGCAGCCGCGAGCCCACCAATGCCTGGCGCTGACGCTCGGCCAGGTCGCGCCACACCACCACATTGAGGTTGCCGAACTCATCTTCCAGGGTCACGAAGGTTACCCCGCTAGCGGTGCCGGGGCGCTGGCGACCGGTGACCAGCCCGGCAACGCTCACATTGCGCCCATGCTCCACGGCCATCAGTTCATGGGAACTGCGGCAGCGTCGTTTGCGCAGTTCATTGCGCAACAATGCCAAGGGATGTGGCCCAAGGGTGGTGCCGAGCGTGGCGTAGTCCGCGTGCAGGTCTTCGCCGACCGAAGGTGTCGGCAGCTCCACCACTGCTTCTTCCGGGCCAGGCAAACCGGCGAATAACCCGAGTTGCTTGTGCACGCCGGCCACTTCCCAGCGCGCGGCGTGCCGGTTGCCCGCCAGCGCACGCAAGGCGCCGGAATCCGCCAGCAACGCCTGGGTACGCGCGTCCAGCCCGGCGCGTTCGTCGAGGTCGGCGATGTCGCTGAACACCCGGCGCTGGCGAGCGGCTTCAATACGCCGGCCATCTTCCTCACGAAACCCCGAAATCATGCGCAGGCCCATGCGAATTGCTGGCTGCGCGCCGTCGATGGGTTCCAGGCTGCAATCCCAGTCACTGGCCTGCACATCCACCGGGCGAATCTGCAAGGCGTGGCGCCGCGCGTCCTGCAGAATCTGGTCCGGGCTGTAAAAACCCATGGGCCAGCTGTTGATCAGCGCACAGGCGAAAGCTGCCGGCTCATGGCACTTGAGCCAGCAACTGGCGTAGGTCAGCAAAGCAAAGCTGGCGGCGTGAGATTCGGGAAAACCGTAGCTGCCAAACCCCTTGATTTGCTCAAAGATCTGCGCGGCAAAGGCTTCGGTGTAGCCGTTTTTCAGCATGCCGGTGCGCAGGCGTGCCTGATGCGGTTCCAGTCCGCCGTGGCGTTTCCAGGCGGCCATGGAGCGGCGCAACTGGTCGGCCTCGCCGGGGCTGTAATCGGCAGCGACCATGGCGATCTGCATCACTTGTTCCTGAAACAACGGCACGCCGAGGGTGCGCTTGAGCACCGCTTCCAGTTGCGGCGACGGGTAGGTTTCGGGCTCTTCCTTATTCCGCCGACGCAGGTACGGGTGCACCATGCCGCCCTGGATCGGCCCCGGCCGGACAATAGCAACCTCTATCACCAGGTCATAAAACTTCTCTGGCCTGAGCCTTGGCAACATCGACATCTGCGCCCGCGACTCGATCTGGAACACGCCGACGGTGTCGGCCTTGCTGATCATCGCGTAGGTGGCCGCGTCCTCCTTGGGCACCGACGCCAGGCACAGGTCACGACCGCGATGGCGGCGCAGCAAATCGAAGCAACGGCGGATCGCGCTGAGCATGCCCAGCGCGAGAATATCCACCTTGAGCAGGCCGACGGCGTCAAGGTCGTCCTTGTCCCACTGGATGATGGTGCGATCGGCCATGGCGGCGTTTTCCACCGGCACCAGGGTGTCCAGCGGATATTCGGAAATCACAAAACCGCCGGGGTGCTGGGACAAGTGCCGGGGGAAGCCGATCAGTTGTTGAGTCAGCGTCAGCACCCGGCGCAGGATCGGGCTTTGCGGGTCGAAGCCGCTTTCGCGCAGGCGCTCCAGGGGCGGCGCATCGTCACTCCAGCGCCCGCAGCATTCGGCCAGCGCGTTGATCTGGTCCGGCGGCAACCCCAGGGCCTTGGCCACATCACGCACTGCGCCGGACGCGTGGTAACTGCTGACCACCGCCGTCAGCGCCGCGCGGTTGCGGCCATAGCGATTGAACACATATTGCAGCACTTCTTCGCGGCGCTCGTGTTCGAAGTCGACGTCGATGTCCGGCGGCTCGTTGCGCTCCTTCGACAGGAAGCGCTCGAACAGCATGTTCATCAGGCTCGGGTTGATCTCGGTGATGCCCAAGGCAAAACACACCGCCGAGTTGGCCGCCGAACCCCGGCCCTGGCACAGGATCGAACGGCTGCGGGCGAAGCTCACAATGTCGTGCACGGTGAGGAAATAGCTTTCGTAACCCAGCTCGCTGATCAGCTCCAGTTCCTTATTGATCTGCTGCAAGGTCTTGGCGTCGACGCCCTCTGGCCAGCGTCGGGCGATGCCTTCTTCCGTCACGGCGCGCAGCCAGGTTTTGGCGTCATGGCCGGCGGGCACCAGTTCGCGCGGGTAGTGGTAGCGCAACTGGCTCAGGTCGAAGGTACAGCGCCGCGCGATGGCTTGGGTTTCGTCGAGCAACGCTTGCGGGTACAGCGCGGCCAGGGCGTCGAGGCCGCGCAAATGCCGCTCGCCATTGGGGTGCAGGCGCGTGCCGGCTTCGGCCACCGGCACGTGATGGCGGATGGCAGTCATGGTGTCTTGCAGCGCGCGGCGGCCACGGGCATGCATGTGCACATCGCCGCAGGCCACCGCCGGGATTTTCAGGCTGGCCGCCAGGGCCAGGCGTTGCTCCAAATGGCGCGCATCGTCCTGGCCGCAATGCAGGTGCACTGCCAGCCACAGGCGTTCGGCGAAGGTGCGGCGCAGCCATTGGATCGACGTCTGGGTGTCGCTGTCGTCGGCCACCCACAGCGCCAGCAGGCCGGGCAATGGTTGGTCGAAGTCTTCCTGAAACAGGCGGTAACTGCCCTTTTCGGCACGGCGCCGGGCCAGGGTGATCAAGCGGCACAGGTGCTGATAGCCGCTGAGGTCTTCCACCAGCAGCACCAGTTTCGGGCCGTTTTCGATGCGCACTTCACTGCCGATAATCAGCGGCAATTCCACCGCCTTCGCTGCCTGCCACGCACGCACGATGCCCGACAAGGTGCATTCATCGGTGATCGCCAGCGCGCTGTAGCCCTGGCGCTTGGCGCGCTCGAACAATTCCAGCGCACTGGAAGCGCCGCGCTGAAAGCTGAAGTTGGACAGGCAATGCAGCTCCGCGTATTCACCCGCCATAACGCATGCCCCCTGTGGGAGCTGGCTTGCCTGCAATGGTCGTTAACGATGACGCGCAACGCCAGACTAAACGCGGCACTTTGGCGTTTTTCGCCGGCCAGCTGGCGGGTGCCAGCGCGGAATGGTTCATGCAAACCAGCCTTGCAACCACAACCCATCGTTTTGCCCCACGGTGCGATAGGCCCAGCCTTGCTGACCGGCGTGGGTCTGGATCAGGTAGTAATCGCGGCGGATATCGGCGCCGTCCCACCAGCCGGATTCGATGCGTTCCGGGCCCATCAATATTTGCACGCCGTGCTCGGCCAGCAATGTCGGTTCACGCAGCAACCAGCCGGGGCGTTGCACCTTATTCAAGCTCGGGCACGGGCGATTATCCTCTGCCGCTTGCCAGGCACATTCGGGGCGGTGGTCGGCCTGAAAGCGCAGGCCTTGCACGGCCTCGTCACCCAGCCGAGCGCGCAGGCGTTCGCGCAATTGCTCCCACGGCAGAGTTTGTTGCGGGCGGTCGTCGAACAAATCCTGGCGCTGCGGCACGAACAGGGGCAGGTCCTGCGCCACCAGGCGAAAGCCACGCACGGGCGAGGTCACTTGCACCTGCTCCAGGCGGCCACGGGCCAGTTCAAACAGCATCGCCGGTTCGCGCTCGGCGCTGAGCAGGCCAACCTTGATCACACTGTCGGGCGCCTGGGCATGCTCCAGGTGCAAGTCAAAGCGCTGCACGCCACTGTCACGCCCGCACAGAAAGGCGGACAGGTCGCCGGTCAAACGGCGCAAGGGAAACAGTAAGGCTTGATGGGATTGCACGTCGAAATTCAGCTCGATGCGCGTATCGAAGCGGTCCGGCGGTTGATAGAACGCCAGGGCCAGCGGCCGCTGCCCGGTCAGCGCATCCAGGTGCTTGAGCAGTGTCGCGTCAAAGCGCCGCGCCAGCGTATGCCGGGGCAAGGCTTGCACCTGGGCCAGAGTGCGCAAGCCCATGCGCGACAACGCGGTGGCGTCCTTCGGGTCAAGGCCGGCGCGATCAATAGGCAGCGGCGCTAAAGCCTGCATCAACGCCTGATCATCGGCCACGGCCAGGCCATCGTAGATATTCGCCAGCACCCGCGCCGCCGCCGGGTTGGGCGCGGCGACGATACGGTGACGAAAACCCAGCTCGGTCAATTCCTTACGCAAGCGCGCTTCAAACTTCGGCCATGGGCCAAACAGCCCCAGGCTCGATTCGATCTCGAACAGCAAGGCGCGCGGGTAATACACGCTGACCTGGGAGCTGAAACAGTAGGCCCAGGCGGCGAGAAACTGCTGCCAGCGCTCAATGTCCACGGGGTCGTATTCGGCGCTGGCAAAGGTTTTGGCCAGGGCATCCGCCGCCGTCAGCGATTGGCCGGGGCGCAGGCCCAAGGCGCGGGCGGCGTCGTTGACGGTTTGCAGCACGCGCCGCTGCGGCGTACCGGCGAGCAAGGCAAGCGGTTGGTCTGGTTCGGGGTGCACACGCTGCACCCCGTCCAGCGCCAATTGCGGGAAGACAATACACACCCAGCGCATGGCAACCTCAATGCCCCGCCAGCGCAATCGGCGCCGGATGGGCCAACCCGCCACGGCACTTGAGCACCCGCACCTGCGCAGGTTTTGCCTCGACCGCCAGGCGCAAGGCGGCGGGCGATGAATTGATCGCCTCACTTAAAGCGCGCCAGGCAAATGCCAGGGTCTGCCCGGTTTCCGCCGCCACCTGCAAACGCCGCAACGCCCGATCATCGGCCTTGCGCGGCCAACACAGCACCGCACCGCAACTGCCGGAGCGCAGGCATTGTTCTACCGCCCACAGCGCGTCGCGCTCCTCGGCCTGGATCACCGAGAGCCGCCGCAAATCCACCCCGGCGTTTTGCCACGCATGGGGGTACGGCGTATAGGGTGGCGCCACCAGCACAATGCGCTCCCCGGCCTTTGATAAGCGCGACAGGGTTGGCAGCACCAACTGCAACTCGCCGACACCTTCCCTGGCCATCAAGATTTCACTCAGCGCCGACTCCGGCCAGCCGCCCGTGGGCAGCACCGCGTCCAGCGCTGCCAGCCCCGTGGGGTGCACACTGGCCGGTGGCGCGGCGGGCCGACCCTTCCAGACTCGCCCGCCGTTGAACAGCGAGTCCAGGGCAACCACGGCGCCCATCAACCTTGCCTCACCAGGCCGCAGAACACCCCTTCGATGGCCAGGTCCCTGTCAGGCCCGACCACGATGGGTTGATACGCGGGGTTGCGTGGCAGCAAGCGCACATGGTCGCCGCTGCGTTCGAAACGCTTGATGGTGACTTCGCCGTCCAGGCGCGCCACTACAATTTGGCCGTTCAAGGCTTCAGCGCTACGGCGTACGCCAACCAGATCGCCGTCGAGGATGCCGTCTTCGATCATTGAGTCGCCTTGCACCCGCAGCAGGTAATCCGGGGTTTTCGCGAAAGTGGCGGGATCGAGTTGCAGGCGGTTGTGCACTTCGGCGTCGGCGCCGATGGGCAGGCCCGCGGCGACTCGGCCGAGTACGGGGATGTCCAGCCATTCGGGGCGTACCGGTTGGTTAAGCAGGCGAATGCCACGGGCCTGATTGGGGTTGACCTCGATGAAGCCGGCCTCGGTGAGGGCCACCACGTGCTTGCGCGCGACGCTGCGGGAGGCGAAGCCAAACGCCTCGGCGATCTCGGCGAGGCTCGGGGGCTGGCCTTGTAACGCGATACGGTCGCGGATGAAGGTCAGAATGGCAGTACGGCGGGGGGTCAGGGTTGTCATGGAGTACATTTGTACTCTTGTGAGATATTTCTGACAATAACCGTCAGTCGGGGGGGAATGAGTACCTATTGGTTGCTTGGGAGGTTGCTGCTTATGGTTCTATTCTTACAGCTGGTCACTGTTTTTTTTGTGGGAGCTGGCTTGCCTGCGATGGCATCGACAGGGTTTGCCTGGTGGACCGAGGTGCCTGCATCGCAGGCAAGCCAGCTCCCACAGAGAAGCAGAATTGTGAGGTTATGAAAGTTGTACTCGGTCAAAACTGTGGGAGCGGGCTTGCTCGCTCCCACAGTTGATCTTCATACATCAGGAAGACTGCAATCCGCCTTGGCAAAAACAGGTTTTTTGATCAAACCATTCAAGTGTGGGAGCTGGCTTGCCTGCGATGGCATCAACTCGGTTTGCCTGATGGAACGAGGTGTCTGCATCGCAGGCAAGCCAGCTCCCACAGTTGATCTTCATACATCAGGAAGACTGCAATCCGCCTTGTCAAAAACAGACCGGTTATGCCTGATGTACCGAGGTTTCTGCATCGCAGGTCACCAGCCTTCCTTCAACATGCGCAGTTCCAAATGCTGCAACAGCATGATGGTTTTGCCGTCGACAATGTCACCGCTTTGCACCATCGCCAGCGCTTGCTCAAAGCCCAGCTCCAGCACTTCAATGTCTTCGCCCTCTTCTTCAAGGCCGCCGCCGGTGCCTACTTGGTTGGCTGGCTGGTACTCGCCGATGAAGAAGTGAATGCGCTCGGTCACCGAGCCGGGGCTCATGAAGGCGGCGTAGATTTTTTCCACATGGCCGACGCGGTAGCCGGTCTCTTCTTCGGCTTCCAGGCGGATGCGCTCTTCGGGGCTGGCGTTGTCGAGCAGCCCGGCGGCGGCTTCGATCAGGTAGCCGTGGTAGTCGTTGACGAAGGTGGGCATGCGGAACTGGCGGATCAGCAACACGGTGCGTTGAGCGCGGTTGTACAACAGGATGGTTGCGCCATTGCCCCGGTCGTACACCTCGCGGGTTTGGGCTTGCCAGCTGCCATCCTGGCGGCGCAGGTCAAAGCTGTATTTTTTCAACACATACCAGTTTTCCGAAAGGGTCTCTTCGGCGGTAATGCGAACGGGGCTGTTGTCCATGGTCGGGCCTCTGCTCAAAGGAGCAGAAGCATGTCGCGGGGGCGCGGTCAGCGTCAAGGGAGCAGCGCTGTAACACTTTGCAAGCAATACCCGTGAACGGCTGTCGAATTAATTCCTGCCCCCGCAGGCCATCTGGTAAAACCCGTGCTTCGCCTTTGTCCTGGAACCTTCATGTCATCTCGTTTTCTGTCTCGCCTGGGCCTGCGCTGGTTTCCCCTGCTGTGCATGGCCATCCTGATTATCGGCCTGCCGGTGGGCTGCGCCGTGCTGCAACACAAGGAGCGCGAGCTGGTGTTTCGCATCGAACCGGGCACGGCCAGCTGGTACAGCGGCTTGCCAAAGGCGGTGCAGGAATTCGACCTCAAACCCGCCAGTTTCAAATCCGGGCAAAACATTCACGGCTGGTGGTACCCGGCAGACAAAAAGGACGCGCCCGCCATCCTCTACCTGCACGGCGTGCGCTGGAACCTCACCGGGCAGTTTTTCCGCATCGAGCAATTGCACGCGCTGGGCTATTCGGTGCTGGCCATCGACTATCGCGGCTTTGGCCAGAGCCACGGCGACTTGCCCTCGGAAACCAGCGTGTATGAAGACGCGCGCATTGCCTGGGAACGCTTCCAGGTGTTGCAACCCGACCCCGCCAAACGCCTGATCTACGGGCATTCCTTGGGCGGCGCGGTGGCCATCGACCTGGCCGCAGAGTTGAGCAAACAAACGCCGGTGCCGGTGCGCGGGCTGGTGATCGAGTCCACCTTCACTTCGCTGGCGGAAGTCGCCACGGCCGTGGCCAATACCTCATTGCCGGTGCGCTGGTTGCTGTCGCAAAAATTTGATTCCATCGACAAGATTGCCGACGTGCACATGCCGCTGCTGGTGGTCCACGGCCTGGCGGATCAGTACGTGCCGCCGCGTTTCAGCCAGCAATTGTATGAAGCCGCCCAGGAACCCAAGCGGCTGTTATTGGTGCCCGGTGCGACCCATAACAACAGCATGAGCCTGGCCGGTCGCAGTTATGGCCAGGCGCTGGACAATTTGATGCGCGAGAAGGCGCCCGCACACGCTGTTACACACTCCACAGGCCATAGCGGCGACTCATAAAACTGCTTTTCGGCACTGGGTTAGCGCTTGGCTGTCAAGCGCGAACCCTGCCCATACTGGCCCGCGCTGAAAGTTGATCAAATATTAACCGAGGGTTAAATCGCCATACCCGCCGGGGTCTCGCAAAGTTATCCACAGAGATACCCACGGTTTTCGTGGACAACTCTTTTTACTTTTTTACGATTTTTTTGCTGAGCAAACGCCTTCGGGAAAGGTGCCTGGCAGCAAAATCTCGCGATTCACAGCGCGTATATCGTTATAACCACACAGTGCCATCGTCACGTCCAATTCGCGGGCGATGATCTCCAGTGCCTTGGTCACGCCCGCCTCACCCATGGCCCCCAAACCGTACAAATGCGGCCGGCCGATCATGGTGCCTTTTGCGCCCAGCGCCATTGCTTTAAGTACGTCCTGGCCGGAGCGAATGCCGCCATCGAGCCACACCTCTATTTGATCGCCCACCGCCTGCACAATCGCCGGTAATTGGCTGATGCTCGACGGCGCGCCATCCAGCTGACGGCCACCGTGGTTGCTCACCACCAGTGCATCGGCGCCGGAATTGGCCGCCAGGCGTGCGTCCTCCACATCCAGGATGCCCTTGATAATCAGCTTGCCGCCCCAGCATTTCTTGATCCACTCCACGTCGTCCCAACTCAGGCGCGGGTCGAATTGCTGGGCCGTCCAGGACGACAACGAACTCATGTCTGCCACGCCTTTGACATGCCCGACGATGTTGCCAAAACCACGGCGTTGGGTGCCGAGCATACCCATCACCCAGCGCGGTTTAGTGGCCATGTTGAGGATATTTGGCAGGGTCAGTTTCGGCGGCGCCGACAGGCCGTTGATCAAGTCCTTGTGGCGCTGCCCGAGGATTTGCAGGTCGAGGGTCAGCACCAATGCATCTACGCCGGCAGCTTTTGCGCGCTCGATCAGTTGCTCGATAAACGCGCGGTCGCGCATCACATACAGCTGGAACCAGAAGGGCTGGCCGACGTGTTCGGCGATGTCCTCCAGCGAGCAGATGCTCATGGTCGACAAGGTGTAGCGCAGGCCAAAAGCGGCAGCGGCGCGGGCGGTGAGAATCTCGCCGTCGGCATGTTGCATGCCCGCCAAGCCAGTGGGCGCGAGGGCCACCGGCATGGCCATGTCCTGGCCGATCATGGTGGCGCGGATCGAGCGCTCATCAATGTCCCGCGCCACGCGCTGGCGGAATTTGATCCGCGCAAAATCACTTTCATTGGCGCGGTAGGTGCTTTCAGTCCAGGACCCGGAGTCGGCGTAATCGTAAAACATCCGCGGGACACGTTTTTGCGCAAGCTTGCGTAGATCTTCGATGGTTGTGATCAACGGCATCGGGGTCACCTCTCCCTGAACTGAACACGCAGAGTAACCGCCCATCGGTTGCGCAACCAGCCATTGCGTTTCTATGTGCGGCGGAATAATCTCGCACAAACCCGCAAAAAGACGCACAACCATGCATAACACCCATCAAGCCATTGACCTGCCTTCGTTGCGCAAACAGAAGATTTTGTTGCTGCTGGAGCGCGACGGCAAAGTCACCGCATCGGAATTGGTCGAGCATTTCGCAGTGTCCCAGGACACCATTCGCCGCGACCTCGGTGAGCTGGCAGCCGCCGGGTTGTTGCAGCGCGTACACGGCGGCGCCCTGCCCCGACCTAAAGACACCGGCAAGGATTTCTTCACCCGCGTTGGCGAGACTAATGATGCCAAGCGCCACCTCGCACAATTAGCCGCCGACCGCGTGGAAGACGGCCAGATCGTGCTGTTCGATTCCGGCTCCACCACGCTGCAAATCGCCCAATCCTTGCCGCGCTCGATCCGCCTCACGGTTGTCACCGCCTCGCCAATGATCGCCATCGCCCTGGCGGACCATCCCCATGTGAAAGTGATTTTGGCCGGCGGCCAACTCAACCCGGCCACGTTGTCCACTGGCGGCCACGAAACCCTACGCTTGATACAAAGCGTCAAGGCGGACCTGCTGTTTACCGGTGTGTGTGCCTTGCACCCGCAAATCGGTATCACCTCGCTGCATTTCGACGAAGTCGCGGTCAAGCAGGCGCTGCTCGACAGCGCGTCCCACGTGATGGCGGTGACCCTGGCCGACAAACTTGGCGCGGTGGAACCTTTTGTAGTGGCCCCCTGCGACCGTATCCACACGCTGATCACTGAGTGGCATGTGCCGAATGTGGAGGCGTATGAGCGGTTAGGGGTGGAAGTGTTGCGGGTAGAGGTCGAGTAGGTACAGAGCATCGGCGATGGCATGGCCGCTGGCGGTGTTATCGAAAATACACCAGGTGGGCACGCCGGCTTCAACTGACTCGCCGAGCAAGCGGGCAAACCCTTGCACACGCTCGGAGCCATAGGCGCTGTGATAAATACGCGGCGACCCATGCAGGCGCCAATAACGCACACCGTTCCAGCCACCGGGATGATCACCGCCTGCAAACACCGGCGGGTCAGCGGCCACCCGTCCAACCTGGAATGCCTGCAACACAGCATCCGCCTGCAGCCAACTGGCATGCCGGGGTTCGAGTACCACGGCACCCGCGAAGCGCTGGCGTAACTCAGTGAAGAAACCCTCGGCAACAACGGCTTCATAACCTAACGACGGCGGGAGCTGGATCAGCACACAACCGAGTTTTTCCTGCAGCTGCACGCATTGCTCAAAAAATTCATCCAGCGCCGTCTCACACTGCTGCAAGCGCAACTCGTGGGTGATGCGCTTGGGCAGTTTGACCGAAAAGCGAAACGCTGAAGGCACCGACTGTGCCCATCGCGCATAGGTCTTGGGCTGATGCGGTCGGTAAAACGAGCTATTGATTTCAACCGCATTCAAACGCGACGCGTAACGTTGCAGGTGAGTGCCGGGCTGGGTGAACGCCGCCCCGTGTTCACGCGGCAGGCTCCAGCCCGCACACCCCACGTAAAGCGCTACGGTCAAAACAGCACCGCAGCCGCGTCACGCATGAAAATCTCAATGGTCTTTGGGCCAACCCCTTCGAATTCGCCGAGGCGTTTTTCAAAGGCTTGACGGTCTTTGCTGGCGTCGCGCATGTGGGTGATTTTGCCCGCGTACTCGGCATTCAGTTTGGCGCTGAGGTCGAGCAAGCGTTGCGCCGTGGTCTCGTCGTAACGCACGTAATGCGCACGCCCGAGCATCGCGACCAGTTCGCGGGAGGTGCAATGCTGCAGCTTGCGCGCCGTGTCGCGGCCCTCCTCCTCAACAATCACCCGGTAAGCCTGGGCGGCGATCGGCGCCTGAATGCGCTTACCCATTAAAAAGCTTGCGAGAAACCACTTGAACAGGCTGCCGTCGTCATCGGGCTTGAGATCAATACCCAAGTCAGGCGCAGTAATCGACTTGGCCATGCTCAGTGGCCCAACTTGCGCTCAGCCTTGGCAGCTTGCTCGTTGATGGCGTCGGTCACACGCTCAGTCTCTTTGATAGAAGTGGGCGTCAGCACCTTGTCGATGGTTTCGGTCTTGGGGTTTGGACGTTCAAGCGTCTGGCCCTTGGAGGCTTTTTCAGTGCCCTTTTGGGCGGCTTCCGAGCTGATCGGTTCCGGGGTTTTATCGTCGGTTTTATGATCGGTCATGTCTATCTCCAGGCAGTGGAAAACCCGCAAAAAAGCGCGGGCGCTTATGCAGCAGAGCCCGCCGGATTTCGATAGTTCAAGGAAATTGCCCACGGTGCCCGCCGGAGAAATAAGCGCGAATTAATTTAAACCTTTTGCATCTGCACGCCCTCAACAGTCAGGTAACGGCATCACGCCACGTTCAAGGAGAGACACCATGACAACGCTTCTGATGAAACAGATGGGCCTGACATTCGTACTGGTTGCAGGGTCTATTTCTACGGCCATGGCCGCCACGTCCAACGCCTTCGTTGATGACGCAGCCCAGGGCGGCATCACCGAAGTTGAAGCCGGCAAACTGGCGCTGGAAAAAAGCAGCTCGGCTGACGTAAAAACGTTTGCCCAGCACATGGTCACCGACCACACCAAGGCTAATCAGGAACTGGCAGAGTTGGCGAAAAAACTCGACATCGAAGTGCCGGACGACGCCGCACTGACGGACAAGGCCAAGAAAGCCATCCTCGAAATGCGTGACGAATCGTTCGACAAGGCCTACGCCAATAACCAAGTTGTCGCCCACGAAAAAACCGTTGAACTGTTCAAGAAAGAAGCCGCCTCCTCGGACAATGCCGAGTTGAAGGCCTTCGCCACCAAAACGCTGCCGACCCTTGAAGCCCATCTGAAAATGGCCAAGGACCTGCAAGCCAAATACAACCATTAATTCCTTACAGACACAGGAGACACTCGACAATGAGTTCGCAACTCAACGGCAAGAACATCCTTATCATCACGTCCAATACCGGTATTGAGCGCGACGAACTGGTCAAGCCGCTGGAGGCCCTGCGTGGCTACGGCGCGACCGTGACCCACGCTTCGAGTAAAGGCGGCACCACTCAGACCTTCGTCGGCGATACCGAGAAGGATAAAACCGTGGAGTCCGACGCTAAACTGGCCGACGTTTCCGCCGCCGATTTTGACGCCCTGGTCATCCCCGGCGGCACGGTGAATGCCGACACGCTGCGCCTGGATGCGGCGGTGCTGAAGCTGATCAATGAGTTTGTCAAAGCGGGCAAAACCGTGGCTGCCATCTGCCACGGGCCGTGGGCATTGATTGACGCAGGCGTGATCAAGGGCAAGACGCTGACCTCGTATAAAAGCGTGCGCACGGACCTGGTAAACGCCGGTGCGGCAGACTGGGTCGATGCCGAGGTCAAGGAATGCAAGGCCAATGGCTGGACCCTGATCACCTCGCGCACACCGGATGATTTGCCGGCGTTCAATGAGGCCATCGCCAAGGCTGTTGCGGGCTAAAGCGATACCGCAGAACCTGAACAGGCGCCCAAGGGCGCCTGTTTTTTTTGTCTCAATGCTTAGCTTCTACGGCTATCGGGCATTTCACGTTTCGGCCCGAACATGGCCCAGGCAATCAGCCCGAACAGCGGCACAAAAATCAGAATAATCAGCCATAGCCCCTTGGTCTCCCAGCCACTGGTGCTGCGTAACACGACATTGATCGCCCACAGTTCCAAGAGCAGCAGAATTACCGCCAAACCGATCCAGACATATTCTATTTGCATGCTTCACCTCCTGAGGTCGTATGGGTTAGGTCACTCATTTGGGCTGAGGGTTCATTAAAAAATTGCTGGACTCCCGCGTGGCTTAATGCACGCCTGACGGGGCCTCACATTGCAACCTGCACGACATCGCCTCACCACTGAATCTGCTAAGACCCTGATTATCAAATAAAAAATAAATGCATCTGACTTGGTACACCTGATGCACAGATACACCCAGGAGGCGCGCATTTCGACGTGCCCGATTGTTACCCGTGAGGTTGCACCCATGAACGCCATTGACCTTCTCGAAGCCGACCATGTACGCGTCAAAGCCCTGCTGACTCAACTGAGTGAGTCCACCGAACGCGGCGTCAAGAAGCGCACTGAACTGCTGGCCAAACTGGAAGCAGAAATCAGCATGCACACCAAGCTTGAAGAGGAAATTCTCTACCCGGCCTTTCGCAAGGCCGGCGGCAAAGAGGAAGACATCATGTACCACGAAGCCAAGGAAGAGCACCGCACGGTGGACGCCCTGGTGCTGCCCGACTTGAAGCAGACCGAGCCGTCGACTACCGAGTTTTCCGGTCGCGTCAAAGTGGTCAAGGAGCTGCTGGAGCACCACATCGAAGAAGAGGAAACCGAGATGTTTCCCAAGGCCAAAAAGCTCTTGGGCAAGAAACTGCTGGAAGAATTGGGCGCTGAGATGGAAGCCATGAAGGCGGCCCACAAGAAGTTGCAGTCCACCAAGCCAATGGCGGCTTGAAGGTGGCATCACCGAGGCCTGGCGCTATGCCGGGCCTCGGTCCTGCTGGATGAGCTGTCCATGCACAGGGGAATGCGTCATGAAGACCAAATGCTCCCAAAGGATGTTGTTGATTATCGGGTTGTCGGCGCTGTTGAGCGGCCCAGCACTTGCCGCGTTTGGCGATAACCCGAACCCTTCCGCACAGTCACTGACCGGCGCAGGCTCGGCACTGCCGCCAGGCAACTACCCCAGCAGCCCGGCGGACAGTGACAAGAAAACTGCCACGCCACCCAGGGATGATAAGGCGACCTCTTCGGGCTCTTCGACCAAACAACCCCGCCCCAAAAAGCAGAAAAAAGCGCCCCCGCAAAAAGACTAGGTGCGCTTACGGTTGAAGGGCGCCTGCCATTGCCCTTCACGGCACCGGCAACCACCCGCTGAATTCGCCTCGCCCATTCAGCGGGCACCAGGCGAAATCCCACGGCGACGTTGGCAGCGCACTGGGTTCAGTTGAACGTGTGCATTTCCAGTCGACGACCGTGACACCTCTCCAGGCCACGACCACACCCTGCGCCTCGCTGGCATCAGTGTTAATCCAGCGCGCCGCAGCCGCCGCCATGAACACTTCGATGGGTTCATCGTTAATCTGCGCGCGGTATTGCGACGCCAGTAACCAACGGCAGACGTTCAAGTGGTACGTCCAATCCAACGGCGGCTGGTTGCTGTAAGCCCAGGTCATGAAACTGCGAAACAGGTTCAGGCCTTCCGGCGGGTCGAGCTTGAGCAGCGCCGGGCAGATGTCAAACAAGCTGTGCCAATGGGGCAATAGCCGTGCATCCAGGTGCACGAAACTGCGGGAATTACTTGGGTACTCCGCCAGTAATGGCTCCGCGCGCAGACGGCGCGATGCCTTGCTGACCAGGCGACGGGCGCCTGCAGGCACTACATGATTCATGAATCGCACTCACAGTCATGACGATAGGACGCCTCCTGCGCACAGGAAGCCCAGGGCACACGTCAGATTGCGGGGGATGCGCGGGGGTTGGCCGAGGGCCAGGAATATCGCGGCGGCGCCTTGTTGCGCCGCTCATGGGCGGGGCGCGGCGCTTGCCCAACGCCCAGCAGCCACGCCAGGCCGATCAGGAAAACGATGGCAAGGGTGACGGCGTTGCACACCGGGCAGGCAAAGTAGTTCGAGATGTTGCTGGACGACGGGTTAGCCAACCCTTTGTCGGAAAGTGGCAACTGGCCGCCTTCCACCGAACAGAACTGGCCACCGATGCCATTGAGCTGCAACCCCATCATCTCGCCATGCCCCAAACCGCAGACGAACACGTTCATCAGCACGCAGAAGTACAGCGCCCAGGCGATCAGTGCACGGTCGGGATGGCTCAATTTCATGGCGGCGACTCTACCACCGAAGGCCCGCGGGGATGAAGCGCGGCGCGCCCCTGTGGCAGAACGTCGCAGATTACGCAGGCCGGCCAGGGTTGGTAGACTGGGCGCCTTCCTCGCTACTCCTTTCAAAGCCTGGTGGGTTGAGCCAAAACCCTGCAGGCGTTTCACAGGATGCACAGTTGATGAATACGTTATTCACCCGCCGCAAAGTGCTGACCGGTATGGGCCTGTTGGGCCTGGGCAGCCTGCTGGGCGGCTGTGACTACAGCCCCAAGCTTAACTTCAAGTACGGCAAGGACCTCAGTGACAAGATCATGGGGCGCACCTTCAAGCTCAAGAACACTGCCGGCGAAACCGTCACCCTGAGCTCGTACCGTGGCCTGATGCCCGTGGTGTTCTTCGGCTTCACCCAATGCCCTGCGGTGTGCCCGACCACCCTGGCACGCGCCGCCCAGGCCAAGAAGCTGATGGGCCGCGACGGCAAGATCATGCAAGTGGTGTTCATCACCCTCGACCCCGAGCGCGACACCCCGCAAATACTCGACAACTACGTGAAGGCCTTCGACCCCAGCTTCGAAGCGCTCTACGGCACCCCGGAAGAAATCGCCGTGGCCGCCAGGGAGTTCGGGATCTTTTATGAAAAGATCCCCGCCGGTGACACCTACACCCTGTCCCACACGGCCACCAGCTTCGTCTTCGACACCCGTGGCAACCTGCGCCTGGGTCTACAGGCTTCCCTTACCGCTAAAGAGTGCGCAGAAGACCTGCTCACCGTCATGGAGGTCTGCTAATGACTGCCGTTCAACACCTCAAGCGCCTCACCTTCGGCCTGACCCTGCTGGGCCTCGCCGCCCACGCCAGCGCCCAGGTGCAAGTGACCGACGCCTGGGTGCGTGCCTCGGTGCCGGGCCAGCCGTCCAGCGGCGCGTTCATGACCGTCACCGCCGACAGCGACAGCAAACTGCTGAGCGTGGCGTCGCCTGTGGCCAAGGACGTACAGATTCATGAAATGAGCATGAAAGACGACGTGATGCGCATGGGCCCGGTGGATTCGGTGGCCCTGCCTGCCGGCAAAGCCGTCACCCTCGACCCGAACGGCTACCACGTGATGCTGATGGGCCTGACCCGCCAGATCAAGGAAGGCGACCAGGTGCCACTGACCCTGACCGTGGAAGATGCCAAGGGCGAGAAGCAATCGATTGAAATCAAAGCCCCGGCCCGTGGCTTGGATGGCATGGACCATAGCAAGATGCATTGATCGCCCTTTCTGTGGCGAGCGGGCCTGTTGTAGGGCGAGCGGACCTGTTGTGATCAGCGGGCCTGTTGTGGTCAGCGGGCCTGTTGTGGCGAGCGGGCTTGCCCCGCGTTGGGCTGCGCAGCAGCCCCTTCTCACCCTCACCGCATAGCATCAGACAAACCGAGTCGCCTGGTTTTAGGGCCGCTTCGCAGCCCAACGCGGGGCAAGCCCGCTCGCCACAACCCGCGCATTCTTAGCGCCCTTGTGAGCATCCCTCAGGCGAGAATTTCAATCCACGATAAACAGCTTCGCGCCAATGCCCGTTGATGAGCGATGCCCTTCCATGTCATTGCCCACTTGGTAACTCATCCCGGCCGTCAGCGTAAACCGGCGGCCATCTTCCAGCTCTGTGTGCAATTCGCCTTCGAGGCAGAGCAGAATGTGCCCCCTCCAACACCAGTGATCGGCCAGATACCCCGGCGTATATTCCACCATCCGCACACGGGTAGTGCCGAAGTGGCAGGTTCGCCAATACGCGACGCCGGTTTCGCCGGGATGCAGAACGGGCTCGACGGTGGACCAGTCAGTGGTACCAAACGGGACAGCGCAAAGATCCATGGTTTTCTCGGTGATCAAACAGGGAGGTCGACCCTAGCGGCCCGTTGCAGACGCCGATAGACACAGATCACTCGCTTTTATGGGATACAGCCGCCAGCCCTTGATATCCTGCCGGCTCTGCCCCCATGGACGCCTATATGCAGATTGATCCCGACTTCATCCTTCTCGACACCGAGCATTGGCAATTGAACCACCATCTGGCGTCGGCATTGCCCGGCTACCTGATGCTGGGCGCCAAGGCACCGGCCCATTCGTTGGCCGACATGCCCGAAGCGGCACTCGCCGAGCTGGGCGGGCTGCTCGCTAACGTGCAGCGGGTGATGGAGACGCAGCTCAACCCAAAATGGCTGTACATCAGCCGCTACGGGCACATGCCGGGCTTCCCGCTGCACTTTCATTTCATCCCGGTGTACGGCTGGGTGGAGGAAGCGTTTTGGCGGGACGCGCGTTATCGAGTGCTGCAAGGCTTTGGTGTACAGACTGAGGCGCAGACACTCACGGACGGGGCTGAATTGACACTGTTTGTGTGGCGAGAATTTGGCGAGAACCCGGTGCCGCCGGTGGTTCAAGGGCCTTCGGTTAACGAGGTGATCAATCGCCTGCGCGCAGCTTTCCAGGACTGACTCTGATCATCTGTGGGAGCTGGCTTGCCTGCGATAGCGGTGGCTCAGGCACATCTCTGTCGGCAGTGCCGCCGCCTTCGCAGGCAAGCCAGCTCCCACATTTAATCTTTATCGCTGCAGAGAATGCGCCTACCGCAATGGCCCAGACAGTAGTAATTTTTCGAACACAGCCAATCGCCTGTGAGAGCTGCCTGCGGTAGCGGTGGATCAGGCGGATAAACGCTTTTTCATTGGCATGCAGGCCAGCGTCAACCCCGACGGGGCAAGGTAGACCGCCTGCTCAGTCCCCACATAACCGCGCCTTCTGTAAAAACTCTCCGCATTCAAGGTCGCATCCAACACCACCTCCTCAATCGCCAACGCCCGCGCCACATCTTCCAGATGCTCGAGCATCACCTTGCCAAACCCGCGCCCGGTAAATTCAGGCAGCACAAACAATGCGCCTATTTCATTGTTGTCGAGGTCGAGCATCCCGGTGGCGACCGGCTTGTCGTTCAACCAGCCCAGGTAAAATGGCTTTTCCATCAGCACACTGTAGCCGTCCTCTGCGGCGCCACGGGTCCAGAGTGCCATTTGTTCTGCGGTGTAGGCGCCGATGCATTGGCCAAGAATGGCCTCGCGGCGGATCTCAAAAGCAGCCGTGGCGTCCTGTGGTGTGGCGCGTTTTATAGCGAGCATTGCGATGTCCCTTCATGCGTTTTCATTGCCCTCGCGGGTGAATGAATAACGGTCGATATCCGTTCGGAGTTTCCAGCCCTGGCCTTGCCAATAGTGGGCGGCGCTTGTGTTGGTCTTGAATACATCGAGTCAAACCCTTTGGGAGCTGGCTCATGGGCAGGGTGGCAGGTAGCCAGGCGAATTTCAGCGCATTTGAGGGCTTGTCTGGAGATTCCCGGGCATCCTGGCGGGAAATAGCTATGCTTAATTATCAAACCTTTGGAATATCATAATGGATATCTCGATTAAAACTTATCAGCCGAGTACTCCCGCAAAGGTCTCTGCGCAAGGGGTCGTTCGCTCACAGACTTCCGCTGATTCTTCTTCGGATAACCTCTCCTCGGGTACAGCGCAAACCGTTTCAATATCCAGCTCTGCACGGGCACTTTATAGTCTAAGCAGCTCTAGCGAGCGGCAAGTATCTATGTCGCAAAGCGATTTGAAAGGAATGTACGCGAAAGGGCAAAAGGATATTTATAACTTCGGGCAGCTCATTGCTGGCGGGAATTTCAACAAGGAAGAGATGCTCCCCAAAACGGATGACCCTGATCGCTTGGCGTTAGGCCAGAAGTCACTGGATTACTCCATTGGCCTCTCTCAAATCCCACCTGAAAATCTTCCTAACCCGTTTGAGGGCATGGCGCGAAACGGCCTAAGCGCGATTGTTTATGACGACACGGGAACCTATACCGATGCCGAGCGCTATGCCGCTTATGGAGAGCTAAGCAAGCAGGACGAAGCATACTTCTCAACCTTGTACGCCAACATAACGAATGGAGGCGACAACCGTGAAGTATTCAAAGGCATCATGGACTATTTCGATAACCTGCCTGCTGTTGAGAGGGCGGCCTACCCTGATGGCTTCAGGAATAGTATCGACAGTCTTTATCAAGAACAGACAGGCCAATCGGGATCGCTCGCTCTCATCAATAAATCGACCGCGGAGTATTTAGAGACAGGCTTCAGCAACGGACAATCATCGGAGAAGATGTTGCAGGCAGTCCTGGAAAAAGCTGTTGATCTCTCCACGGCGCAATGATCAGTGAATAAGCGCGACTGAATGACTCGGCCGCACGCATACGCCTTGGCATTTTTATCAGCGCTGCAGGATGACTATCGATGAGTGTCCGCCTCCTCAGCCGGATAAAACTCGCCCTCCTTCCCCAGCTCTTTCAGCCGTTCGCGCACAATCTGCTCCACGCTGGCCACTGCGGCCTGATCGTCAGGGTTGACCAACTGCACGCACAGGCGTCGAACATTCTGATCGTGGGTGCCCTCGCTCATCATTTCGTGGGTGAAGACATGTTCGCCACGCCATAGGCACAGCTCGGTATGAGTGCCACCGAGCCATATCTCGTTGATTGATCCAAGGTCGGCGGTAGCCAGTAGATCTACGGTAATGATCGTGTCCATTGCGCTGTACCTTATTGATGACTAGAGACGGGTAGACGTTCAGGTATAGCGGGTCGTTCCAAGCGTTGGCCGTTCAACCGCGCCAACGGCAAAAAATCCAGTTGGATAGCATTCTGGCCTCATCATTCGGCTGTGTTTTTTGTACGCTTTTCCACTAGAACGTCGGTAGCCGGTCTAACGCACAATTGCGCTCCATTTTCGGCTCATCGGCCATGGGGACGCGCACGCCCGAATCGACATTGAATATGTCAATGTAACAACGACTCAGCGAGCCCGGGATGTCCACAATCCCCCCTTTGATCACGTAACGCGCACCGGGCGCAAACTCGCTGACAAATGCTACGTTGCACGAGCGATTGGCATTGGCCACACCGCGCATCACCAAGTGCAGCGGCTTGCCGGCTTCAATCGGAAAAAAACCTTCCGGCGTTGATACATTCTTATAAACGGAAACCAGTTGCCTCCCCTCCCCCGATTCAGTCGCCACGGTTCTGCCGTATTTGCAGGCGGTGACAGGCGCCTCGACCAGAGATACGCCGTTTCGATAATTCTCCATCGACACCAATTCGCTGCGGATAATCGCGTGAGGTGCCCCCGCAGGCACCAGGTATTTCGGTGCTGGGGCGCAGCCTGCAAGCAGCAGCGCTGAACACAGGTAAAGAGGCTTCATAATTTCCTTATTAATGTCCGTAAAGGGCGGTATTAACTACCCTCATGAGTCAGAATGAGTCAAGCAATAAGTGAGAACGTCAGGCATGCCCAAGTTTGAAATAAAGGTGAATCGCCTCAGGTTTATTGGTTAGGAGCACTGGCGCCTCATGGCCGATTACAGCGCCTCACTGGAGTGATCAACCTGCTATCAATCGCGAGCCATACAGCCAGGTACAGTAGCGGCGTCTATCCAACCTTCGCCATTGACGGAGTGCCTCTTGAGGTCTGGCTACCTCTTGCGGCGTGTCGATTGCGCGCCTGAAAAAACCCGCCAACTCTCACGCCTACAGCCGATGATGCTCCAACAAAAAATCCACAAACAACCGCACCCGCGCCGGCATTGCCGGGCCACCCACGAACACCGCATGAATCGGTTCCCGGTCGCCGGGGTTCCAGGCTTGCAACAGCGGTATCAGGTCGCCCCGCCGCAGGTCCTCGCTGACGGTGAACTCGCCGATACGCGCAATGCCGGCGCCCACTCGCGCCAGTTGGGCCAGCGCTTCCCCACTGCTGCACTCGATGTTGCCGCTGACCTTGAGGGAAAACGCTTTGCCGTCGCGCACAAACGGCCAGTTGGGTTCGGCGCGCCGGAAGTTGAAGCGAAGGCAGTTGTGCCGTAGCAGGTCTTCCGGTGTTTGGGGGGGGCCGTGGCGCCGCAGGTATTCGGGCGATGCCACCACCACCTGGCCGGTGTCGCCGATCTTGCGCGCGGTCAGCGGGCTGTCGGGCAGGTAGCCAAAACGTACAGCCACGTCGGCCTGACCGCTGAGAATATCGACCACTTCATCGCCCAGGGTGAGGTCGACGACGATGTTCGGGTAGCGCTCGCTGAATGCCGCAACCAACGGAACGATGGACATACGCCCATGGCCAAGGGCGGCGCTGACCCGCAATCGGCCCCTGGGGACGCCCTGATCGGCGATGGCTTCTTCGACTTCATCCATGTCGGCCAGGATGCGCCGAGCGCCGCGCAGAAACGCTTCGCCCTCGGCGGTAAAGGTGATCGCCCGCGTGGTGCGCAACAGCAGCCGGGTGCCAAGGCGCTGTTCGGCACGCGCGATGATTCGACTGACCGCCGAGGGCGTGAGCCCCAAAGCACGTGCGGCGGCCGACAGGCTACCTTCCTGCGCCACCGTGGCGAACACGAACATTTCACCCGATCTACCGTTGAAGTCCACTTGTGCCTCATACGCAAAGGTGATTGCCAAAAATGCCATCTACCGCCTTAAAACGCTTGATCGTAGCATTGGCGGCATAGATAAGGAGCCTTTCATGCGTATCAATCCACCCCTTGTTGCACTCGCCATGGGTGCCTTTGGCATCGGCGTTACCGAGTTCGCCCCCATGGGCATGTTGCCGGGCATCGCTGCGGACCTCGGCGTTTCGATTCCCGCTGCCGGCTTGCTGGTAAGTGCCTACGCCCTGGGCGTACTGCTTGGCGCGCCGCTGATGACCCTGACCACCGGCAAAATTCCCCGGCGCTATCTGCTGATAGGCCTCATGGCGATTTTCACCCTGGGCAACCTGATGTCAGCGCTGGCGACCGACTACTACAGCCTCATGATTGCCAGGGTGGTGACCTCACTCAACCACGGCGCATTTTTTGGCGTTGGCTCCATCGTCGCTGCCAGCGTGGTCGCCCCGGAAAAACGTGCCGGCGCTGTTGCGGCCATGTTTATGGGCCTCACCCTCGCTACCATTGGCGGAGTACCACTGGCCGCCTGGTTTGGCGAACTGTTCGGCTGGCGCACCGCCTTCTGGGGCATTACCGGCCTCGGCGTGGTGGCCATGGCCGCGTTGTGGTTCGCCCTGCCCGACCTCAAGACGCCGCCAAGCGTCGGCGTCATGGCCGAAATTCGAGTACTGGGCCGTGGCCCGGTGCTGGGCGCGCTGGCCCTCACCGTCGTCGGCTCGGGCGCGATGTTCACCGTCTTCACCTACATCGCCCCCATCCTCAGCAGCGAGACCCACGCCTCCACCGCCTACATCACCGCCATGCTGGTGCTGTTCGGCGTAGGCCTGACACTGGGCAACATGTGGGGCGGCAAAGCCGCCGACCGCTCGATAGACCGCACCCTGATCGTCTCGCTGAGCGCGCTGATTGTGGTCCTGCTGGCGTTCACCGTACTGATGCGCTGGCCGCTGCCGGCCGCCGTTGCCATCCTGATCTGGGGCATCGCCAGCTTCGCATTGGTGCCGCCGCTGCAGATGCGGGTTATGGAAGCGGCCAAGGACGCGCCTAACCTGGCCTCGGCGGTGAACATTGGTGCGTTTAACTTTGGTAATGCGATTGGCGCGGCGGTGGGTGGCGAGGTGATCAATGCGGGGTTGGGTTATCCGGCGATATCCCTGGCGGGAGCGGCGATGGCGGCTCTGGGATTACTGATGGTGTTGGGGTTTGTGTGGCGGTCGAGGATGGTTGCGGCGGCGGTGATATAAGGCTGATGTGACAAAAGAGGAGTAACCGTCCGGCCAACACACCTTTGTGAGAGCTTCCGTTTCTGCGAAAACCACCCGCTCGTAGACGTGCTTCGCAGCATCGAGCAGAGTGGATCTGAATGGGAGTACCGATACGTCACGCTGTGCTTCGCCGGTTCCGCCAATGGCTGGGTGTTGCTATACCCGTTTCAGGGGCTGGAGGCGCCGTACTTTGACTTTATGTACGGTGCTAAAGAGGATCCGCAGCAAGTGCTGGCTGCGCTACTTGAAAGATATCCTCGGTGCAGCGTTATCGATTGATCGAGACGTAGCCGCAAAACAAAGCCTGTTAACCTACCTCTCAACGCGTCGCACATTGACCTATCCGAAGAAAATCTTTAAGCGCCGCCTGATAGAGCGTCAATGGCTGATTGTCCGTATTGAATAGTGCAAACGGAATCATCGTGAGATGTGAAAATGACGTGGAGTTTATCGAGTAGGTTTTCTGCCTGCAAAAGCGCTGATCCTTATTCAATATAAAATCAAACTTGAAAAGGTTTGTTCGCGTACACCAACTGGGGATCAAGCCCAGGCTCAGGCCCGTTAAGTATTCTTGCCCGCAAGCGCCGCCAGATGAGAACTCCGAGATCTTTATTTCTAATGCCGGCAGGGTCGGGGCTGCAAGGCTGGAGCCCGTATCCTGTGCATCGGGAATTACGTTGAGTGTCGCCGCGTATGCGTCCTTGCCGAAGCGGCTGTCTTTCCATGGGGAGTTTATTGCGTAACTGAAGCTGGAGATGATTTCTTTTGTTTCGGGTTCTGCGGGTTCGTTGATTGTCGGCTGGGACGAATAAGATGCGCAGCCGGAACAGAGTATGGCAATGCTGACAAACACAAACCCGTTGGCTATTAAGCGACGCATACTCAGTTTTCCCTAACGATCAATTAGCCGACATTCCTGTCACTTAACGCCGTATAGCATCTTATCTACACGCCGGATTGGTGAAGCAGAATAACAGGGCAGACTGCACGCGCGACACATCGGGAGAGAGAAAAGGCCGCCGCCATGCTTTCTTTGCCCCAATCCAATGCGAACCCGCGAACTTTGAAGGCAACCGCCTGCCCAAATCCCGTCATCACCCAGTTTGCGCCACTAATCAGGGAGAAAATAATGAAGCAGGACGCCAGCGAGCGCTCATCAATTCATACCGGCTTGGGCACTGTCATCGCGCGCCTGGGGCTGTTGCTCATCGTGCCGTTGGCTGTCGCGAGCTGCACCTTCAAGAAAACCGATGTCCAGAACCCGACCGAAATAGCCAAGTA
This sequence comes from Pseudomonas sp. PWP3-1b2, assembly GCF_049896045.1. Classification (NCBI taxonomy): domain Bacteria; kingdom Pseudomonadati; phylum Pseudomonadota; class Gammaproteobacteria; order Pseudomonadales; family Pseudomonadaceae; genus Pseudomonas; species Pseudomonas sp. PWP3-1b2. The sequence goes on from NZ_JAFCTN010000020.1 coordinate 29,037, forward strand.
CGACCCCGCCAGTACGGCGCGCATCCGCCTGATCAGCGGGCAAGGGGCCTACGCAGGTTTCGTGTCCGGCCAAAGTTGCGAGCAGTATTTCAACGACACTTACAGAAAAGCGCTGGCCGCCCGCGAGCGGCCTCAAGGATGGAATCCTTCGCGTATCGTGCCCAGCGGTCAGAGCACGGATATCTTCGGCATGTGGCCTTCCGACTACCAGAACAATGTCATCGGCATGCCGGCCTCCCCGGTCAGCGCGAAAATCGATAAGACGCGCAGATACTTCGATGAACGTGTGGTCCCGGCCGGGCAACCGCTGATCGTGTTTGTGGCGTTCGTCACGTCCCGGTCCAGTTGCTCTTCAGCGCCTGTGAGTTTCGTGCCACGCGCAGGCGCCGACTATGAGGTCCGGCAGGCATTCCAGTCGCAAACATTCCAGACAACGTGCCGCAATGAGGTGGTTGAGTTGAAAGCCGGCGAGGAAAAACCGGTGTCCCCGAATTACTGCATCCAGGACCCGTCGGGCGATTATCACACCCGCAGCGTTACCCCTGTCAGCCAGGCCGGGCAATAAGCCGACCGGGCCTGGTGAAGGATGGGTGATGTTTGTGCAGCCACTTTTAGCGCTTGCCCTTTTGCGCTGAAAAAAGGGCGTTATCAGCCAGCGTGGCTATGCCGAAGCGACGACCGGCGTTCGTGGGAAGACCGCAATCCGGCGTGGCGACTGGCGGAAGAACTCGGGTTCTATATGGATTCAGACTTTGTTGAGCTTGCCTGCACTCCAGAAGACGCGCTTGCCGGAGAGCACTGCGGCCATCACCTATTTCGGCCTGTTCAACTGAGCTGAAGTCCTGATAGGTTGGGACTTCTGACGTAATTGCGGTAATGGACGCAATACCGCAACTGGATGGTTTTCCTCAAATTGATACAGGGACTGGTATGGGCATTTTAGATCGGTTGTTTGGTGGACGTTTTACTATGCCTCCACCCGAAGAGACCAACCTTAGCGCTTCAGCAATCATGAAGGAACTGCGCGACGAGCGAAGCGATCCGGGTCAAAAAAAAGCACTGCAGGCTTTCGCTCAGGCGCTGGTAGCGTCCATTCCTGAAAAAGAAGGCGCCAGGCTTGTCAGACGTGTCATGCGTAGATACGCAATGGGCGACGACGCACCCAGTGCCCTCACGGAAGGATTCCTGAATGACTCAAGGGGACAAAAACTTGAACACCTCGTTCTGCTTAGTGTGGATTGCAAGGGCTACGACGTATTTGAGTATCAAGCGCCCTACTTGGTCAGCGCCAGCGGGTTAAAAGAACCCTACGGTTATGCTCGGGAAGGCGCTTTATCAATGCCAGAGGTGCTCCACAACTTTGATCAGTGGCTGGCAAGGTTCGGTAAACGTTATCTTCACCTGGACTCCGGAGGTGAAAGTTACGACGGTGTAATTGTTGACGCCGATCGGCTGGAAGCGATAACTGAGTTGGCTGGACGCGCTGGAATCCACGTCAGTCTTGAGAACTTCTAGCGATGCAGACTGGATGAAGCAATCGCGGCCCTTGAATCACTGCGGTCAACGACCGTTGCTGGCCGATTACAGGCCCTCGCCGGAGTCACCCACCGATCAAAGGCAGAAATGTAGAACCGCAAGATGTAGCCTGTATGAATTTCAGCGAACCGAGAAATGGAATGATCAACCTGCTATCAATCGCGAGCCATAAAGCCAAGTACAGCAGCGGCGTCTATCCAACCTTCGCCATTGACGGAGTGCCTCTTGAGGTTTGGCTACCTCTGCAGAACCCGGACGCTGAGCTTCACCTCGTCGCAGCCCACTCTGGTTTGCACAGCGATGAAGATACGTTGTTGATCTGGGATCGGATTTACTCAACTGCACCGGGCTGGACGACTTTGGTTCCTTTGCTTGTCTGTTCAGATGACCTGGACCTGACCTGTACCGTTGTTGTTGCCGAACAATGCGCCAGTGAACATGAAGTGCAGTGGACTCGATTTGGCTTGCTGAGGGACTTGGTCACTGCGCCAAACCCCTCGGTCGAATGGTTCGACGCGATACCCGGCCTCACCTTCAACCGGTCGCAGTATCACGGCGTGCTGGATGCGTTTCGGCAGCAAGAAAATATCAAAATGGACTGGGACTAGCTCTGCTTGCGGCGTGTAGATTGCGCGCCTGAAAGAACCATCCAACTCCCCCGCCTACAGCTGATGATGCTTAAACAAAAAATCCACGAACGACTGCACCCGCACCGTCGTTCATCACCGCTGACTTCCTCAATTATGTTTGCCCATACAGGTCAAGATCGAGCACTTGGGGCGCGCCGACCACATACTCCTGCGAAGCCCCGGATTGCTCTTGCCTGCTGCCCATCGGCGGCGCCATGGCCAGTTGGTGTTGAACCGTGTTTTCTGCATGGCGCGTCCAACGCTCCAAGCCCTCGGCCAACACTTCCGGGCTGCGCGCATAGTCGCCATAGACGTCAGCCAAACTGATTTTTTGGAAGCGCAAAGTTTCCAGGCGCGCGCGCGTCATCTCTACCTTGTCCACCTCGCGAGACAGTGCCTGCGTGGACTCTTCATGAGCACGAACGTAAGCGTCCGGGCGTCCATACATTTGAAGTTTTTTGCCGTAACTGGTTGGCGATTGAAGCTAACGCATCATCAATGACCGTGTATTCCCGGGGTGTAATTAACCCGCGACTTAGCGCTTGAGCCTCCTGCCAGCGCCGTAACGTCATCCAACAATGCGGCATGTAACGGCCCGTCATTGAATGATCGCCGCCGTCGAGAATTCGCTTTAGAAAGGATGAGCGTTTGGGTAAGCCTTTGGATTGGTTAACCAGCTCACTGCAGGCGGCGGGTTGAGCAACCGTGTCGCAGCCCGGCTCCCACAGAACGGAGGACTTTTGCTTAGCATCGAAAATTACGGGCATGAAATGTCGTAGTGTTCCGTGATGCTCATACGGTTCACCGCTTAGATTAGTGATACCCGTGGCAAAGGCACCGACCCCCAACGGCACATTGATGAAGGCTAATGCTACTCCGGTTGCATACATCGTGGGTTTGGTGTTCATCCAGGTAGCCGGCACACTGGGCACTGGATCGTTATGGTTAACCATTCGGTAGTGAGTCAGCGCTTCGGCTTGTTGCACGAAGCGGGCGTCGCCTGCGCGTGGAGCGCCGTAGGTGTACAGAACCACTTTGTAGCCGTCAGTTCGACGCCGAAGCAGTTCGGCGAGCAGGAGAGCGTTGGCCCCCCCAAACTATGCCCGCAGACTATCAGTGTTTGGTTGTTATAGAACCGCTCAAGATACTCCACGACGAACTTAAAAACTGCGCTGGCCGCGGGGCCGGTTTCAAAACGTTGAGAATGAGAGGAACCACACCTATCTTGGCTTTACGGCTGGGATATGGATATTTGTACTGTCGATCAAGGCCGGACATTGACGTTAAAAAAGGTGCCCATGTCTCCCGTGCTTGAGACAGAATACGGTCTCACCCTGCACTCTACGGCGCTACACACCATGGACGACTCTCGTTTCACTCCGGAGCAAGTGGCATCGCGATCTGGGCTTGCTCAGGTGGATCGCGATGTGAAGCAATGGTTAGTGGGTCTTCCGATCTCCGAGAGGCTCGATTTTCTAAAACGCCTGTGGCCACTGAACTACCGCTACTCACTTAAACTGCTCCAGTCTGCACAGCTACCGAGGCAGGAAAACGAGTACATGTTCAGGCACTGGTTGCGTGCTGGCCATCACAATACGGCGCAAGAGCTCATCAAGCGGTTGCAGCCAGTTCTGGGGGAAAGAAAGTTCTGGCTGATTGCTTCACAAGAGGAGCTTTCACCGACTATGCGGGACTTCATGAATTACTACAGCCATGGACGCTTGAATTCTTCGCGTGACGTGAAAGAAAAATCGGGGCCAGGCCACATTTAAAACAATGGTGCTTTGACCCTGATTTAACACTGCCTGGAGTCTTTAGTTTCCATTAAGCAGGAGCTTTTTCCCAGATCGGGAACCGTAAGCCAGCGGCTTTCTTGTCTGGCACGATGAATCCCAGACTGTATCGCGCGCGCGTGATGGCGACGTACATCTTGTTCTGAGCTGTTTCGTCCTTCGCGGGAAATGGCTTGTGGCCGTCCAAGACGAAATGCAACTGGTTTTCTGTGGGTAGTACCAACACCCGATCAAAACCAAGCCCCTTGCTCCCGCCAAAGTTGTAGCAGCGTGCATCGGTGGGAAGAAGCTTCGCGCCTGAAGTTACGCTCCAGCGCAGCACCATAGGGTCGAACACCTTGATGTATTCCGCGACATCCGACTCCCTAACGATAAATGTGCCGAGGTGATGGATAAATTCAGTTGGAACCTTCTTCACCGCCGACTCCGTCGCTGCATAGGCACCATTATGTACAGCATCGGCGACGTCACAGATCGGTTGAATACATCGCCGGTTAAACGTCAGTGACTCATCCTCAAAGCCCATGGACTTGAAGGCTGCGATCTTCTCAGCGGCCGTCTTAGGCGCTTTTTGGCCAAACGTCGTATCGTAAACCGTCTGCCGGAAATCTCCCACGCATGTGATGGGTGTCGGCATCACCTTGCTCAGCCCCCTGAGCACTTCGTAGTCCCACCCTACTAAATCTTGAACCTCATCAAAGAACACCTGGGTGTAAATCTCGCCTAGTCGTACTGCAGCAGAGTTTTTCGTCGCCTTCATGATCCTGCTCGCCAGTTTAGCGAGAAAGCCGGTGTGAGCTTTGGTCTTGCATGAAGTCAAGAAGTGTTTTGGGTTAAAACTCTTATCGTCCAGCTGCTCCGCGCACCCCGGGAGCATAAACGTTGAGTCTGGCTTCATATGAGGATTGCGCTGGTTGAAACAGATGCCTTGGATCCGCTGCGGGAACAGGGCCTGCTGATAAGGTCTCACCATGTCTTCGAGGTAAAATGAGAACAGTCCTTTGACTACGAACCGATCACTGTGAGTACCAAAGACGTCTAGAAATCGACGTCTAAGTTCCTGTTGATTACTGGTAGTGTAGGTCACCACCAGAACCTTTCCTCCGCGATTGATTTCGGCGATTGATTCGGTAATGACCTTGTGAGTCTTGCCTGAGCCAGCACCCGCCATGCAGAGTTTATTAGGCAAAATTCAGCACCTCAGCAAGAAAGGCTGGATATTTGAACGGCTCATTAGTTTCGAAAATTCGAATCGCGGTGTCGACCTTCTTCTTGCCTTTGCCGTCGCCGCCTCCGCTTCTGAACCACTCCACGATAAATTCGAGCTTTTCAGCAAAGGTAGGTTTGGCAGTGAACAACTTGATGGTTTTGGTTGATAGGACAATTTCTGCAAATGCCTGCAACTCTTTTTCCGAATCCGCATTAGCCAGAATCATCGCTGGCTCCAGCGAAAACTCATTGTTTTTCGTTGAAGATACCAGCGTTATATTTGGGAAATCTGCGTAATCTTTTCGTGCTTCAACTACGTTATTTTCGTAATCGCCATCGTTATCTCGCAAGACATTAATCGCTGTACCGATTTCTTTGCCGATCGCAATGAACGTCTTGAACCCCACGCCGCGCACAACAATGATATCGATCCCGTCTTGCTCTGGCAGACGCTCCTTATGGGTGTCTTTGTAAATTTTTTTGAGAATCAACTCATCTGAGGGGCCTTCTACTAACACTACCTTCTTGGACAGCGCGACACGCAGCGTGTCGTAGCCTGGCAGTCGCTTCAGCGTCTTCACCACCCCCTTGTCCAGGAGGTGCAGTCGCTTGTATGTGTCATGCAGCAAACAAATTTTATCAATGCTAAGTTTGTTCAGCACATAAGAACTGTGGGTGGTTAGGAATAGCTGCTTGCCGTCTCGCTGGTCCTCTATGTCTTGCACCAACTTGCTCAGCTCGACATGCGACAAGTGATTTTCCGGCTCCTCCATCATTACCAAGTCGATATCTTTTGACTTGTTGTGCAGTGCCAGCTTGATTTGCACCTTGCTCTGCTCACCCTTGCCGATCATGTGGAACGGCACGGCATTTACTTCAAGTTGCAGACCGTTCTGGATAGCGCCAGCGGGCATGGTGTTGGCGGCGATGGTCAGCTTCTTCTCGGTGATCCTGTTATCGGAATCCAAATCCTTGTTAACGGTAGTGACCTCATCAGTGTTATTGAAGGATTGAAGGGTTTCACGGTAGTGCAAGCTCAGACGGTACTCTTCGTCCTTTCTGAGTGCGGTACTCAGAACATTCGAGATGTACTGATTTTTGCCGAAGGTGGGATGAATACGAGTAGGGTCGATGTAGAGCGCTCTGAATTGCTTGGTCATAGGCTTGATAACATTCCAAGCAAAATCCATCCATTCGACTTGGTAGAACTCCACTGGGATGCTGGTTACCGCGGCACCGGAGGCGAGGTAATCGTTATAAGCATCAGTAAAATCTGGATCAAAGCTAACTTTGATCTGAACCCCCTGAGCATCTTTCTTCAGGCTGTTGTTCGCACCGCGATAGTCGGGCACGTTCTTCATATACGCCTCGATCACGAGGATCGGTAAGTCTGCAGGCGATTTTGGCGAGTCACGAAACGCGGCGACTGTCTCGGCATTGAAAAGATCCGGGGAGAACTCGCTATTGAATGGCCGACCGCGATACTGAAAATTGAGAACGATCTCCAAAGCCTCCAGAATCGTGCTTTTGCCTGCGTTGTTATCACCCACGAAAATATTCACATCTTCGTTGAAGTCAAATGTCTGATCCTTGAACTTTTTGAAGTTGATCAGGCGTAGCGATTCTATGAGCACGTTTCAAATCCTTATGAAGTTGCGGCGACCAATGTGGCGTTAGGCCACTTCGGTTCACGCTATAGGTAGCTGGGCACCCTGTCCAGTGAGAAGACGAAGCAGCGACGGTGGCCTGACCAGGCATATACATTCGTTCAGACCACCAATTGCAAAGAATCTTCCCGGCACGCTTTGTAGCGATCATAGGCAAAAACGACCAAGAGCAGCTCCTTAGGCTGCTCAGGCTATCCAAGGGCCGCTTCTGGCCGTTTTCTGCCATTCACATTCGACAGCTCTCGGCGACTTGCAACCCTGTTGCGCTAGAAAGCAATCCAGCCACTTTCTACCAGTCATGCACGCAACCTTGCGGGTAAATCCCGATGCAAATGACTGACCGAGTCAATCGCAAATGAATGAGCAGGTTTGTGAATCTAGCCATCCCCCCATGAAGAATGGATTGGAGAAGTTCGTGGATGGGTTTGATACATCCTCTCGGTTGCACCCCGGCCAACCACCCCTTATAGTTCGGCCCGTCGTTGGCATTGGCCGGCGACCGGGTTTCGCAGCCCTACCAAAATAGAATCAACCTGCACAGTCATCAGACCCTCAGGCGGAGCCCGCCTGCGTCTTGTTTATGGCGGCTGTGCGTGGGAGACCTTCGGGTCTGCCGGGGGTGATTCTTCCTGGTCTGCGAACCCGCGCACAGTTGCCACCCAGGCTGTTTCGCAGCAGCAAGGTGGCAGTTCTTTTTACCCAAAATAGAATCGAACCTTATGACTACCGAACACCCGCCCCGCCGCTTCACCCCCATGTCCCAATCCGCCACCGACTACCCCGTCCTGCTCATCGACACCGACGCCCCCCTCAGCGAACTCCACGCTTGCGCCAGCGAGCGCCTTAACGCCGCTCTCGCCTACTTGAACCTGATGGCCTGTTCCAACGTCTCCGACTATGCCGAGCACGACATCAATACCGTCGCCAATACCGCTCGGATCATGGTCCAGGATGTGGCGGATATCTTTACGGTGGTTGAGCGGCGGGGGTTTGATTCGCCTGCTGTGGCTTGATGTGATGTGAGCTGTGAGAGAACCCGCTTCGGCGGGTTTTCTGGTTTTTGGTGGGTTCGAAATTGGGGGTTGGGGGGAGGTTTGTGGTGTCTGGGCTGCCGTCATCGCTGCCTCGCCAAGGCTCGAGAGCTCCCACATTTTGATTTTTGCTCGGCATGGAAAGGGTGTGATCGCCGTAAGCGCTGTGGCGGTGTTCTCGACGGGTGCCTATCATGTGGCTTTCGCTCAACGCCTCAGGAAATACCCATGCCCGCCCTCACCTTTCGCAACGCCCTCCCCGCTGATGCTGCGCGTTGTTTTGAGATTGAAACCACCGCCTACGAAGGCGACGAAGCGGCGACGCTGGAGAAGATTGCCACGCGCATTGCGCTGTATCCGGAGGGGTTTCTGATTCTGGAGGCGGATGGCGCGGTGGTGGGGTTTATCAATTGTGGTTGCGCCTATGACGTGGTGATGTCGGACGAGGCGTTCAAGGAGTTGGTGGGGCATTCGCCCGAGGCGCCGAATGTGGTGATTATGTCGGTGGTGGTTGACCCGGCGCATCAGGGCAAGGGATACGCCAGGGCGCTGATGACTGAGTTTGTGCAGCGTATGTGCGATTTGGGCAAGCACACGATTCATTTGATGTGCAAGGAACAGCATGTGGAGTTGTATGCGCGCATGGGCTATGCGTATGTGAAGCCGTCGCCGTCGGATCATGGCGGAATGGCGTGGCATGAAATGGTGATGGTGCTCTGATGGCGGCGCCGCTTGTTGAGGTCAGCGACGAGCCCAACGCGGAGGCCGAGCGTGTTCTTGGCGAAGGGCTGGCGGCGTTTAATGAGGCGGTTACGGGGTATAACGATCGGCGCCTGTTGACGGTGTTGATCCGGGATCCTGTCACCCAGGAAATCCTCGGTGGCATTACCGGCAAAACCACGCTGGGCATGGCGTTTCTTGACCTGTTTCACTTGCCCGAGGCCCTGCGTGGTTCGGGGCTTGGCAGCCAGTTGCTGCAAACCTTTGAAGACGAGGCCCGGCGTCGGGGTTGCGCGAATGCGGTGCTGTATACCCTGAGTTTTCAGGCGCCGGGGTTTTACGAGAAGCACGGTTGGGTGCGGTTTGGCGAAGTGCCGTGCGAACCCGAGGGCAGCAGCCGGGTGTTTCTGTCTAAGCGGTTGTGAGGTTGAGGGCTTTGCCGAACAACCGGTTTGCATGGGTTTCGCCCTGAAAGGTGTAGGTTGGCTCACCCAACACTTGGTACCCACGCCGAGGGTAAAACCCCAGCGCGCGGTCATTGCCTACCCACACGGTCGCCCATAACAGCGAGGCACCGCCCAACGCCGCGCGCTGTTCTGCCGCTTGCAGCAGTTGGTAGCCGATGCTCTGGCCGGTGAAACGTTCCTGGATGTACAGGCGTTGCAGCTCGGCAACGTTGGGGGTTTCGATCATTGGGTGAGGCGCGTTGAGTTTGATCTGGGCGAAGCCGATGAGGTGGCCATTCGACTCGGCGACTGTCAGCGAAACGTTCGGCTGGGCGAGCAAGTGGGCAATGGTGTTTGGGGCGAAGGCTTGCAGCGCTTCGGTGGCAATGGAGGTGCGAATGCCTTGGGTGGCGTAGGTGTCGAGGAACACTTGCATGCCCAGCACGCCGATGCACAGGGCGTCCTCGGCGGTGGCGGGACGGATGAGGATTGCAGACATTGAGCCTCCGTACTCAAGGGGTTGAAGCACGATGTTTTAGCATGAATGGGGTGGGGTTGTTTTGGTGTTCAGGCCTGCTCAGATTTTTTGTGGCGAGTGGGCTTGTCGTGGCGAGCGGGCTTGCCCCGCGTTGGGTGGCGAAGCCGCCCCAAATCCTGAGCACACATTCCGTCTGAAGATATGCGGCGTCTGGGTTAGGGCCGCTTCGCAGCCCAACGCGGGGCAAGCCCGCTCGCCACAACAAGCCGGCTTGCCACGACAAGCCCACTCACCACAGCAAACCCGATCAGCACAGCAAGCCCCCGGCAGCAACGGCGGGCACAATAACCCTGAAGACTCCTCACCAACTCCCCGAAGCCCCGCCACCACCGCTGGAGCCGCCGCCCCCGGACGAGCTGCTGCTGGAGCGTGAGCCGGAACTGCTGGAACTCGACCCGCCGCCCGAACCCGAGCTTCCATCGGAAATGCTCATGACAAACACAATGAACGCCACGATTGAGGCCGCCGGTATCGCGATAACCCAGCCTTGGTAACCGTGCCCCAGCAGCATGCCCACGCCCACATACAACGCCGCCACCACCAGCACGCGCAGGATGAAGAAGCGCGGTTTTTTCTTCCAGGACTCGCGGATTACGAAGAACAACCCTACGTACAACGCCAGCACCAAGGCGCAGCCAAACGGCCATGCCAGCCAACGGACGAGGTTGACCTCGACAAAATGGCTCGCCACCAGCACGGCGACGAGGTACGCGAGCATCGCCACCACGCTGTAAAACACTGCGGGCACCAGCCACAGCGCGCCAAAAGTGGCGCCGCCGATCAGTATCGTCAGCGGCATCACCAGCAAAAACAGCAGCCAGTCAGCGCCGCCGCCAAACATCGCCAGCAGCACGGTGACCGCCACGACGGCAAGCAACGCCCGGCGCCAATGCAGTTTGCCGGCGGCGATGAGCACACCGCCGATGGCGCCTGCGATTAACGCGAGCAGTACCGCGATAATCTGCGGGTTAACCTGCGGCGCGGCTTGCGGTGGCAGGTCGCCGCCGTCTACCAGCACGGTCAGGTCGTTGACGGCGTGTTGCACGCCACCTGCGTAGTCGCCCTGGCGAAACGCCGGGGTGATGTGTTCTTCAATGATGCGATGGGCCAACAGGTCGGTGACGGTGCCTTCCAGGCCATAACCCACTTCGATGCGCACCTTGCGGTCTTCCTTGGCCACCACCAGCAGGATGCCGTCGTCGACGTCTTTGCGCCCCAGCTTCCAGGCGCGGAACACGGTGTTGGCATAGTCCTCGATGCTCGCGCCGCCGGTGGTGGGCACCAGCAACACGGCGACTTGCGCGCCTTTGCGCTGTTCCAGCGCGGCGAGTTGGTTTTTAAGACGAGTGGTGATGGCGGCGTCGAGGGTGTTGGTGAGGTCGATGACCCGCTGGTCGAGGGCGACGCCGATGGGCGAAGGGTCCGCCTGGGCTGTGCCCAACAGGCCTATTGCCACCAGCGCCACCAGACTCAAGACGGATTGCCGCAAAATCGCCATCATGGTTTGTTACCCAAAATTTCTTCCTGAAGGCGCCGACTTTACCTTATCGACGTATAACACGTGACCCCACGGCGCTGACTATCTAAACTGCCGCACACATAGCAAAGCGCCATAACCGAGAAGTCCATGAGCCTGAAACACCGCAACAATGTCGCCATACTGGGCAACGGCACCTCGACCCTGGTGTTTTCCCACGGTTTCGGCTGCAGCCAGGCCATGTGGAATTACCTGGCGCCGCAGTTTGTCGACCGCTTTCGCGTGGTCATGTATGACCTGGTGGGCGCCGGGCTGTCGGACCTCAGTGCGTTCGACAAGGCCAAATACAGCAGCCTGGAAGGCTACGCCGGTGATTTGAACGAGCTGATCGATGAATTTGCGGTTGGCCCGGTGATTCTGGTGAGCCACTCGGTCAGCTCCATGATCGCCACCCTCGCCGACCGCCAGGCCCCCGGGCGCATCGCGGCTCATGTGATGATCGGCCCGTCACCGCGCTATATCGATGACGCAGGCTATGTGGGCGGCTTCAAGCGCAGCGACATCGACGACTTGCTCGACACCCTCGACAGCAATTACCTCGGCTGGTCCAGCGCCATGGCCCCGGCCATCATGGGCGCGCCGGGGCAACCGGCGTTGAGCGAAGAACTCACCGAGAGCTTTTGCCGCACCGAACCAGACATCGCCAAGCAGTTTGCCCACGTCACCTTTATGTCGGACAACCGCCAGGACGTGATCGGCCTGACCACACCGGTGCTGATCCTGCAATCGAGCGACGACCTGATCGCCCCGGTGGTTGTGGGCGAATACCTGCACAGCGTGTTGCCCAACAGCACCTATTGCCTGGTGGACAACGTCGGCCATTGCCCGCACATGAGCGCGCCGCAAGCCTGTGCCGAGGCCATGGAGCGCTTTTTGGCACCGTGGGCGGTGGCCCATGTCGGCTGACCTGTTCGAGAGCGCCGCCTGCGCGCTGGCCGTTACGGCCGAAGACGGCACGATCCTGCAAGTCAATACGCGTTTCAGCGACTGGCTGGGTTTCTGCAGCGCCGAGCTGTGCAGCCTGCGCTTTCAGGACTTGCTGACCATGGGCGGGCGGATTTTCCATCAGACGCACCTGGCGCCGATGTTGCGCATGCGCGGCAGCGTCACCGAAGTGAAGCTCGACATGCTGCACCGCGACGGGCACAAGGTGACGGTGCTGCTCAACGGCATCAAACGCGTGACCGCCGACGCCGTGGTGTATGACCTGGCGCTGTTCGGCACCACCGACCGCGACAAGTACGAGCGCGAGCTGCTCAACGCTCGCAAACTGGCCGAAGCCTTGTTGCAGGAAAAAACCGCAACTGAACAGGCGCTGCAGCAAGCCCAGGCCGAGTTGAGCGAGGCCTATGCCATCGCCCAGCGCCGCGCACTGTTTGCCGAGCAGATGGTGGCGATTGTCAGCCATGATTTGAAGAACCCGCTGACCGCCATTCGCATGGCGTCGGACTTTCTCGGCCGTGGCGAGCGCACGGCCAAGGAGCGCCAGTTGCTGGGGCATATCGGCCAGTCGTCCGAGCGCGCGCAGCGCATGATCGACGACTTGCTGGACTTCACCCAGGCCCGGGTCGGCCAGGGCATTACCATCAAGACCGCACCGTTGGACTTGCACGACGTGATCCACCGCGCCGTGGATGAACTGCGCGTGGCGTTCCCCAAAGCCACGCTGAAGCACATCGCCGAAGGGCGTGGCGTGGCGTGCCTGGATGCCGACCGTGTGCAGCAGATCATCGGCAACCTGGTGGCCAACAGCGTCGCGTATGGCGACCTGCAACAGCCGATCACCATCACCTCACGCATTGACGACAATGGCTGCGAAGTCTCGGTGCACAACTACGGCGCGGCGATTCCCGAGCCGCTGATGGCGGTGTTGTTCGAGCCGATGACCCGTGGCACCGACCATGGCAGCGAAGTGCGCAGCGTCGGCCTTGGCCTGTATATCGTGTGCGAACTGGCCAAAGTCCACGGCGGCGATGTGGCGGTGAGTTCCTGCACAGCAAAGGGCACAACGTTCACCGTGACGTTCTAGTTTACGTTCAATGTCTTCATGCCCTCTGTGGCGAGCGGGCTTGCCCCGCGTTGGGGTGCGAAGCAGCCCTAACACCAGCGACCGAAGAGTGCCTGACTCACCGCGTTCAAGCTTTTAGGGCTGCTTCGCACCCCAACGCGGGGCAAGCCCGCTCGCCACAGTGACAACTACAGCCAAAGCTACAGTGTTCGCCCTTGACGAGCGGGTATCAAAAGGCCTTAGTTCAAATACGCCGTCCCCTGCATCACCGGCTCCACGCTGCCAATCAGCACCACCCCGCCGCTGCCATCCCACTGCACCGTCAGCGTGCCGCCGTCGCAGTGCACCTCAACCGTGTCATCGAGCAAACCGCGCCGAATCCCGTTGACCACCGCGCCGCAGCAGCACGAACCCGACCCCAGCGGCACTCCACCGCCGCGCTCCCAGATGCGCAGGCGAATGTGGCCTCGGTCGAGAACCTGCACGAAATGCACATTGGTCTGGGCCGGGAACAGCGGGTGAGTTTCCAGCGCCGGGCCTACGGCCGCCACGTCGATGGCGTCTACGTCGTCCACAAAAAACGTAAGGTGCGGGTTGCCCATGCTGCACGCCGCCGGGTTGCCGTCGAGGGGCAATGACAGGGTGTCCATCGCCTGCGCCAGGGGTACGGCCGCCCACTCCAGCGACGGCACGCCCATATCCACCGACACTCGCCGACCGGATTCGCGCGTGCAGGTCAGCAGGCCGCGGTCGGTGCGCAGCACGATGGCGTCGCTGCCAGCCTCGAACATCAACCGGTCGGCGACGCCTCGGGTGGCGCTGCCGCAGGTTTGCAGAGGCGTGCCGTTGGGGTTCCAGAATTTGATGCGGGCGGCGGCGTCTTCGCAGTCGAGTATCACCGCCAGTTGGTTGAAGCCGATGCCGGTGTGGCGGTCGCCCAGTTGGCGGGCGATTTGGCGGGTGATCGGGTCGCTCTGGCCACGGCGGTCGATGATGATGAAATCGTCGCCATGGGCGTGCATCTTCACGAACGGCAAGGTCATGGACACTCCTGTTGTCGAAACTGAATAGACGCTTGAGCATACGGCAGTTTCATCCAGACGGTTTCGGCTGCGTGCTAGCGTGGCGCGATCCTGTTCACACGAGCCGCCCATGAAAACAGCCACCTTCGTATTGTCCGCCGTGTTCGCGGCGTTTTCACACGCAGCGCTGGCGGCCAACGTGTGCCAGCCGGTCGCGTCAAACCCGACCAGCGCAGCCCTGCTCGCCGCCGCCCAACGCCACTTGGGCGACCAACCCCAGCCGTTGGCGCATCTGCACACGGAGGGCACGTTGCCGAACCACGGCATCCGCGAGCAGAGCATCGCCGCCGAAAAAGACTGGCCGGTGATGCGTCAGGCGGCGCTGGCCTGGCGGTTGAGCGGTGACCCGCGTTATCTCAAGCAAGTCGACACTTACCTGGCCGCGTGGGCGGATGTGTATCAGCCGGATTTCAATCCGATTGATGAAACCAACCTGGATATGGTGATCAATGCGTATGCGCTCACCGCCGATCATCTGCGCCTGGAAACCCGGGACGCGAGCCGTCGTTTGATCCGTACATTGAGCAATGGCTATATCGCCCATATCCAGCAATTCAACGGGCAGAAAAAAGGCACGCAAACCAATAACTGGCAGAGCCATCGCGTCAAGCTGGTGACCGTGGCGGCCGCCGCACTCGGCGACCAGGCGATGCTTGAGCAGGCCCATCAACTGTTCAAACAGCAGATCGCTGACAACGTGCTGCCCGATGGCTCGGTGACTGACTTTCAAGACCGCGATGCCTTGCATTACGTGGTTTACGACCTGGAGCCGTTGGTGCAGGCGGCGCTGGCGGCCAAGCCCTACGGCGGCGAATGGCTGAACCTCACCGCCAACGGCGCCTCGCTGCGCGCCGCACTCGACTGGCTGGTGCCCTACGCGACTGGGCAGCGCAGCCATCAGGAGTTCGTGCACACCCATGTGCAGTTCGACAAAGACCGCGCCGGTGTGGGCGAAGCCGGGTACAGCGGCACCTGGCAACCCAAAAGCAGCGCCACGCTGTTTTGGCTGGCGGCGCAGCTGGACGCGCGTTACCTGCCAGTGGCCAAGCAGTTGGCGGCTCACCCGGCAGACTGGATCAGTGCCTGCTATTTGAAATAAGTGCCGCTAGACTGGCCGGGCTCCCCTCTCAAAGGATTGACGATGCTCAGTGTATTCAGCGGCCTGCCCGGCAGCGGCAAAACCACAATCGCCCGCGAACTGGCGCAACGCACCGGCGCGGTTTACCTGCGCATCGACGTGATCGAGCAGGCGCTGCGGGATGCCGGCGTATTGGCGGGGGATGTTGGCGCCAGTGGTTACGCGGTGGCGAATGCATTGGCGCTGAGTAATTTGCGCCTGGGGCAGAAGGTGATTGCGGACTGCGTGAATCCAGTCAGGGAGAGCCGGGAGGCATGGAAGGCTACCGCTGCCATGGCGGGTGTTGAATGTCTGGATATTCAGGTGGTTTGCTCTGATCGACTGGAGCATCAGCGCCGCGTAGAAGCGCGCACCGGGGATATTCCAGGGCTGGAGCCGCCAGGTTGGCACTCCGTGTTGGCCCATGAGTACGAAGTGTGGGACAAGCCGCCACTGACAATCGACACCTCCCTGAAAACGCCCGCCCAGTCGCTGGAAATTCTCCTGGCACGGCTCAACCCCCTGCCAACCTGACTTGCTGTGGTAAGCGGATCTGTTCTGGTGGCCAGACTTTCCGTCGCAAGCGGGCTTGTTGTGGCGAGCGGGCTTGCCCCGCGTTGGGTGGCGAAGCCGCCCCAAACCCTAAGCACACATTCCATCTGAAGAAACGCAGCGCCTGGGTCAGGGCCGCTTCGCAGCCCAGCGCGGGGCAAGCCCGCTCGCCACGACAGGCCCGCTCGCCACAACAAGCTCACTTGCCATAGAAGGGAGTGCGCTGCTTACAGCACGCTTCCCATCGCTTTTATCAGCACCAAATCCCGGGCGTAAATGTCCGGGGCGTACACCAGCCCGCCGTCGCGGTTGACTTCCACCGTCCAGTAACCCAGCAGCACCGGCACCGGGGTGGCCAGTCTGAATTCGTGGGTGACGCCGGTGGCGAGCAATTCGTCGGTGCGGGTGCGTTCGGCCGGGCTTACCAGCAGGTCGCGCAGCAACAGCGGCTGCTCAACCCTCACGCAACCGGAGCTGAACGCGCGCGGGCCTTTGGTAAACAGCGGCTGGCTGGGTGTGTCGTGCAGATACACCGAGTAGGGGTTGGGGAAACGCATCACGATCTTGCCCAACGGGTTGCGCGGGCCGGCTTCCTGGCGCAGCAAAATGTTACCGGGGTGCGCCCAGTCGATTTGCTCGGGGGCCAGCGGGCGGCCTTCGGCGTCGAGCACTTGCAGGTTTTGCTGGCGCAGGTATTCGGGGTTGAGGCGGATGGCCGGGAGTTTGTCCTCGCGCATGATGGTCGGCGGAATGGTCCAGGTCGGGTTGAGCGTCAGCCGGGTGATGCGTGACTTCAGCAGCGGCGTCTGGCGCTCGGCACGGCCGACTTGCAGGCGGGTCTGCCACACCGGAATGCCGCTCTGGTAAACGCTCAGTTGCGCGGCGGCGACGTTGACCAGCACGCCTTCCGGCTCCAGGTCCTGGGCCAGCCAGCGGAAGCGTTCAAGGTTGATGCGCAGTTGTTCGCGGCGCACCGTCGGGCTGATATTCAGTTCAGCCACAGTGCCCGCGCCAATAACGCCGTCAGCTTGCAACGAGTGGCTGAGCTGGAACGCCTTGACCGCCTTGACCAACTCGTCGCGGTATTGCTTGCCGCCACCAACCGGCGCCTTGTCCAGGTAGCCACCGCTGACCAGGCGTCGCGCCAGTTCCGGCACGCGCGGGTCTTCCATGCCGGGGCGCAACAGCGGGCCAGTCGCGACCGGGTCCCAATGCGGCAACGGTTGCAGGCGCACGCTGGAATAGGCATTGCGCAAACTGCGATACAGGTCGGCACTGGGACGCGCCTGTTCAAAGGCTTGGGCCATGTCCTGCATACCGACGGCGGCAAAGGCCAGCACCTCGGTATTGGGGTCGCGGGTGGGCGGCTGGGAATGCCACAGCGGTTCAAAGCGCGATTGCTGCAAGCGCCCGAAGTGCAAATCCTGCAGGGCTTGCAGGTACTGGCGGCTCACGTCGATATCGCTGCACAGCACGTTGGCCGTGGCATCCGGCGCAGGCAAGCTATAGTGGGTAGGGTCCAGCCCGTCGTCGGCCAATAACTGCAACTGGGCTTGCAAGGCCTGGCGGCGATCGTCGGCGGACCACAGCGGCACATCACCTTGTAGCTGATAGAAGGCTTGCAAGCGCGATTGGGCGACTGCGTCGATGTGTGGGGCCAGGCTTGGGCAAACGCTGAGCAATTGCCCAAGGGCCTGCTGCACCGGGCTGATGGCGACAAGCGGCACAGCCTCTACGGGCTGCTCGGTCGGCAGCTCATCGGCTGTCGCGACCAGTGGTGCAACGAGCAGGCAAAGGCTCAAGTAACATGCGTGTTTTTTGAACAATTAGCTCTGCTCCAATCCACAGCGGGGGACGCTCTGTAGATGCTGACTTTTATGTGCCGCCTGGGTTTTATCACCTTAAGCCTGGCTGTGTTGAGCAATTCTGCGCTCGCCGCCAATGGTAACCCACCTACTTTGTATAGCAGCCTGGCGCGCTCGGCTCCAGAACTCAATCCCACCGTACTGAAAAGCGCCCTGAGCGCCGTGCAGTGCGCCGTCAATAATGGCGAGGAACGCTCGGAGCGCCTGGCCGTGATTGACTATTCACAGCCCTCGACCGCCCGTCGGCTGTGGATCTTCGACTTGCGCAAGCAGACCCTGGTGCTGCGCGACCTGGTGGCCCACGGGGCCAACTCCGGCGAGAACTTCGCCACACAGTTCTCCAATCTCGAAGGCAGCCACCAATCCAGCCTGGGCCTGTTCCGTACCCAGGAAAGTTACCTGGGCAGCCACGGCTACTCGCTGCGCATGGACGGCCTGGAGCCCGGCTTCAACGACCAGGCCCGCGACCGCGCGTTGGTGATCCACGCTGCCGACTACGTAAACTCGGCCTGGAGCAAGCGCGAAGGCCGTATCGGTCGCAGCCAGGGTTGCCCCGCCGTGCGCCCACAAGTTGCGCGTCAAGTGGTGGACAAGCTCAAGGATGGGCAGTTCATGTTCTCGTGGTACCCCGACCAGCGCTGGCTGAAGTCGTCGACGTACTTGAACTGCAAGCCCCAACAAGTGGCAAGTAGTCGTACACTGCGTGGTGGTTAGCCTGTCCCACAGACAAAAGAGAGCAACTAATGCTTTTACACACGTCCACCTGGATCGAGATCGGTCAATTCCTGGAACGCAGCCGCACGGTGGTGATCCCCATCGGTTCCAACGAGCAACACGGCCCCACCGGCTTGCTGGGCACCGACTGGATGTGCCCGGAAATCATCGCCCATGAGGCGCAGAAAAACGCCGATATCCTGATCGGCCCGACCTTCAACATCGGCATGGCCCAGCATCACCTGGGCTTTCCCGGCACCATTTCGCTGCGCCCTTCCACCTTTATCGCCGCGATTGGCGACTGGGTGCGTTCGCTGGCCGGGCATGGTTTCGAGAAGATCCTGTTTCTGAACGGCCACGGCGGCAATGTCGCGACCATTGAAGCGGCGTTTTCCGAGCTGTACGCCGAAGCAAGCTTCGCCCGTCGCCCGGCCGGCTTTGCGCTCAAGCTGGTTAACTGGTGGGACCTGGAAGGCGTCAACGACCTGGCCCACCGCCAATTCCCGGTCGGCCATGGCAGCCATGCCACGCCGTCGGAAATCGCCGTGACGCAGTGGGCGTACCCAGGCTCGATCAAGTCAGCCGAGTACTCGCCACAAATCGCCAACACCGGGCCGATCCGCGAAGCCCTGGACTTCCGCGCACGCTTCCCCGACGGCCGCATGGGCTCAGACCCGGCGCTGGCGACGGTGGAAAAAGGCGGAGAGTTGGTGGCCTTGGCGGCCAAAGGGCTGGTCAACACCGTGAACAGCTTCAGCAACGAAGCAAAACCTTAAAGCCAAACACAATACACAATGTGGGAGCGGGCTTGCTCGCGAAGGCGCAGTGTCAGTCAATACATTACTGACTGATCCACCGCTTTCGCGAGCAAGCCCGCTTCCACATTTGGATCTATGTAGGACGTGGGGTTACTGGCAGGCTTTAGCCGACATCTCCAGCCGCGATGGCTTGATCGCCGACGCCAGCGGCTTGCGCTCATACAAAAACACCTTGGTGCCGTCCTGGGACTTGTAGGCCTCCAGCACATCATCGGCAGCAATCTTGCTGGTCAACACCACCTTAACGTGGCGCGAGTTCTGCGTGACGGTCGCGGTGATGCCGTGCTTTTCAAGCTTGGGCACCACGCACTGCACGTAGGCGTCAGGCGTCTTGTCGGTTTGCAGGGTCAGGCTTGGAGCGTTTGGAGCGGTGATGCAACCGGTCAGCAACAAAGAAGCAACAACCGCGGCCGGGACGAAAAAAGAGCGCATAAACATTCCTGAAAAAAGCCAATGGGGTTCACATCAATCCGCGTGTCATCCCTCGCGGACCAACGCCTTGAGCGAGGCGTCGAACTGCTTCAAGGCATCGAGCTGTACATCTCGTTGCTGTTCAATTTGCGCGGCAATTTCCGGGGCCGCCTTGTCATGCACCCAAACCGAGGCCACCTGCTTGTGCATCGAGCCTTCTGCCTTGGCGATGTATTGCAGGTCCGCGTCGTAGAACCGCGCGGTAAACCTGGCCTCGACCACGTCGTTGCGCTGGGTCAGCAACTGGTTATGGGTATCGAGCATCACCACCACGTCCGGGTGCGCCTGCACCAGTTCGTCCAGGCTGCTGTAAACCGTTACCGACAAAAACGTGCCCTGCAACGAATTCATCAACCAATCAATGGCCAACTCCGGATCGGAGCTGTCGACAAACGCCTCGCGGATGCGCCCGTCGAGCTCATTCCTGGCGCCGTTCAAGGCCATGGCATGGTAGCGTTCAAGGTAGCTGAGGTTGTCGCGGGTGTTTTCGCTGTACAGCACACCCACCGACTGCGCGCGCGCCAGGGAGTCTACGCTACCGACGAGGGGCAGCAAATGGCCCGTACGCAGATCACCGGCAATCGCCGAGTTCGCCAGCACCGCAGTGCCGAGCATCACAATCATTAAGCCAAGCTGGAAAATCGTCCTCATCGCGCAGTTCCTTGAGCAGCGTCTCGATGGAGGTGATTCTGCGCTTTTGGTGTAAAAACAGAACTTGCGTTACGTGATGGTGACTATTATCTGAAGCGATAGTGCGCCCATAAAACCGATAAGGACCCCGCCATGAAGCCCCACCAGAAAACCTTCGACCGCATCCGCGAAGCCGTATTGCCGGAGTTTCGCGAGCGGGTCGCCGATTACCTGGTCGACTATGAAACCGTGTTGCTGGATGAGGCGGCCGCCCCGCACCAGGCCTACGCCAGCGCCCAGCAATTGCGCGGCTACCTGCGTGGCCTCAACACCATGCGCGTGCTGGGCATGGCCGATTGGGAAGACTTGGACCGGCGTGTGGCGCGAGAGGCATCAAGCATCAAAGTGCCGGGCGCCGCTGATTGACCCATTCCTGCACCGCAGGCCGCTGCCACTGGCGCTGCGCGTAGTCCACCAACTCGGCTGGCACGCTGTCGCCATTGAGAATCAGGCGATTGAGCATCACGGCCAGGTCCACGTCAGCAATCGACCATTGGCCAAACAGGTACGCAGGGTTGCCCGCCAACAGCACCTGCGCCGCATTGATCAGCGTGTTCGCAGCGACCTGCGCCACGGGTGACAGCGGCGGCATGCTCTGGCCGTAGAACACCACCAGCGTCGAACGCTCCTGGCGAATCGGCAGCAAATCGCTGCGCAACCACGCCTGCACCTGTCGCGCCCTCGCCCGCTGTTTCGGGTCGGCCGGGTACACCGGCGTATCGGGATACACCTGCTCCAGGTATTCGCAGATCGCGGAAGATTCCGACAACGCAAAGTCGCCGTCTACCAATGTCGGCACGCGACGGGTCAACGACAGTTGGGCAAATGCTGGCGTCTGGTGTTGTGCGGTGTCGAGGTCCACGGTCAGCGTGTCGAACGCCAGGCCTTTTTCGCGCAGGGTGACAAACGCCGCCATCGCGTAGGGGCTGGTGAATTGGGCATCGACGTATAGGCGCAACGAAGGTCGGTTCATGGCGAGTCTCCTTGAGTAGAAGCCCACGCTACGAGATCGGCGGTCAGAAAGACAATGCGCGGTTTTTATGGGGGCATTCCTGTTGGGAATGCCTACAACAATGGCTGGTGATAATGGCGCGGATATTTTCAGCATGTCCCCACGTTTATCATTTGACCTGCCAGCCATAATGATATAACCAATTATTTCGACACTTTCAAAACCTGATCGAAAATACGCGCAATCAAGTTATGGAGGAATTTCTCTTGTACGGTTTCGACTCCAGTTCCTGCAACATCTGCTACTGTGAGTTCTATGTCAGCCAATCCAAATACTCGATCCTGCATCCCGCCTACACTCCAACAAAGCACATTGGCACCATACGTAGCAAAGACTCTGCTCCCGGAAGGCAGTTGTGCAGCAGTTATCGTTATTCCTGATTGCCCCTTAAGCGGCACTCCAGTTGAGCTACCAAAATAGCTGCTTAAATTTTCCGTCGTAGAAGACACCCCACTGTAAGCACCAGTAATAGATTTCGAAAAGTCACCGGTATGTCCAAATTGCTGTAGAACATTAATCACGCTTGGAGTCGGAGAATGGTCACACGCTAATATCACAGCGCCTCCTAAATCTACATACTCTTTCAACCTGACTGCTTCTACTACTGCAACACCATGAAGACCAATGGAAAGTAGATCATATTTATCTCTTAGTTGAGTCACTGTTAATGATGAAGAACCTAGATCTGCCGTAGCATCTGCAAATTCTACAGACTGGATCTTATTATAAGTCCCCTTCGGCCCGTAGTTTGAAGGGGCTTTAATTTGAGTCAGTAAATTAGGATAGCTGGGTACCCCAATTGCTATGAGACCTGAATATCCGATCCTGATAATAGGCAACGTATCCGGCTTGACTGGCGCGGCGCGGCAGCAATGATGATGCACATGAACATGTACATGCACCTCATGACCGTGCTCAGAACAGCCGTCATGGTGTTCATGGCAATTCTCAAGATTCACAGTGCAGCATACTTCACGCGAAGACTCGGTTGAATCAGACATGATTGACACTCCTATCGCCTTGGGCGTTCATCGCACAGGCTGGGTGATAACGCTCATCTGCTTTTGTGAGAGGCCGACTTACCATCACTAGATACCCAATCCAGTACTCAGTCTACTGTCAGTGTTAACAGGTTTATCTACAAAAAACCTGCCACACAAGCGCTACCCGACGCCGAACTTGCAAGCCTTCCCTTGTTCAAAATGTCCGCTCTTGATCAAGCGTAAGGTCAGCTATTTCTGTGGAACACAACTGTTGTGGCGAGCGGGCTTGCCCCGCGTTGGGCTGCGAAGCAGCCCCATTCAGGCTCATGCAAAACATCAGACAGAATGGGTTGGCTGGCTTTGGGGCCGCTTCGCAGCCCAACGCGGGGCAAGCCCGCTCGCCACAACAAGCCCACTCTCCACAGAAAGCCCGCTCTCCACAAAGATCAGGGGTTGTATCAGGCAAATTCGGCACGCAGTTGCCGGGCGGCGGTGACCATGTGAATCAACGCCGCTTCCGTCTCCGCCCAGCCACGGGTTTTCAGGCCGCAATCCGGGTTGACCCACAACCGCGCTACCGGAATTCGCTTGGCGGCTTTGCGCAGCAAGTCAGCCATTTCCGAAGCCTCCGGCACCCGTGGCGAATGGATATCGTAAACGCCGGGGCCGATGTCGTTCGGGTAGGCGAAGGCTTCGAACGCGTCGAGCAGCTCCATGTCCGAACGTGACGTTTCGATGGTGATCACGTCGGCATCCATCGCCGCGATCGACTCGATCACGTCGTTGAACTCGCTGTAGCACATGTGCGTGTGAACCTGGGTTTCGTCACGCACACCCGAGGCGCACAGGCGGAACACTTCGGTCGCCCAGTTCAGGTAGGGCTGCCACTGCGCCTGGCGCAACGGCAAGCCTTCGCGGAAGGCCGCCTCGTCGATCTGCACGATCTTGATGCCGGCGGCTTCCAGGTCGAGCACTTCATCACGAATCGCCAACGCCAATTGGCGCGCCTGCACTTCGCGGCTCACGTCTTCGCGCGGGAACGACCACATCAGCATAGTCACCGGGCCGGTCAGCATGCCTTTCATCACCTTGTGAGTGAGGCCTTGGGCGTAGCGGGTCCACTCCACCGTCATGGCCTTCGGGCGGCTGAGGTCACCGACGATCACCGCCGGTTTCACGCAGCGCGAACCGTAGCTTTGCACCCAGCCGAAACGGGTGAACGCGTAGCCGTCGAGCTGTTCGGCGAAGTATTCGACCATGTCGTTACGTTCGGCTTCACCGTGCACCAGCACGTCCAGGCCGAGGTTTTCCTGCACCTCAACGGCGTGCTTGATCTCGCTGTGCATGGCTTCGACGTATTCGGCTTCGCTCAACTTGCCGGCCTTGTATGACTGACGCGCCAGGCGAATCGAGGCAGTTTGCGGGAACGAGCCGATGGTGGTGGTCGGGAACAGCGGCAGGTTCAGGCCGGCACGTTGTTTCTCGATGCGCTGGGCAAACAGCGAATGCCGCGTGCTGTCCCTGGCAGTAATCGCCGCAACCCGGGCTTGCACCGCTGGCTTGTGAATACGCGGCGAGGCAGCGCGGGCAGCGTGCACGGCGCGGCTTTCGGCCAGAGCCGCCAGCACCTTCGGCGCTTCAGGCTGATCGACAGCGTGAGCCAAAGCCGCCACCTCAGCGCACTTTTGCACGGCAAACGCCAGCCAGCTTTTCAGCTCGGCATCCAGCGCGTCTTCACGGCTCACATCCACCGGGCTGTGCAGCAAGGAGCAGGACGGCGCGACCCACAGGCGATCACCCAATTTCTCATGGGCGTGCTGCAAGGTCGCCAGGGCGTTTTCCAGGTCGCAGCGCCAGACGTTACGGCCATTCACTATGCCCAGAGACAACACTTTGTAAGCCGGAAGACGGTCAAGGATGGTCGGGTATTGCTCCGGCGCACGCACCAGGTCGATGTGCAGGCCATCCACCGGCAGGTTTGCCGCCAGGCCGAGGTTCTCTTCCAGGCCGCCGAAGTAGGTGGCCACCAGCTTTTTCAGCGGGTCACGCTGGATCTGGTTATAGGCACGCTCAAACGCGTTTTTCCACGCCTGCGGCAGGTCCAGAACCAAAATCGGCTCGTCGATTTGCACCCACTCCACGCCCAGCTCGGCGA
Source organism: Pseudomonas sp. PWP3-1b2 (assembly GCF_049896045.1). Taxonomy (NCBI): domain Bacteria; kingdom Pseudomonadati; phylum Pseudomonadota; class Gammaproteobacteria; order Pseudomonadales; family Pseudomonadaceae; genus Pseudomonas; species Pseudomonas sp. PWP3-1b2. Next base: position 53,610 of record NZ_JAFCTN010000020.1, read on the forward strand.
GACGCTGGAAGATCTGACCATACAGCGGCAGCAGGCGGTCAAGCAGGTCGAGTGTGTCGAAGTCACCGCCCTTGGCCTTGCCCAGCCACAGGTACGTCAGCGGGCCGATCACCACGGGCTTGACGGTGTGGCCGAGGTCGCGGGCTTCCTGCACTTCCTCAAACAGCTGGTCCCAGCCGAGGTGGAAGTGCTGGTCAGCGCTGAACTCAGGCACGAGGTAATGGTAATTGGTGTCAAACCACTTGGTCATTTCCTGAGCATGGGCACCGCCGCAACCGCTGTTGCTGACGCCACGGGCCATGCCGAACAGGGTGTGCAGCGTGGCGTTGCCGTCGGCTGGGCGAAAACGCTCGGGGATCACGCCGAACATCAGCGAGTGGGTCAGCACCTGGTCGTACCAGGCGAAATCACCGGCGGGCAGCAACTCGATGCCAGCGTTTTTTTGCAGGTCCCAATGGGCCTTGCGCAGCTCACGGCCCACGGCGCGCAGGCCGGCTTCGTCGAGTTCGCCCTTCCAAAACGCTTCCTGCGCTTTTTTAAGTTCACGATCGCGCCCAATGCGCGGGAATCCAAGGGAATGAGCGACTGCCATGACTTACAACTCCAATAGGTACGTTTATGGGACCCATTGTCGACAGCGCGCAATCGTGAGACAAACTCATTTTATTCCAGATCATCACAAGATCCATTCATGTTTGGATCGCATGCACATAGAACGCGGCAATCGGCAGCACCGCCACGATGCCCTTGGGATCGAGCAACTGGATCGGGGAATCTTGTACGTTTGTGGTCGCCACCGCTGGCACCGCTGCTGGCATTACGCCTACCATGCGATCACTCACCACCCAAGACAGTGCCCCATGCTCAAAGCCAGTCTGCGTACTCACCTGACCCTGTGGTTTGCCGGTTTGTCCTTACTCATCCTGCTCAGCGTGGGGTTTTACGTCGGGCATATCGCGACGGAACAGGTAAAGCAGGCCAGCGGCAACGCCCTGCTCAGTACCGCCCGCTCCAGCGCCGCACTATTGGCTGTGCAGTTGCGCGAGCGTCAGCTGGAAGTGTCGTTGCTGAGCAAGGCGCCGTTGTTTCGCCGGGGCAATCTGGACGACCCCGACATCATGACCTTGATGCAGCTGCGCACCCAATCGCGCGCCGAGTACGCGTGGATGGGCGTGGCTGACGCCGAAGGCCGTGTGCACCAGGCGGTGAACGGTTTGCTGGTCAACCAATCGGTTGCACCGCGCCCGTGGTTCCAGGCGGGCATGCGGGGCGAATACACCGGTGATCCCCACGAAGCCGTACTGCTCGCCAAGCTGCTGCCCGGCTCGGAGAATGGCGAACCGCTGCGCTTTATCGACTTCGCCGCGCCGATCCGAGACGCCAACGGCAAGACGATTGGCGTGCTCGGCGCCCATGCGCACTGGAACTGGGTGACGCAGATCGTTGATTCGGCGGTGATGCAAAAAAACACTGCGCCCGATCTTCAGGCGCTGATTATCGATTTCGACGGCAAGGTGCTCTACCCCGAGACGCTCGCCGGCCAACAAATGCAAAAAGACAGCCTGAACTCGCCCTCCGGCTGGACTACTGATGAGGGTTACGTCAGTGCGTCTGTTGCCGTGCCGAGCCCGTCCAACGCCAACCTGTCCTGGTACATCGTGGTGCGCCAACCGCTGGACATCGCACTGCAACCGGCGCGGGTGCTGCTGAACAAATTGCTGATACTCGGCGTGCTGGCGGCCATCCTCATCACCGTGGTGGCTTATTACCTGTCGCTGACCCTGAGCAAACCCATCGAGCGGCTGGCCCGGTCGGCCAAACAGGTGCAGGAGCAAAAACCCGGCGCGGTATTCCACCAGGAGCATGCGGTACTGGAAATCGCCCAACTGGGCCAGTCCATCAGCAGCATGACCCAGTCACTGCTCAACAAGGAGCGCGAGCTGCAAGAAGCCAATGCGTCCCTGGAAGCTACCGTGGTGCAGCGCACCGCCGACCTCACCCAAGCCAATGCCGACCTGCTGAAACTGGCCACCCACGACGCGCTGACCGGCGTCTACAACCGCCGCCGTTTCGACGAAAAACTCGCCGAGAATAGCCTGCTGTTCCAGCGCACCGGCCGCACCTTTGCCCTGCTGCTGATCGACGCCGACTACTTCAAACGCGTCAACGACACCTACGGCCACGCGGTCGGTGACGAGGTGCTGTGCCAACTCGCGGCGCTGATCGAAAGCACCACTCGCGCCACCGACTTTGTAGCGCGCTATGGCGGTGAAGAGTTTGCGGTGTTGCTGCCGGAAGTCGAAGAGCCGGACAGCCCGGAGGTGGTCGCCGAAAAAATCCGCGCGGCCATTGCGGCGGCGAATTTTCCGCAAGTGGGCCAACTCACCGTGAGCATCGGCGTCGGCATCGCCGAACCCTCAGACCGTGATTCGCTGGGGCTGCTCAAGCGCGCAGACATGCAATTGTATGAAGCCAAGGCCGCAGGCAGAAACCGGGTGGCATAACCCTCCCGGCACTGTGGCAAGGTCAGTCGATCAACCCCTGCGCATCATAGAAAGGATACGGCCCCGCATACTCCCCAAACACGCCGTTATGGCTAACCAGCCCCTGCCCGTCCCACCGGTGCAGCAGGTACCCCGCAGGCTCCAGGTTGAAATGCGCGGGCGCGGTGGCTTGCAGGTCGAGCACGATCTGGTGGGAGGTGCCGGGGCACACACAACTCACGCTGCCGCCGAATCGCCGCTGCATCGGCCGGTGCAAGTGACCGCACAGCAGGCGTTCCACCTGCGGATGACGGGCGACGACTGTTTCCAGGCCGGCGGCATTGATGAAGGGTTCGCGGTCCATGTGGCCGATGCCGCTGATAAACGGCGGGTGATGCAGAATCAGCAAGGTCGGCGTGTCTGGGCGCAGCGCCAGTTGCTCGTCCAGCCACTGCAATTGGCGGCCCGACAACTGCCCGCCATGGCCGCCGGGGATGGTCGAATCCAGACCGATCAGGCGCAGCGGATGCTCGTCCACCACCCAGTCCAGCGGCGCTTCGGCCGACGCCGGCAAGTAGCGGTGATCGCGGAACGCATCGAGCATTGGCCCGCGGGTGTCGTGGTTACCGGGCACCAGGTAGCAAGGCATGTGCAGGCGCGCAAGTTCGGGGTGCAGCACGGCGTATTCATCGGCGCGGCCAAAATCCACCAGGTCGCCGCTGATCACCACAATGTCGGGCCGGGGCTGGCTGGCGTTCAGGTGGTCGACGGCACGACGCAGCGCGCCCAGGGTATCGACAACGCCGTAGGTGAGGCGCTGGCCGGCTTTAAGGTGCAGGTCGCTGATGTGCGCGACAACAAAGGGACGATTCAACATAAATTCTCAGGCATTCAGGGTGAACAACATGTGCGGCGCAACGGCCAGGGCGATCGGCGCGCCGACGCTGTAAAGGTGGTTGTCGTGGCTGTCGACCAGCAACGGTTGTGGGCCGCCGACGTCCACCAGCAGACGGCTTTGAGCGCCCTGGAAAAACTGCGCAACCAGATGGCCGTGCAAGTGCCCTTCGCGCTCCATCACGCGCAAGTGTTCGGGGCGGCAGTACAGGGTGTTCGGCACGTTGGCTTCATGCCACGGCAATTCGCCGCCGCACACTTTCAGGCCGGTGGCTGACTGCTCAAGCACCGCGAAGGCATTGAGGTTGCCGACGAAACCCGCCACAAACGCGTTGGCCGGTTGCTGGTAAATCTCGCGTGGGCTGGCCAGCTGCGCAACGCGGCCCTGCTCCATCACCAGAATGCGGTCCCCCAGGGCCATGGCTTCGCCCTGATCATGGGTGACGAATACCGAGGTGATGCCGAGGCCGCGCAGCAACTGGTCCAGTTCACTGCGCAGGCGCTCACGCAACTGCGCGTCGAGGGCGGCCAACGGTTCATCCAGCAGCAGCACTTTGGGCCTTGGCGCCAGGGCGCGAGCCAACGCCACACGCTGACGCTGACCGCCGGACAATTCATGGATGCTGCGCTTGCCGTGGTTCTGCAACCCCACTAACTCCAGCAACTCTTCGCAGCGCTTGTTGCGCTCGGGCGCAGCGATGCCGCGCACCTTCAAGCCGTAAACAATATTGCCGGCCACATCCAGGTTGGGAAACAGCGCGTAGTTCTGGAACACCATGCCCACGTCGCGGCGTTCGATGGGCAGGCGCGTCACGTCCTGTTCACCGAAAAACACCTGGCCGACATGCGGGCGTTCCAGGCCGGCAATCAGGCGCAACGTGGTGGTTTTGCCGCAGCCCGACGGGCCGAGAATGGCCAGGGTTTCGCCGCCTTCGACGGTCAGGTTCAAGTCGTGCACGGCAACGGTGCCATCGGCGAACGCCTTGCGACAGCCTTGCAGGCGGATAGTGATAGCGGTCATCGACGCTCTCCACGGGACAAACGAGCACTGATGGCCTGCAGCGCGATCAGCAGCGGCACGATCATCAGCAAAAAGATAAGGGTGTAGGCGCTGGCGATTTCCAGGCGCGCCGAGGCGTAGCTGTCGGCCAGGCCCACGGGCAAGGTTTTGGTCATCGGCGTGTGCAGCATCCAGGTCAGGTTGAATTCACCCAGGGACAAGGTGACCACCATCAGCACGCCCGCCAGAATCCCCGCGCGGCAATTGGGCACCACCACGCTGAAAAAGCGCTTGAGCGGCCCGGCACCGAGGCTGGCCGCCGCCTCTTCCAGCACCGGCAGTTGCTGGCGTTGCATCACCGCCATCACCGGCCGTACCAGAAACGGCAAGGTGAACAGCACATGGCCGACGAGGATGAACAGCCAGCTGCTGCGAAAGCTGCCGAACTGGCCGTAGGTCAACAGCAGCGCCAAGGCACTGGCCAACCCCGGCATGGCCACCGGCAGCACCATCAACTCCTCGAAGGCGCGGCTGAAGCGGTTATTCATGCGCACCAGGGCGTAGGCCGCCGGCACGCCGATCACGCAGACGCACACCGCGCAGGCCAGCGCCAGTTGCAGTGACAGCCACACGGTGGGCGAATAGGCCTGCCACACCTGAATCAGCCAATCGAACGTCAGGCCGCTGGACAGGCCGACGAAGAAATTTCGGGTCAGCCCGGCGAGCAGCGACATCACCACCGGCACCAACATGAAGGCGCACACCAGCGTGGTGAACAGCAGTTGAATCACGAACAACGGTGAGCGCTTCACAGGACGGTCCCCGCGTTTTTCACCAGGCGGCGCGTGAGCAGCAACACCGCCCACGTCACCGCACCGAGCACCACCGAGAGCGCAGCGGCGACGGCAAAGTTGGCGTAGTTGGTGAACACGTTGTAGATCGCCACCGGGGTGACGTTGAGCCGTGTGCCCAGGGTAAAAGCGGTGCCGAAGGCGCCCATGGACGTGGCAAAACAGATCGCGCCGCATGACGCCAAGGCCGGCGCGAGGCCGGGCACGATCACGTCGCACACCACGCGCCAATGCCCTGCCCCGAGTGAATGCGCGGCCTCTTCGAGGCTGCGGTCGAGGCTTTCGCAGGCGGCCATCACGGTGAGGATCACCCGAGGAATCGAGAAGTAAAGGTAGCCCACGAACAGCCCCGCCAATGAATACGCAAAAATCCAGCGCTCACCCGCCAGTTGCAGGCCCAGGGCGGCGAACAGGCCCTGGCGCCCGGCCAATAGGATCACCAGAAAGCCCACCACCACGCCGGGAAACGCCAGCGGGAATGTCAGCAACGCCACCAGCGCCGAGCGCCCGAAGAACTGCTGGCGGGCAAGGAATACGCCGCTGATGCCACCGATCAATAAGGCGACCAGCGTCACCACCACAGCCAGCACCAGCGTTTGCCCCAGGCTGCCCACATACTGCGCGCTGCTCAGCACCTGCCAGTAACCGCTGCCGTTGTCGTCACGGCTTTGGGTGCCGAGTACGATCAAATGGGCCAACGGCAACAGCCAGAACGCGAGCAGCACGGCGAACGCGGGGGCCAACGCCCAGGCGGCGTGCCTGTTCACTTATTTCACCTCGCTCAGGTAACGGGCGGCGAAGGCTTCCTGCACGGCGGCCATTTTTTCGTAGTCCACGACACCGGCGCGGGCGTAGTCGCTGTCGGGCAGGAACTGCGCGGCCACCTCAGCCGGCATCTTCATCGGGCGCACCGGGCGCAGGTAGGCCTTGGCCCAGAGTGCCTGGCCCTCGTCGGACAGCACAAAATCGAGGAGCTTTTCGGCATTCGCGCGGTGCGGTGCGTTGGCCACCAGGCTCATCACGTAGGGCACGCTGATGCTGCCTTCTTTGGGAATCACGAAGGCGACGTTGGCGTTGTCCTTGTAGCGGGCACGGTAGGCGTTGAAGTCGTAGTCCACGAGAATCGGCAACTCACCGGACAGCACCCGCGCATAGGCGGTTTGCTTGGGCACGATGGGGGCGTTTTTTGCCAGCTTCTGAAAGTAGTCGATGGCCGGGGCGAAGTTGTCGAGGTCGCCGCCCAACGCGCGGTTGATCGCGACTGCCGAGACATAGCCGACGAAGGCGCTGGACGGGTCCAGGTAGCCAACCATGCCTTTGTATTCAGGCTTGAGCAGGTCGGCCCAGCTTTGCGGCACTGGCAGGCCGCCCAGCGCATCGACGTTGACCATGATGCCCAAAGTGCCGGAATGAATCGCGAACCAGTGGCCGGCCGGGTCTTTGAGGCCGTCGGGAATCTGCTCCCAGTTTTTGGGTTTGTAGGTATCGACCACTTGGGCTTTTTGCGCCTGCAAGCCGAAGGTCACGCCGTAATACACCACGTCGGCCACCGGCGCGGCTTTCTCGGCCACCAATTGGGCCAGGGATTGGCCGGAGTTCTTGTTGTCCAGCGGCACGTGCACGCCGGTGCTGGCGGCGATGGCCTTGAGTTGGGTGCCCCAGTCGGCCCAATCCGGCGGGCAGTTGTAGCAAATCGCAGTCTCGGCGGCCTGGGCCAGGCTGGCCACGCCGCACAGCAGCACGGCTGCCAGGGTTTTACTGAACGCGCGCATCAGGCGTCTCCTCATGGGGTTGAGTGCTTTCGCCGGGCCGGATATGGCAAGGCAGGCAGTGGGAAATCGGGACGTTGCCGGCGATTTGCGCCAGCAGTTGATCAATCACCGTGCTAGCGAGCAGCGCGATGGGCTGCACCACGCTGCACAGGGTCGGGTGCATCTGCGTGCCGAGGGCAATGCCGTCGAAGCCCATCACCGAGAGTTGCTCGGGCACGTTCCAGGCGTTGCGGCGCAGTTCAGCAATGAGGCTGATCGCCAGAAAATCGTTGGAGCAGACCAATGCGGTGGGCGCCTGCGGACCTTGCAGATAAGGTGCGATGGCGGAGAATTCGGCCTGGGTATGCGCCGGCATTTCGATCACCGGCCGGCTATCGAGACCGTAGTCGTTCATCGCGTCGCAATAGCCTGCGTAACGCAGGCGCGCGCGGTCAGACTGCAACGCAGGCCCGGCGACCATGCTGATACGCCGGTGCCCGGTGTCGAGCAGGTACCGCGTGGCCATGGCCATGCCCGCGCGGTTGTCGACCGACACGGCGCTGTAATTGGGGTTGCTCGGCTGGTGGTACGCCAGCACGAAGGGTGTTTGTTCGGTGTTCAGGCTGCTGAGCACGCTGTTGCTTTCGGCATCGGTGACCGTCAGCACCAGCCCATCGACACGCTGGCGCAACAGCTCTTCGACCACGATGCATTCGCGCTCGCTGCTGTAGTCGGTGGTCGCCAGCAACAGGCTGTAGCCACGCAACCGCGCGGCGCGCTCCATGGCCTGGAATTGTTCGGCGAACACCGGGTTCAACAGGTTGGGCACCACCACACCAATCAGCTGGGTGGTTTGCAGGCGCAGTTGGCGGCCGAGCAAGTTGGGCCGAAAGCCCAGCTCACGGGCGGCGGAAAACACTTGCTCGCGGGTGGTCGGGCGCACCTGGTCGGGGGAAGCAAAGGTGCGCGCGGCGGTTGCGCGGGAAACCCCAGCCAGGCGTGCAACGTCTTTAAGGTCAGTCATGGTGTCTCGCTTGAGATCGATCTCATTGGCGAGGACAGTAGCGAGGGAATGTGGCAGGACGGTGGTGGGGAGATGACGGTTTGATGTCAGCGGGTGGCAATCAAGGGTGGGAGCTGGCTTGCCTGCGATAGCGGTGGATCAGCCAATACAGCCGGCACTGAAAGACCGCTATCGCAGGCAAGCCAGCTCCCACATTGAGCCGGTGTGTGCCTATAGACAGTCATACTCCTGCGCTATGCTTGAAAATCCGGCGCAGCAATTTCCGCTGGCTAACCTTTCGATTCGATCCAAGTGCGGGCACAATGCGTGTCCTTTTTTGGCAGGCACCGCCGCAGGCTCTCAAAAATGATCAAAACGCCGTACTACCTCATCGATAAACAGAAGCTTCTGGTCAACTTGCAGAAGATTGCTTACGTGCGCGAACAGTCCGGCGCCAAGGCTCTGCTGGCCCTCAAGTGCTTCGCCACCTGGTCGGTGTTTGACCTGATGCAGGAATACATGGACGGCACCACGTCGTCGTCGCTGTATGAGTTGAAGCTCGGCCGCCAGAAGTTCGAAGGCGAAACCCACGCCTACAGCGTGGCCTGGGCCGACGACGAAATTGAAGAGATGCTGCAGAACTGCGACAAGATCATCTTCAACTCCATCAGCCAACTGCAACGTTTTGCCGAGCGGTCCGAAGGCAAAACCCGTGGCCTGCGTGTGAACCCGCAGGTGAGCAGCTCCGACTACCTGCTGGCCGACCCGGCGCGCCCGTTCAGCCGTTTGGGCGAATGGGACCCGGTGAAAATCGAAGGCGTGATTGATCAAATCTCCGGCTTCATGTTCCACAACAATTGCGAGAACGGTGACTTCAACCTGTTCGACAAGATGCTCGGCACCATCGAAGAACGCTTCGGCGCGCTGCTGCACAAGGTCAACTGGGTCAGCCTCGGCGGTGGCATCCACTTTACCGGCGAAGGCTATGCCCTCGACGCGTTCTGCCAGCGCCTCAAAGCGTTCTCGCAGAAATACGACGTGCAGGTGTACCTGGAACCGGGTGAAGCGGCGATCACCAACAGCGCCTCGCTGGAAGTGACCGTACTCGACACCCTCTACAACGGCAAAAACCTCGCCGTGGTCGACAGCTCCATCGAAGCCCACCTGCTGGACCTGCTGATCTACCGCCTCAACGCCAAGCTGGCGCCGAGCGACGGCGAACACACCGTGATGGTGTGCGGCAAATCCTGCCTGGCCGGGGACATCTTCGGCGAATACCAATTTGATCGTCCGTTGGCCATCGGCGATCGGCTGTCGTTTATCGACACCGCGGGCTACACCATGGTCAAGAAAAACTGGTTCAACGGCCTGAAAATGCCGTCCATCGTAGTGAAACAACTCGACGGTACAGTCGAAGTGGTTCGTGAATTTGGTTACGACGACTACCTGTCCAGCCTTTCGTAAGCTGGCGGATAAAGGAGAGATAAAGCAATTGAAAAAGAACGTTCTTATCATTGGTGCAGGAGGTGTCGCCAAGGTGGTGGCCCACAAGTGCGCGCAGCACAACGACGAACTCGGTCGTATTGCTATCGCGTCGCGCAACATCTCCAAATGCCAGGCCATCATCGACAGCGTCAAGGCCAAGGGTAGCCTCAAGGTACCCGCCGACATCCAGGCCTTCGCGCTGAACGCCCTGGACGTGGAAGCGACCAAGGCCCTGATCCGCGAGACCGAGTCGCAGATCGTCATCAACGTCGGTTCCTCGTTCCTCAACATGTCGGTACTGCGTGCCTGCATCGACACGGGCGTGGCTTACCTCGACACCGCCATCCACGAAGAGCCGGGCAAGGTCTGCGAGACCCCGCCGTGGTACGGCAACTACGAGTGGAACCACCTGGAAGAGTGCAAACAGAAGAACATCACCGCCATTCTGGGCGTGGGCTTCGACCCGGGTGTGGTCAACGCGTACGCCGCGCTGGCCCAACAAAAGCATTTTGACCGCATTGATTCGATCGACATTCTCGACGTCAATGCTGGCTCCCATGGCAAATACTTCGCCACCAACTTCGACCCGGAAATCAACTTCCGCGAGTTCACCGGGCAGGTGTGGAGCTGGCAGAACAGCCAGTGGGCCAGCAACACCATGTTCGAAGTCAAACGCACCGACGACCTGCCGGTGGTCGGTTCGCAGAACCTGTACCTGACCGGCCACGATGAAGTGCACTCGCTGTCGAAAAACCTCGACGTGCCCAACGTGCGTTTCTGGATGAGTTTTGGCGAACACTACATCAACGTGTTCACCGTGCTGAACAAGCTCGGCCTGCTCTCCGAAAAACCGGTTACCACCGCCGAAGGCCTGGAAGTCGTGCCGTTGAAACTGGTCAAGGCCGTGCTGCCAGACCCGTCTTCGCTCGCCCCCGGCTACACCGGCAAAACCTGCATTGGCGATTTGGTCAAAGGCACCAAGGACGGCAAGCCGCGCGAAGTCTTCATCTACAACGTGGCGTGCCACGAAGAAGCCTTCGCCGAAACCGACAGCCAGGGCATCTCCTACACCGCCGGCGTGCCGCCGGTAGCCGCTGCGCTGCTGGTGGCCCGTGGTGAGTGGGATGTGAAGCACATGGCCAACGTCGAGGAACTGCCGGCTGAGCCGTTCCTGAAAGCGCTGGACGTGATGGGGTTGCCGACTCGCATTAAAGACGAGAACGGTGATCGGGCCTGGGATGCGATTGCTTGATAAGCGATAGCTGACCGAACAAAAAAATGCGCCCCGAGGGGCGCATTTTTTGTTTGGGCAAACACAAATCCCAAAACCAATGAAGATCAAAATGTGGGAGCTGGCTTGCCTGCGATAGCGGTCCGCCAGTGCCGGATGTGCCAGCTGACACACGGCTATCGCAGGCAAGCTCCCACAGGAAAATTGTGGTGCTGATAGATTGCATTCCAGCGGATTAACGCCATCACCCTAGAGGGCGCACAATACGCTCGCAGCAACTCAAACGCACTTATTCCCGCCAGCAAGCACCCTGCTCCCTCCCGTCTACGTCAACTTGTCAATCACGTACTGCTGAAACCACGCAGGCTGCGTATCTGAAACGATATCAATGTCCTCCCCCTCTGTAATTTCGGCAAGTTGAGCAAAACTCGGCTCACCGTCCTGAGAGTTATCAAAGATATAGGCCCGATTTGAAAGCAAAATGGCCTCGGATAGGTTTTCCAAAGAGCGCGAATAACGAGACCGAATTTTATCCGAAGGGACATCATGGCCACCGATGGAGGCCCTGTAAGCGACACGGGCAACATTGATATCTGCATCCGCTGTGGCTACGTAGTAAACGTACACTCGGTAGCCGGCCTCTTTTGCACGCCGAAGCAGTTCAATTTTGCTGCCATCCGACATGACTGTCTCAAAGGTAAAACTCACCCGTTCCTTGATCAGCGAGACACGAATAAAGTCTGAAAGCGCGGAAGCTATGTAAGAGTCGACTTGACGCGAAGTGAAGACTAGCCGATCGCCCTCCACAACCAAGTCATCAAGCTTGACAAGAGAGTCGGTAAATTTGTAAAGCAACGAATGGCTTCGCAAGAATGGAATCGCGAGTTTCGTGTATGAGTGAAGGCCAAACGCGGAGAGTTCGAATACACCCGTCTCACGAATGCTCAATTCAATAGCATCTGGATTGATGTAGTTAACCAATAAGTGAGCAGGAACCTTCGAATTGAATGTGCTCTTCCCACTCCCGTTCGGGCCGGCGAACATGCGGACTCGAGGCGTCGTACTCAAGCCTGAATCTGCGCCTGAGCAGACCGACGATCCAAAAGAGACTTTTTGGTTTTTAAACGGGTACCGGCCTTGATAGTTCCGTATGTTTCAACTGGGCGGATGACCAGCGTCTCTGTATTTGAGACTTTCATCAGTTGGCCAGCACGGACCACGAGCACAGACCCACCGTTGGAAATCGCAACTTCATAAGCATCCCTGAAGGCCTTGGCAGCGATAGAAGGAATACTCGACTCTTGAGCAAGAATCTGCGCTTCAGTGATTTGCGGCTTAATTTTCTTACGTGACATGCTGGTCTCCGGCTTAGGACAAGGGAGGATCAATGACAATTAGCATAGATCACATCAGGCGTCGATCGCAGGGGCGACTTTACCTCAATATGTCTCCCCTTGTCCTCTCAGCCAGCGTTTACGGCGTCCGAGTCCCAGCTTGATCAGATCAAAACACCGACCACCCAATCCGCTCACTCAACAACTCCAACGCCTTCATGCCCGCCAGCGAATTCCCCGCTGCATTCAACTCCGGCGACCACACGCACACCGTAAACCGCCCCGGTACCACCGCAACAATGCCGCCACCTACGCCGCTCTTGCCCGGCAATCCCACGCGGTGGGCGAAATTGCCCGCCTCGTCATACAGCCCGCTGGTGGCCATGATTGAGTGATAGTTCCCACGCTCTGCGTGGTAATGCAGCCCTGGACGCTCCGCGTCTGCTCCTGAGGTTACTCCAGGTTCCGGGCACAATTGCTCAGTGCTCGAGAGCAACACAAAAATACCGACTTCAGGCCCTTTAATACCTAAGGCTCAACGGCACGTTTTGAATTAACGCCCTGCGCTGGCAGTAACCAGTGCCGCGTAGTCGTCCACCCCAAAAAGACTCTCGCTCCATCGGCCGTTAGAACGTGCTGGGGCAATACTTCGCCTGCCGCCGCTTTGCGTAAACCGCTCATCAGCGGGAGAAATTTTTCTCGAAAAGCCACCGGTTGCGTGGCGAAAAAAGCTTCGATCGACTTCAGGGCTTTTTCACGTTCATGCTCGTCAAGCATCGCGAGGTAAAACACCATCTGACGCCAGGCATAGGCCGTATTCTTGAGCATTATCAGCTGCGCATGGTAGAGCTCAATCTGCATCTGGTGCCGTTTACAGATCCATTCAAAACAGGCCTGGACCATGCTCGCCAGTCGAGGACGCAGCATAACTTTCAACCCCAGCTCATCAAACAGCAGCGCAAGGTTTTGCGTCGTCAGGATTTGCTGCTGCTCAAGGATGGTGCCATTGGTTGCAGGATGCCAAGTACCTAACTCAGTCCCCGCACGCTTTGCGCACAAGGTAGCGAAGGCATCGCTTGCAACTCGCGCACGTCTTCGCCCTCGGATGACAAGACTGGCGAGTTCGTCGGTATCGATGGCGTAGTAACGCGCGTAAAGGGAACCCGCTAACACCGGCCCCGCTCGCTGGGCAGTGTCAGCGAACTTGCTCGAAAACTGCCCCATGAAGATATCTGCAGCGACCTCCTCGACGAAGGGAAGGTCCAGTTCCGCAGTGTCCGCCAGTGCTCCAAACTCCTGGAGAAGCTTGTTAGGCAGGATGGCGTAGGGAAAGGCATGCAGCGTTAACGCCGATGACTCAACAAGGGCTTGCCTGGCGGCACCCGCTGTCCCGGTTCCTGACTGCCGGTCACCCTCAATGGCGGCAACCCATGGCAACTCGCTGAGGCCAACCTGCCGTTGAAGATTCAGTAATAATAACGAGCGGCGTCGACGGAACGCCTGGTAGGTCGAGGCGTAGACCATCCTCAGCGCTTCGTCGCGCAAGCCCGAGCTACTGAGCTGCGCAGTCATCGCGGGCAGCACCCGTGCAACTGTGTCACCCGACGTGATCAGCCCATGCTCGATCAGTTCGCTAATCGTCCCGCTGCGACAGCGTTGAACGCGGCGCAGGATGGCCGGCGGTATCGCGACACCTTCGCCCTGCGCGCAGTCCAATGCCTCCTCCGCAGTGAGCGGAACGGCCAAATCAACAAAATCCGAAATACCACTTTGCGCTGGATACTTAGAGAGACGCTTTGCCACAACACGGGCAATGAGATGATGCGCTGGCCCTTTAACCTGGCGAAGCTGGCTCGCGCGAAATGCAAGGTGAGAGGCCGAATCTGGCGCGCCATGTTTACGCACGAAGTCATCGACGATCTGCCGTATGCGTCCCACCTGACGCCCTGTGAGCGATCCGGCGTCGCGGGCGCATTGCCCAAGCAAATGAAACAGTTGTGCCACACGATCGGGGGAGCGCGTGTCGATTTCGAGTCTTTTATAATCCGCCTCTAATTCAGCCGCCTGCTCATGCCACTGAGCCGGGTAACTGCGGCACGGCCAACCCGCCTGATAAGTCAGGAGAAAATGCGCGACGGCGGCATCATAAAGGGGCAGACGGGCTTCAATCGTCTGTTTCTGTGCAACGATCTGAGCCTGAGGTGGCAAGGTCGACAGCAACCGTTTGACCTCACCTGCATCAACGACATGAACCTGCGTGGCTGAAATCGGCAAATGTGCGCAGTTCGATGGAAAGAAACGCAACCGGTCAAAGAACGGAACAATCACGTCTATCAGTGCCCGAGCCTCGTCGGTGCGCCGCTGGCTGCAAAGCCACGCGACTGTCAATAGCGCGGCCTCTTCCGGTACATCAATTCGATAGTCACAACTGATCAGACGCTGTTGCAGAGCCTCAAGGCCGTCATCCGTCAGATGCCAGGCATTGATATCCAAACGCTCGAACCCTTGGCGAATACTCGGAATAGATGCAGCCAGCTCACGCTCGTAGTCGGTTAATTCGCCACCTGCCAATAGATTGCCGGTAGTAAAGCCTCCTGTAATAACTTCCAGCGTAACCCACGCTGGAATCTCGGCAATCGGGGTGCGCGAGCCATACTCAGCAGTGCCTCGCAGCATGTGCGCAACCACCTGTCGCCAGTGTGAGATGCGTCGGCGGGCATTGAATCGAGCGAGAGGGCCGCTAGTTTGATCGTGCGCAATCAGCGCCTTGGACAGTTGGAAGACCGCATATCCCGCGTCCATGCCAGTCACTCCGTGTGCTCTGGAGACGTGTCCAGATTGCCTTGTGATGTGATGGGTCCGGAGGCTGGATTCGAACCAGCGCCCACTCGGTTAAGAGCCAAGTGTTCTACCGCTGAACTACTCCGGAACAAGGGTCGCATTGTCGGGCAACCGATAAAAAATGTGAAGGTACAAAGACGTCATTAAGCAATAGCTGACGGCTTGCTTCCGCTGGGCTGCGATGGCGGTTTGCCAGTGCCGGATGTGCCAGCTGACACACTGCTATCGCAGGCAAGCCCGCTCCCACAGGGATGGCACTGCGCCTCAGGTTCTCGGAGATTTCCCACGACCGTTTCAGGTTGTCGCTCGGAACTTCGCTGACTAACCTCTCCGACGTCGCTGCCAAATCAGCGGCCGGATTTGACCGTCCGATCCCGAGGTACATGATTGCCACCATCGATTCAGGCGTTTTTTTTGCGTCTGCTGTATCGTGTCGCGGCAGCTGTACGCGGGATACCTTCGGGTATGCCGGGCTCCTCGGGACCGGTCGGTCAACCCGCGTATAGCTGCCACCCTATTTCGTTTGACCGCGAATCGTGGCAGCTCCATTTTCCCTTGGAGTTCCACCATGATTAAAGACAGCCCAAATCCACCCGGCCATCCAGACTTCGACACCACCACCCTGCACGAAGTGGCCTACCGCGCGATCAATCACTACCTCAACCCCGGCAAACCCATACCCGAGCCCAGCGATGGCCTCTTCACCGTGCGCGACGATCTGGGCACGGAAACCCTGCTGGTCAACGCGTCCCAGGACCTGGCGTCCATCTGCGATATCGCCCACCACATGGCCTTTGAAATCGACGGTTCCCAACGCAATGTCGCGCTGGGAATCTGCCGCCTGCTGGAAGGTGTGCAACTGTTGGTCGACAAAGCACTGAACGTGGCTCATCCGACGGTCTGAGATAGACGAGATAAAGCGCCTGAGCTATCTTCGGGCGCTTTATTGAAAGCCTGGAACAGGAAGTTACCGCTTGAGCACGTCGCCCCTATTGCGAGGCCGCACCTTCGCCCTTTTCGCTGGCATCGCCTTTATTGCCCTGGACCAGCTTGTAAAACTCTTGGCGCTGGTTTCACTGTCCGCCCAGAGTTTTAAATTCGGCTCCACCCCCTTCAATCTCGCGTTGGAACTGAGCCTGAACCCAGGCGCGTTCCTCAGCCTGGGCGCCGCTTTGCCGCCTCAGGTTAAACAGCTGATTTTTATCGTCGGGGTTGCCGTGGTGGTGGCCTGGGCGATGTGGTGGTCGCTCTCCAACTGGAGCCAGCCGCTGCGTAAAGTCTTGCCGCTGTATGCCATCGCGCTGGGCGGTATCGCCAACCTGATCGACCGCGTGTTTCGCGACGGTCATGTGGTGGATTACATGATGCTCACCGTCGGCCCGACGCATACCGGCGTGTTCAATATTGCCGATATCGCGATAACCGCCGGGGCGTTGTTTTTGATGGTGGATTTGTTTTTGAAACGCAAGGCCTGAAGCGATCTCTCATCCCTGTGGTGAATGGCAGCCTTGCGATGGCGCACTGTCAGTCAGCTAACGCATGGCTGATCCAGCGCCTTCGCGGGCAAGCCCGCTCCCACAGGGGAATTGTGGTGCGGGTAGAGTGCATTCCAGCCGTTCAGCACCAGCGCTCGTTAGAACACCGACCACCCAATCCGCTCACTCAACAGCTCCAGCGCCTTCATCCCCGCCAGCGAGTTGCCCGCCGCATTCAGCTCCGGCGACCACACGCACACTGTGAATTGCCCCGGCACTACCGCGACAATCCCGCCGCCGACCCCGCTCTTGCCCGGCAAGCCCACGCGGTAGGCAAAATTCCCGGCCTCGTCATACAGCCCGCTGGTGGCCATGATCGAGTTGACTTGCTTGGTCTGGCGCGCGGTCAGGACCTGCTCGCCGCTATGGGCACTCACGCCTTCGTTGGCGAGAAAGCTGAAGGCTCGGGCCAGGTCCAGGCAGCTCATCTGCAGCGCGCAGTAGTTGAAGTAGCTGTGCAGCACCGCGTCCACTTCGTTGTGGAAGTTGCCGAATGACTTCATCAGGTAGGCCATGGCCGCGTTGCGTGCGCCGTGCTGGGCTTCGGAGTCGGCGACGACGCTGTTGACCAATATCTGCGGGTTGCCCGACAGGCGCCGCACGAAGTCGCGCATGGACAGGATTGGCACGGCAAAACGCGATTGGTTGATGTCGCAGATCACCAGCGCGCCGGCGTTGATGAAGGGGTTGCGCGGCCGGCCGCGCTCGAATTCCAGCTGCACCATGGAATTGAACGGTTGCCCGGAAGGCTCGTGGCCCAGGCGCTCCCAGATGGTTTCGCCGCCGTGGTCGATGGCCTGTACCAGGCTGAACACTTTGGAAATGCTTTGCACCGAGAACAGGGTGTCGGCGTCCCCGGCGCAATAGGCCGCGCCGTCGTTGCCGTACACAGCGATGCCGAGTTGGTTGGCGGGCACGTCGGCCAGCGCGGGGATGTAGTCGGCGACTTTGCCGAGGCCGATCAGTGGGCGCACTTCGTCGAGAATCGACTCCAGCAACGCCTGCATGTCTTGTCCTGTCATCTGTCTTTAAATCAGTGATAAGCGGGTCGCGGAGGATACTTCAATGCGCCCGAAAGCCCCAGACTATCTCCACCACTCGCTCGGCAATCACCAGATAAATCAGGATCAGCAACAGTTGCAGTGCCAGGTGGTAGCGCAGCTTGGCGAGCCTGCGAATACCGTCGCTGATGTTCAAAAACATCAACACCGTGGACAGGACGATAAGCCCCCAGCCCGCCACGTTCGACGCAAATACCCCGACGAACAGCTCACGTTGCCCGAGCAGCGTATTGGTGCCCGCCGCAAACAACAGCGCGCACACCAGCAGGTTTTTCACGTTGTCGAAAATCTGCGTGCTCAGGTCGTTTTCCAGCAAGGCCATGTAGCGTGCCCATAACGTGCGCATGGTAAATCACCAGGAAGGGATAGCTCGTCAATCAAAGTAGTCCAAATGCCCATACACTGCACCGCTGTGGCTATTTGACGAGGATTGATTGCATGAAATTGATGATGGGTTTGGCTGCACTGCTGTTGGTATCGGCCTGTTCGACTGCTCCGCACGGCGCGGCGCCGGCTCAGGACTCGGCGGCGTCGACCTGCCTGGCAGGCGGCGGCACTATGAAGCAGGTGGGCAGGTTGCAGGGCTGGAAGTGCATCACGCCGTACAAGGACGCGGGCAAGGCGTGTACGGACTCGAGCCAGTGTGAAGGTGAGTGCCGGACCAGTGTGACCACCCAAACGGGGAAAGGCCCTGTGACGGGGGCTTGCCAGGTGGATAACAGCCGCTTCGGTTGCTCGGCGACGGTAGAAAAAGGCCAGCTTGGCCGGTCGATTTGCGTGGACTAAGGCGCCACCACCTGGCAAATGTGGGAGCTGGCTTGCCTGCGATAGCGGTGAATCAGCTCATACATCTGTTGACTGACACACCACCATCGCGGGCAAGCCCGCTCCCACATTTTTTTACCGGGTCAGGCTAGCCAGAGGATGGGCCCTGTTACGCCGCGTGATTTTGCTTTTTCAAACTCTCCATATCAATCACAAACCGATACTTCACATCGCCCTTAAGCATGCGGTCATAGGCTTCGTTGATGCCTTGAATATCGATCATCTCAATATCCGACACAATCTGGTGTTTGGCACAGAAATCCAGCATCTCCTGGGTCTCCTGAATCCCGCCAATCAACGAGCCCGCCAGGCTGCGGCGTTTGAAGATCAAGTTAAACACCGCCGGCGACGGGTGCGGGCTGTCAGG
The DNA here is from genome assembly GCF_049896045.1 of Pseudomonas sp. PWP3-1b2. NCBI lineage: Bacteria > Pseudomonadati > Pseudomonadota > Gammaproteobacteria > Pseudomonadales > Pseudomonadaceae > Pseudomonas > Pseudomonas sp. PWP3-1b2. The sequence goes on from NZ_JAFCTN010000020.1 coordinate 72,271, forward strand.
CGCCCCCACCAACGTCATCGTGCCGTCGCGCTTGAGCAAGCTGATAAACGCATCGAGGTTATGCGGCGCGGCCACCGTGTTGAGGATGAAATCCAGGCTATTGGTCACCTTGGCCATTTCATCCGCGTTTTTGGATACCACCACCTGATCGGCGCCCAGGCGCAAACCGTCTTCACGCTTGTTCGGCGACGTGGTAAACAGCGTCACGTGCGCGCCCATGGCATGGGCAATTTTCACCGCCATATGGCCGAGCCCGCCCAGGCCAACCACGCCGACTTTGGTCCCCGGGCCAACCTTCCAGTGGTGCAGCGGCGAATACGTGGTAATCCCCGCACACAGCAGCGGCGCCACCGCGGCCAGGTTGTCATCGCCGTGGGAGATGCGCAGCACGAACTTCTCCTTGACCACGATGTTGTCCGAGTAGCCGCCATAGGTGTTTTCGCCACCAAACATCGGCCCGTTGTAGGTGCCGGTAAAGCCTTTCTCGCAGTACTGCTCCTCGCCCTCGGCGCAGGAGGCGCATGCCTGGCAGCTGTCGACCATGCAGCCGACACCGGCCAGGTCGCCGACCTTGAACTTGGTCACATTGGCGCCGACCGCCGTCACCCGCCCGACGATTTCATGGCCGGGTACGGACGGATAAAGCGTGTTGTTCCACTCATTGCGCGCAGTGTGCAGGTCGGAGTGGCACACACCGCAAAAGAGAATGTCGATCTGTACGTCATCAGCCCCTGGCGCACGGCGCTCGAAGGAAAAGGGCTTGAGCGAATCCTTGGAATCCCGCGCGGCGTAGCTGTAAGTCTTAGCCATTTGGTTCACCTATTGATCTGACGGTAGAGGTCAGTGGACCTGCCTGAACGCTGAACCGTTCAATCGAGCACGCTCATACAATCCACCGTTCGGCGCCGCTCCTAAGCTCGTGACTTTTCTGACAAGCAGGAGAGCGGGCATGTGTAAACGATCGATCACCGTATCGCTGGCATTAACGTTACTGACCGGCGCCATGCTGGGTAACGCCTGCGCCGCCACGCCGAGTGTGGCGGTGGCCGCGCAATACGACACCAGCCACGTCTACGTCGCCCCGGCGGATGTGGAGCGTTTTAGCCAAAGTTTCCTGGCCACGTTCGGCGGTAAAAGCACGCCTCAGGTCGTCGTCAATGTGCTGCCGGTGCCCAGCAGTACGACTTCGCAATTGCTGCAAACGCCGGTAGGCACGGTGTCGCTGTTCGGCTTCACCACGCCCATCCCTCATCCCTTTGGCCAGGAGCGCAATGGTTACCTGGTCAACGACATGGACGTCGCCCTCAAGGCTGCCCGCGACAACGGCGCCGCCGTGATCGTCAGCGACTTTCCAGACCCCATCGGGCGCGACGCAGTGGTGCAGTGGCCAGGCGGGGTGAACATGCAACTTTACTGGCACACCCAAACGCCGAACTACGCGCCCTTCCAGGCCGTGCCGGAAAACCGCGTGTACCTCAGCGCCGACCGTGCTGCCGCGTTTATCAAAGCGTTCCTCGGCTTTTCACACGGCAAGGTGTTGGCCGATGACAAACATGCGCCGGGCGCTGACGTAGGCCAGGGCAAGACGTACCGCCGTGTTGACCTTGAGTCGCCATTCGGGCGCATGGCCGTGTTGGTCACCAACGGCCAACTGCCCTACCCCTTCGGCCACGAAACCACCGGTTATCAAGTGACCGACCTTACCTCCACGCTGGGCAAGGCGACCGGCTCCGGGGCCACGGTGCTGGTGCCTGCCTTCGACAGCAAGGGCCGACGCAGCGCACTGGTCGAGTTCCCCGGCGGGTACGTCGCGGAAATTCACCAGCTCACCGCGGCCCACTAAGCGCATGCCCAGCACACGATGCACAGGCTGGGGCCTGGCCGTGCTCTGGCCGCTGCTCGCTGGAGTCACCCACGCAGACGATCAACCGACTCGACCGGGCATCAAAACCAACCGCTGGCAGGAAGACTGGTCGGTGCTGCAGAACCCGGCGCTGCGCACGCAACCGCTGGACAGCCTGAAGTACATCCCGCTGTCGGGCACCAACCCCTACACGTATCTGTCCCTGGGCGCCACGTTGCGTGAGCGTTTCGAGATGAACGACGCCAGCGGTTTCGGCGTGAAAGACGTCAAGCGTGATCGCTACCTGATCCAACGGTTTCAGCTACACGCCGACCTGCACCTGAACGAACACTGGCGTGTATTCACCCAGCTCGAAGATGCGCGGGCGTACGACAAAACCACCATCGGCGGGGCCGACCAGAACCGTGTCGACGTGCGCCTGGCCTTTGCCGAGTACGTGAAAACCTTCAGTGCCGGAACCCTCAAGGCCCGCGTCGGCCGTCAGGATTTTGCCTTCGATTTGCAGCGCTTCATCTCGTCGCGGGACGGCCCGAATGTGCGGCAGTCCTTTGATGCGTTATGGGCCGATTGGGAAACGCCCGATTGGCGCTTTATCGGGCTCGCCAGCCAGCCCGTGCAATATCAGGATGAGCGGCATTTTGACGACACGTCCACCCGCGACGCGCGCTTTCATATGCTGCGGGTGGAGCGGCTGGTGGGCGGCAAAAACGAGCTGTCCGCCTATTACGGCGTGTATGAGCGCAGCGCCGCGCATTACCTGGACGCCGACGGCGATGAAACACGCCAGTTGTTCGATGCACGCCTGGGTGGCGCGGCGATGGGTTTTGACTGGGACCTGGAGGCCATGCTGCAAAGTGGCTCAGTCGGCAGTAAGGATATTCGCGCCTGGGCCGGCGGCAGCCGCACGGGCTACACCTTTGACAGCCTGGCGTGGAAACCGCGCCTGGGCCTGCAACTGGACATTGCCTCGGGCGACCGCAAAAACGGCGACGGCCAGGTCGGCACGTTCAATCCGCTGTTCCCCAATGGTTACTACTTTTCGCTGGCGGGCTATACCGGCTACAGCAACCTGATTCATGTGAAACCGTCGATCACCGTCAAGCCAATCGCCGCGCTCAGCGTGCAAACGGCTATCGGCCTGCTCTGGCGCCAGACCACCAGCGACGCGGTTTACACCCAGCCGAACCTGCCCGTCGCCGGCACCGCAGGCACAGGTGAACGCTGGACCGGCGCCTACGCTCAACTGCGTACCGACTACGTGTTTACGCCCAATCTCACGGGCGCCGTCGAAGCGGTGCATTACGCGGTCGGCCAAACCCTGCGCGACGCGGGCGGCGGCGACAGCAATTACCTGGGCGTCGAGCTGAAGTTCAGCTGGTAACCCCAAACAAGCACACCCGTACAAGCCTCGCGCAGGCTTTGCAGCAATAGTAACGCCGGGCTTTTTCCCCCTGAACCCAAGGAGTTTTCCATGAGCACATTCGTTGCCAAAGACGGTACCCAGATCTACTTCAAGGACTGGGGCAGCGGCAAGCCCGTGTTGTTCAGCCACGGCTGGCCGCTGGATGCCGACATGTGGGAATACCAGATGGAATACCTGAGCAGCCGTGGCTTTCGCACCATCGCGTTTGACCGCCGTGGTTTTGGCCGCTCGGATCAGCCGTGGACCGGCAACGACTACAACACCTTTGCCGACGATATCGCCCAGTTGATCGAACACCTGGACCTTAAAGACGTGACATTGGTGGGCTTCTCCATGGGCGGCGGCGACGTGGCGCGCTATATCGCCCGCCACGGCACTGAACGCGTGGCCGGTTTGGTGCTGCTCGGCGCTGTCACGCCCATGTTCGGCCAGAAACCGGACTACCCGCAAGGCGTGCCGACCACGGTGTTCGACGGCATCAAAGCCGGGCTGCTGAAGGACCGCGCGCAATTCATTGCCGACTTCAACACCCCGTTCTTCGGCATCAACAAGGGCCAGACCGTCTCCGAGGGTGTGCTGACCCAGACGTTGCAGATTGCATTGCTGGCATCGCTCAAATCCACCGTGGATTGCGTCACCGTGTTCTCTGAGACGGACTTCCGCCCGGACATGGCCAGGATCGACGTGCCGACCCTGGTCATCCACGGCGACGGCGACCAGATTGTGCCGTTCGAAACCACCGGCAAGGTGGCGGCCGAGATGATCAAGGGTGCCGAACTCAAGGTCTATAAAGACGCGCCGCACGGGTTTGCCGCCACCCACACCCAGCAACTGAATGAAGACCTGCTGGCGTTCCTCAACCGCTGAATAGACTGACTCTTGCGAGTCTGTGGCGAGGGCGCTTGCTCCCGCTGGGGTGCGAAGCGGCCCTGAAAAATGGGACTGCTACGCAGTCCAGCGGGAGCAAGCTCCCTCGCCACAGGTTTGCGGTTGCTGGCTCTATTGCAGCCGGCATCAGGGCGTGTCAGCACTGACCCTTAGTAACAACAGCCCGAGTTGCTGATAGTTTGATTCGTTCATAAGCGACGTCCGTAAAAAGTGAGCGTCGTCGAGCTTGCAAGCCTGTGCTGACCTTATTCCCCGGTGCCGGCAAACGCCGCGACGATCTAATTCATCGTCGCCCTCTTGATGCAGATGTGCATCGCATCGCAGTGTAATTGCATCAGCGGTTCTCGCTATGCTGGGCGCCAGCGAAAAATATTCAGAACTGCCGACGGCTCGCCACGGTCCCAACCCATACGCTCATCGCTACAGGAACGCTCCATGACCCTTCCCAACGACATGACCCTGATCGAAATCACCACCCCTGGCGGCCCGGAGGTATTGAAACCGCGCCAGGAGCCACTGCCCTCCCCGGCGGCCGGCGAACTGCTCATCAAGGTGCACGCCGCCGGGGTCAACCGCCCCGACGCCCTGCAACGCGCTGGCAAATACCCGATGAAGCCCGGCATGAGCCCGATTCCAGGCCTGGAAGTGGCCGGTGAAGTGGTGGCGCTGGGCGACGGCGTGAACCAATACCGTGTGGGCGACAAGGTCTGCGCCCTGACCAACGGCGGCGGCTACGCGCAGTACTGCGCAGTGCCCGTCGGCCAGGCGCTGCCGGTGCCTGAAGGCGTGGAGTGGATTCAAGCGGCAGCCATTCCGGAAACCTTCTTCACCGTGTGGGCCAACCTGTTCGGCATCGGTGGCGCGCACAAGGGCCAGCGTGTGCTGATCCACGGCGGCACCAGCGGCATCGGCACCACCGCGTTGATGCTGTGCCGTGAGTTCGGCATCGAGGCGTTCGCCACCGCTGGCAGTGAAGACAAATGCGCGGCCATCCGCGCCCTGGGTGCCGAGGCGATCAACTACCGCGAGCAGGATTTTGCCGAGGTCATCGCCGAGAAAACTGATGGCAAGGGCGTGAATGTGATTCTGGACATCATGGGTGGCTCCTACCTCAACAACAACCTCAAGGCCCTGGGCATGGACGGGCGCCTGGTGATGCTGGGCTTCCTCGGCGGCGCCAAGGCCAACGACGTCGACCTGCTGACCATCCTCGGCAAACGCGCAATCGTGACCGGCTCGCTGCTGCGCGCACGTACCAGGGATGAGAAAGCCGCCATCGCCGACCAACTGCGCGAACACGTGTGGCCGGTGCTGTCAGCGGGGCGTTGCCTGCCGATGATCGACCAGGTGTTTGATTACACCGCAGCCGATCAAGCGCACGCACGGATGGAAGGCGGGGATCATATCGGCAAGATTGTGTTGCGGGTGGTCTGAGGGCGGGGCTTGTTCAGTGAACGGGCCTGTCTTGGAGTGTGGGCCTGTCTTGGCAAGCAGCCCTGTTGTGGCGAGCGGGCTTGCCCCGCGTTGGGCTGCGCAGCAGCCCCAATAAAGCCGCTGCATTTCTACCGGTAGAGCGCGGTTGCAGGTTTTGGGGCTGCTGCGCAGCCCAACGCGGGGCAAGCCCGCTCGCCACAGTAAGCCCGCTTGCCACAGCAAGGCTGCTGGCCACAACAGCCCCACTCAAAACACCAAGTTCAGCAGGATAACTATCCGGTATAAACCGGATAGTCGACATACCCCGCTTCACCCCCGCCATACATGCCCTCAGCCCGCAGCGGGTTTAACGGCCAGCCGTTGAACAGGCGTTGCGGCAAGTCCGGGTTGGCAATAAACGGCCGCCCGAACGCGATCAAGTCTGCCAGCCCGGCTTCCAGCAACCGTGCGCCGCGCTCAGCGGTGTAACGGCCTGCATAGATAACCCGCCCGCTGAACGTGTCGCGCACGGCACGGCGGAATGTTTCCGGCAACTCCGGCGCATTGTCCCAATCCGCTTCGGCGATGGACACGTAGGCAATACCTGACTGCTCCAGCACCTTGATCGCTTCGATGTAGGTGTGATGCGGGTCTTCTTCCACCAAGCCAATGTAAACGCGGTCCTGATCAGTGCCGCTGAACAGCGGAGAGAAGCGCACACCCAGGCGTTCAGGCCCGACCACAGCGCTCACGGCTTCGACGATTTCGCGCAGGAAACGCAGGCGGTTGTCCAGCGAGCCGCCGTATTCGTCATCACGCTGGTTGGCGTGCGCCGAGATGAACTGGTTGACCAGGTAGCCATTCGCCGAGTGAATTTCCACGCCGTCAAACCCGGCATCAATGGCATTGCGCGCAGCCTGTGCGTATTGCGCGACCAATGCCTTGACCTCGGCAGTGGTCAACGCGCGAGGCACTGGCGGCTGCACCAGTTCACCGGCGCCCGGCGCGGTTTCGATGAAGGCCTTGACTTGCGTCGGCTGGATCGCAGACGGCGCCACCGGTGCGGCGCCGTCGGGTTGCAAGGCGTGATGAGACACACGACCGACATGCCACAACTGGGCGAAGATCACCCCGCCCTCGGCGTGCACGGCGTCGGTGACGGTGCGCCAGCCGTTGATCTGCGCCGGGCTGTAGATGCCTGGCGTCCAGGCGTAGCCCTGGCCACGGGGCTCGATCTGCGTGCCTTCGCTGATCATAAACCCGGCGCTGGCGCGCTGACGGTAATAGTTGGCCATCAAGTCGGTGGCGATATCGCCGGGCTGCGCGCTGCGTTGACGGGTCAACGGCGGCAGGACAACACGGTTGTTCAAGGTGTGATGCCCCAGTGTTACCGGGGTGCTGAGAATACTGTCAGTCATGTAAGGGTTTCCAAATTGCAGGCGTGCGCAAGCATTGGCGACTCACAAGAGTCGCCAACAAATACAACGGTTAATCAGGTTACGCGGTGAGTTTAAGCAGGGCCTTGGCAACATCACTGGAACTGGCAGGGTTCTGCCCAGTGACCAAAAGACCGTCTTCGATGACGAAGGAACTCCAATCAGCGCCCTTCTCGTACTTGCCGCCGAGCTTCTTGAAGTCGTCTTCAATCAGGAACGGCACGACATCGGTCAGGCCCACAGCGGCTTCTTCGGAGTTGGAGAAACCGGTGACCCGGCGGCCCTTGATCAACGGCTCACCGTTGACCGCTTTGACATGGCGCAGCGCACCGGGCGCATGGCACACAAAACCGATTGGCTTGCCGGCACGTTCAAAGGCTTCGATCAACGCGATCGAGGTAGCCGATTCGGCCAGGTCCCACAGCGGGCCGTGGCCGCCTGGGTAGAACACGGTGTCGAAATCATCGACCTTCACAGCGTCCAGTTTCAGCGTGGTCGCCAGGGCTTTTTGCGCAGCCGGGTCGCCTGCAAAACGGCGGGTATCGTCGGTTTGCGCGTCTGGCTCATCGCTCACTGGGTCCAGCGGCGGCTGCCCGCCGGCCGGGGATGCCAGCACCACGTCGGCACCGGCGTCCTTGAACGCGTAATAAGGTGCAGCGAACTCCTCGAGCCAGAACCCGGTCTTGCGGCCAGTGTCGCCAAGGGTGTCGTGAGAGGTCAGTACCATTAATACTTTCATTGTGCAGTGCCTCGAATCGGTGAGTATCAGTGTGTTAAGCGAGACCCAACAGCTGTCGGGTCAGCACGGCCAGGCGCACCGGCTATGAAAGGTCTGACACCTGGGCACCCCGTTTGACGGCAACGCATTTGCCGAAACAACGCTGCGGCCAACGATTAATTGCGCCATGTCCAGCGGGGCCTGCCTTGCACGTCAGGGTTGCCTTTTATCGCTTACCCCCTAAGACTAGACCAGTCGTCTAGATCAATGAGGGCATGTTAGGCGTTGGACGAAACCGCAACAATGTCAAATGCGCAAGGATTTCGGACACGGCGCCTACGCAGTTGCCGTTTACCTGGGACACGCCGACAATCCCCCCACAACCGCCCCTGGAGAATGACGATGCACAGCGTTGCGCTGCTGGTTTACCCGAATTTTGAATGCCTGAGCCTCAGCACAGGCTCGGTGTTCGAGTGCGCGAACCTGCTGCGGGGCGAACCGGCGTATGAGTTTCATCTGGTGTCGCAGAACGGCGGCGCCGTCATGACCTCGCAAGGGTTCTCGGTAAACACCACGCCCATTCGGCCGCAGGGTTACGACACGTTGATCATCAGCGGCTATGTAGATTTTTGCTTGCCCGAGGCCAGCCTGCCGGAGCTGGTCAAGGCCGCCTGCGCCCAATCACGGCGCGTGGCCTCTTTGTGCATGGGCATCCTGGTGCTGGCCGAAGCCGGGCTGCTCGACGGCAAACGCACCACCACCCACTGGATTCACGCGCCAGCCTTTCGCAAGCGCTACCCGGCTATTCACCTGGAAGAAGACAAGCTGTTTGTGGTCGATGGCCAACTATGGACCTGCGCCGGCATGACCGCCGGGGTAGACATGGCGCTGGCCATGGTGGAAAGCGACCTGGGCAGCGACCTGGCCCGACGCATCGCGCGCAAGCTGGTGATTGCCCAACGCCGGGGCAGCGAGCAATCGCAATTGTCGGCACTGCTGGAACTCGACCCCAAGTCGGACCGCGTGCAACTGGCGCTGGCCTATGCTCGCGAGAACCTCACCCATGACCTCTCGGTAGAAGCGCTGGCGGCGGTGGCTCGGCTCAGCCCGCGCCAGTTCAGCCGGGTGTTTCGCGAAGAGACCGGGCAAACGCCGGCCAAGGCCATCGAGTCACTGCGCGTGGAAGCGGCCCGGGCGATGATGGAAACCAGCCGTCACCCGGTGGAAGTGGTGGCCCGCGAAACCGGTTTTGGTGATCGCGAGCGCCTGCGCCAGGCGTTTCTCAGGGCATTCGGGCAACCGCCGCAGGCCGTGCAGCAGGCGCTCAATGCGGGGGCATAAAAAGCCTGGCTCATAGGCCTCCCCCCCCTGTGGCGAGCGGGCTCGTCCCGCGTTGGGTTGCGAAGCGACCCTAAAAAGGTTGAATGCGGTGAGTCAGGCACTCTTCGGCCGCTGGTTTTAGGGCTGCTTCGCAGCCCAACGCGGGGCAAGCCCGCTCGCCACAGATAAAGTGTTCGCTCTTGAAGGGTGGATATCTGACGAATTCAGGAGCCGCCCTGCACCGGTCAGTTCAATGCAGCGCCGCTCGCGTGATCAGGTAGCTCACCAGGTGCGGGTCATCGTCGAGTTCGATGGTTTGCACCGGGCGCGGCAGGTTGTCGAGCACCGTGCGCCAGAACGCCTGGGACACTTCGTCCTGATCAAAAAAACGCACCAGCCAATCGGCCTCGCCGCTGCACAGCACCTGGGTGGCGATAGCGCGGCCAATGCCTTTGCGGCGGTAGCGCTTGAGGATGAACAGGTCGGCCAGTTCCAGCGCGTTGATCCCCGGCAGTTCGCTGCCTTCGATCAACAGGAAGCCGGCGATATAGCCGTCCACCAGCAGCAGGTTGGCGCTCCATTGCGGGTCTTGCCAGTAGCGGGCCAGGTGTTCGTCGTGGATGTAGAAGCGCCCGTCCGCTTCGACATCTTCCTGCTCCCAGTCCGAAGATTCATAGGCGTAGTACTGGTAAAGGTTGCGAATCAGCTCGGCTTCTTCAGGGCCGGTCTGGATCAGTTCGACGGTGGTTTCAGGCATGGGGCTCTCGGTCAAAAAACGCAGGGCGCCATTGTTCACACATCCTGCACGCAGGCCAATACCTTGCAGAACCTTTCTGTTTGCTGAACCGATTGCGGATTTGTCCGGTCCCACCCAAAATCCAGAAACATTTAGAATAAACTTTCCCAGCTTCCCCCTATTGCTAAAGGACACTTATTTTGACCAACGTTTGTTCCGCCGGCCTGGACGTGGGCTTTGCCTCCCTGGATTACCTGCAGATTTTCATCCTGGGCGTGATCCAGGGCATTACCGAACTGCTGCCGGTGTCGTCCACGGCGCACATGCGCGTGGTACCCGCCCTGCTCGGCTGGCAAGACCCAGGCTCGGCGTTTTCCGCAGCGATGCAATTGGCGGCACTGGCGGCGGTGGTCAGTTATTTCTGGAGCGATGTTCGCCAGGTCACCACGGGCAGCATCAGCGCGGTGCGTCGCGGCGACTACAACGACCGCTGGTTCAAACTGGCGGTGGCCATTGTGCTGGCGACGATCCCCATCTGTATCGCCGGTCTGGCCTTGTCTTCGACCTTGAATGCCTGCAACTCGCCGTTGCGTGGCCTGATGGTGATCGGGATTTCCTGCGTGGTGATGGCGGTATTGCTGGCCGTGGCCGAGGTGCGTGCGCGGCACACCCGTGAAGTTGGCGAAATGCGCCTGCGCGATGCGTTGATCGTCGGTGTTGCACAGATTGGTGCTTTGATTCCGGGCGTATCGCGCTCGGGGTCGACACTGACCGCTGCGCTGTTCCTCAACTTCAAACGCGAAGAAGCCGCGCGTTTTTCCTTTCTGCTGGGCTTGCCGGCCATCGCCCTTGCCGGTTTGAAGGAGTTGTGGGCGCTGCTGCACGCCGACATGCCGGTTCACGCCTGGCCGCATTTGATTTTCGGCCTGGTGGTGGCAAGCATCTCGGCGTTCTTTGCGATTTGGGGCCTGATGAAGTTCCTGGAGCGGTTCTCCACCTGGCCGTTTGTGATCTACCGTGCGCTGCTGGGGATCTTCCTGATCGTGGCGGTCAGCACTGGGCTGTTGAGCTGATCTAACATCATTTTCAAACCCCTTCCTCCCACACTGGTAGTGCTTGATTGGCGGGTTATTGCTGGCAGCCCCGCCACACCTCACGTATCAGCGCCTGCATCTTTAGCGCCTGCGCCCAGCGATCACTGATTTCGCAGCCATCCGCGCCGGTGATCGCATAGGGTGGCGGGCCCAGTTCGCAGGTGAACGACAGGCTCTGGGGCGTGTCGGGGCGGGCCAGCCAGTGTTCGATGCCGTAGCGCCACCAGCCGGTAAAACGCTCCACCCAGGCCTGGTGCTGGGGAAAGTCGATTGACACCTGCACCTGCTCGCTACTGGCCACGCGGCCATGGAACCCCCAGCTGTGCCGCAGAATCTCGCGTATGTGCTCGTCATCCTCGGCGGCGCCAGGTTCGGGCAACTCGCGGCCGACGACGTAGTGGGACAGGTCGGCCAACAGTTTGAGGTCGGGCATCTGCGCCACCAGGTCGAGGGTGAACAACAGGTCGTTGGTCAGGCGGTAACGGTGGGTTTCCAGCAGCACGGCAAAGTCCACTTGCTCGGCCAGACGCTGCCAGCCTTCGACCAGCTTCACCGCCTCAGCCTGGGAGCGCGGGCGCACGTCGGCTTGCAGCGTCAGGTGGTGGCAACCGTAGCGGCTGATCACGTCCAGCGCGGCGGCCAGGTCATCCACCGATTGCGGAAACAGCTGGCCTTCAATCTGTAAGCCACGGGCCGTGGCGGCCGCGTGCAGGCGCGCGACATCGACAGGCTTCCAGTAATGGTCAGTGATGCCGTCAAAACCGGCGGCGGCGATGCGATCCAGTTGGGCTTCAAGGGGGCCCGGCTCGGTTTGCATGGCCCACAGGGATTGGAACACCAGAAATTGGCGCATATCGGCCTCGCAGCAGGTGTTTGAGGGACAGGTCGGGGTCGGCCAGGCTGGCCTCGCTCAACGGAATGGCGGCGGTGATCAACCGCTCGCAGAGCTTGATGTCTTTGGCCGCGCGGCTGCCCATGGCCCAACCGCAGGCGCCTTGCAAGCGCCTGTCGGCATCCAGGTAGAACAGCAACAAACCGCCGTCCGGTAGCGGCCGACTGACCATCAGCGGCGTCATCACGCCCACCGTCTGCACGCCCCAGTCGAACTGATCGGACCAAAACCCCGGAATCGCCTCGAACGGCAATTCACGCCCCAGCATATTCAGCGCAGCGTGGCGTCCCTGGGCTTCGGCGTTGCGCCAGGTTTCCTGGCGTTGATAGAGGCCACCCAGGCGGAACTCGCACACATCGCCTGCCGCGTAGACATACGGCGCGCTGGTGCGCAGGTACGCGTCGACACGAATGCCCTGCCCCACGTCCAACCCCGCCGCAGCGGCCAGCTCAAGATTGGGTTGCATGCCGATGCCAACCACCACCAGGTCGCACGCCAGCCGCTCCCCGTCCACCAACAGCACGGCGTCGGCGTTGATGGTTTCCAGCACGACGTTCAAGCGCACGTCCACGCCCTGGCGGCGATGCAGGTCCAGCAGCGCCGCACTGATGACCGGCGGCAGCACTCGACCGGCCAAGCGCGGCCCGGCTTCCAGCACGGTCACCTCACACCCCAGGCTGCGTGCCGACGCCGCCACTTCCAGGCCGATAAAACCACCGCCGACAATCACCAGCCGCGTGCCGGGGCGCAATGCACCTCGCAGGGCCAGCGCTTCGTCATGGGTGCGCAGGTACACAATGTTGGGCGCTTCCCAGGGCAAGCGCCGCGCCCGGCCGCCGGTGGCCAACAGCAAACCCGCGTAGGGCAACCATTGGCCGTCGGCGAGCTGAAGGCGCTGGTGCTGCGGGTCCAGTCGGCTCACCAGGTTGTTCGCACTGTGCTCGATGCCCAACTCGGCCAACCGCGCGTTGTCGAACAGGCTGCAACCCGCCAGATCCGCCGTGCCCTGCAACACACCTTTGGACAGCGGCGGCCGCTCGTAGGGCAAGTGCGGTTCATCACCGATCAGGATCAGGCGCCCGGCGTACCCTTCTTCGCGCAGGGTCAGCGCCGCACGGCCACCGGCATGGCCGGCGCCGACGATAATCAGGGCGTCATCCATCATCACGCCGTGACGGCGAGTAATACCCGCCCCGCTTCGACCCGCACCGAGTAGGTTTTGAGGTTGACGCACACCGGCGCACCGAGGGCCTTGCCGGAGCGGTAATCGAAGCGGCCGTTATGTTTGGGGCATTCGATCACGTGGTCCATTACCAGGCCGTCGGCCAAGTGGATTTTCTCGTGGGTACACAGGCCTGCGGTGGCGAAAAATTCGTTGTCGGCCGAGCGGTACACGGCGTACGTGTGCGGCCCGTGGTCGAAGCGCATCACGTCTTCTTCGTCTATTTCGCCCACGGCGCAAACGTCGATCCATTGATCGTTCATGGCACTAATCTCCAAGTGACTGGTTCACCTTCTGGCAAGCGCTTACTGTGGCGCTCGACGAAATAAGTGGGATCACTGCGCTGCTTCCAGATCGTCGGAATAATCTCCCGGTACGCCTCAAACAAATGGGCGTACGGCGGCGGGCAGTCGTTGCGGATTTCTTCGTGCAGGTGCTTGAGCGCGTGGTACGGCACCATCGGGTACATGTGGTGTTCGAGGTGGTAGTTCATGTCCATGTAGATAAAGCGCAGCACGCGGTTCATGTAGATCGTGCGGCAGTTGCTGCGGTGGTCGAGTACATCCTCCGCCAGGCCTACATGCTGGGTCAGGCCGAACAGGTAGCCGAGCCAGGCGCCATAGAGACTCGGCAGACCCACCAGCATCAACGGCAGCCAGCTGTGCAGGTACAGCGCGGTGCCGATCACCACCGCATAAATGCCGACCCAGACCCGCGCCGCGCGGAACACTTTCGGCCATTCGGATTCGGGAATGAAATCCTGCTCCTGGGCGCTCATCCGGCCGATGGCATGGCGCGCCACGCCGCTGAAGGTCTTCCACGCCAGGGGCAGATTGAACACGCTCAACCCCATCATCAACAGGCTTGGCGGGCGCGGCTCGACAATCTCCGGGTCACGCCCGACCACGATGGTGTCGGTGTGGTGCCGGGCATGGCTCCAGCGCCACACATGGGGTTCGAAAATGCACATGAAGCTGGCGATCTGGTACAGCACATCGTTCATCCAGCGGGTCTTGAATGCAGTGCCATGCCCGGTTTCATGCCAGCGCGGGTTGGACGCGGTGCCGTACAGCACGCCATACGCCAGGAAGAACGGCACGCAGGCCCAGGAACCCCAGAACAGGTAGCCGCCAAGCCCGGTGGCGAACAGCGCGGCCACCCAGATGGCGGTGTCGAGCAAGGCCGGGCCGTCGCGGCGCTGCATCAGTTCTTTCAGGCGTTTACGCGGCACAGGCGATTGATACCAACTGGCCGAGACCAGGCCTTTTTCGGCCGCGCGGGCGGCTTCCGGGCCGGTGAGGCTGTAGTCGCGTCGGGTGGGACGAGCGGTGGATTCAGGCATTGTTATTGTTCTCCGCAAGCGTGAGCTTCAGGTGCTCTGCGGGAAGAAATATAGAGAGCGGCTGATTCACCCTCAAGGCCTTGAATCCATTCCCTATCAAGCTATCATCAGGCCCCAGCAAGGCTTGATAGTTTTCTATCAAGGCACTCAAGGGGCCCGTCATGAACAACAATAAACGCCCAACCATTGCCACCGTCGCCGCGCAAGCGGGCCTCAGTGTGGCCACTGTCGACCGGGTACTGAACGCGCGTGCGCCAGTCAACCCGGAAACCGCCGAGCGGGTGTTCCAGGCCGCCGAAGCCGTGGGGTATTTCGCCGCGCGGCTGATCGGCCAGCGCATTCGCGAACGCCGCCCCACTTACCGGTTTGGCGTGCTGCTGCTGGGCACGGCGCAGGCGTTCTACGCCAACCTCGCCGAGGCGATAACCGATGCCGCACAGCATCACGCCACGGCCAACCTGACCTGCCAGTTCGACTACGTGTTTGATCGCTCGCCAAGCGCCATCGTGGCGCAAATCGAAAGGCTGGCGGTGCAATGCGACGCCCTCGCGGTCGTCAGTTTTGCCCATCCGCTGATCAACGTCGCGCTCAAGCAGATCCGCGAAGCCGGTGTGCCCGTGGTTGCGCTGCTCTCGGACATTCACGAGCAAGCCGCCGAGCCCTACGTGGGCCAGAACAACCCGGTGGTCGGGCGCACCATGGGCTGGCTGCTCGCGCGCCTGTGTGGCACGCGAAAAGGCAGCGTCGGGATTGTGCTGGGCGGCCATCGTTTTCTGGGCCACCAGGCACGGGTCGAAGGGTTGCACCGCTACCTCGCCGAACACGCCCCCGGGCTCAAACCGCTCGAACCGCTGATCAACCTCGACAACAGCGACATCACCGAAGAAGCCACCCTCGACCTGCTCACCCGCCACCGCGACCTGCGCGGCCTGTGCGTGGTCGGCGGCGGCGGCGACGGCGTGATCAGCGCCCTGGCGCAATTACCCAAACGCCCCGCGCTGTGCTGCATTTTGCAAGAGTCCACAGCGCTGTCGCGCCAAGCCCTGAGCCAGGGCCTGATCGACGTGGTGATGGACTCACAACCCCACCAAATCGCCACCGCGCTGGTGCAATTGCTGGTAGCACTGCAGACCGCCGAAGCCTTCGACCCGGTACGGCATCGAGTGCACATCCCGCCGCAGATCGTGACCTCGGAGAATATGTGAAGTGTTTTTAAAGCTTGAGCAAGACCGCATGGGTCATGGCAAACCGCCGAAGAATTGTTATTGGAAACGCGCGGTCCGTGGGGGAGCGGGCTTGCCTGCGATGGCATCTGCTGGGAGTGCCTGAGAGACCGAGGTGTCTGCATCGCAGGCAAGCCAGCTCCCACAGAAAAGCTCAACT
Source organism: Pseudomonas sp. PWP3-1b2 (assembly GCF_049896045.1). Lineage (NCBI taxonomy): Bacteria > Pseudomonadati > Pseudomonadota > Gammaproteobacteria > Pseudomonadales > Pseudomonadaceae > Pseudomonas > Pseudomonas sp. PWP3-1b2. The sequence continues at coordinate 88,002 of NZ_JAFCTN010000020.1, forward strand.
GGGTGTGAAAGAATTGAAGTTTTACTCGGTAAAAAAGGTGGGAGCTGGCTTGCCTGCGATGGCATCTGCTGGGAGTGCCTGAGGGACCGAGGTGTCTGCATCGCAGGCAAGCCAGCTCCCACAGTGAAGCTCAACTGGGTGTGAAAGAATTGAAGGCTTACTCGGTAAAAAATGTGGGAGCTGGCTTGCCTGCGATGGCATCTGCTGGGAGTGCCTGAGGGACCGAAGTGTCTGCATCGCAGGCAAGCCAGCTCCCACAGAAAAACTCAACTGGGTGTGAAGGGATTGAAGTCTTACTCGGTCTTTCCAAAAGTGACCCGCTGTAAGAGCGGAACCCATATCAGCCCTAACCCAAAAACCGGATATGCACTCAATCCAAATCCCCAGCATCATGCCGCTCAGCCAACTGCTCCGACACCTCCCCGGAAACCCGATTCACCCTGCGCCCCCGCTGCACCGCAGGCCGGGCCTCAATCGCCTCAGCCCAGCGCAACACATGCTTATACTGATGCACCGAAAGAAACTCCGCCGCCCCGTACAACCGCCCCTTCACCAACCCACCATACCAAGGCCAAATCGCAATATCGGCAATCGTATAGTCATCCCCGGCAATGTACTCACTCACCGCCAACCGCTGCTCCAGCACATCCAGCTGCCGCTTGGTCTCCATCGCAAACCGGTTGATGGCGTACTCCATCTTGCTCGGCGCATACGCATAAAAATGCCCAAACCCACCCCCCAGATACGGCGCACTGCCCATCTGCCAGAACAACCACGACAAACACTCCGCACGCGCCGCCGGCTCAGTCGGAAAAAACGCCCCGAACTTCTCCGCCAGGTACTGCAAAATCGCACCCGACTCAAACACCCGAATCGGCGTCTCCCCACTGCAATCCAGCAGCGCCGGAATCTTCGAATTCGGATTCACCGCCACAAACCCGCTGCCAAACTGATCACCGTCACCAATCTTGATCAACCACGCATCGTATTCCGCGCCCGCGTGCCCCAGCGCCAGCAGTTCCTCCAACAGAATCGTAACCTTCTGCCCATTCGGCGTGGCCAACGAATAGAGCTGCAAAGGGTGCTTGCCCACCGGCAGCGCCTTGTCATGGGTCGCCCCCGCAACAGGCCGGTTAATGCTGGCAAACGTGCCGCCGCTCTCGGCGTCCCAGGTCCACACTTTTGGGGGTACATAGTCGGTCATGATTTCACTGCTCCTTGGTCTCAATAGTGTTCGACGCAGCCAATTGAGCCACGTTCCATCCGCCGCCCAGCGCCTTGATCAGGCCCACATTAGCGCTCAATTGCTGGGTTTGCAGTTGCAATACCGTGCGCTTGGCTTCCAGCGCTGCCACTTGGGCGGTCACCACGTCCAGATACGCCACCGCTCCCTGACGATAACGCGAGGTGGAGAGGTCTTCGGCGTATTGCGCCGCAGCCGCCGCGTCCCGCTGATCATCCAGCGCACTGCCCAGGCCCGCGATCTGCGACAGGTTGTCTTCCACCTGCTCAAACGCCGCCAACACCACGCCACGGTATTTGGCCGCCGCTTCGTCGGTGGCTGCCTTGGCGATGTCCACCTGAGCCTGGCGCGCGCCGCCATCGAACAGCGTGCCCACCAGCGACGGGCCAAGGGCCCAGAACAGGTTAGGCGCACTGAGCAGGCGCGCAAACTCATCACTTTGATAACCGCCCTGGGCACTCAAGTTAATCTGCGGAAACCACGCCGCCCTGGCCACGCCGATACGCGCATTTGCCGACGCGATGCGACGCTCGGCGGCGGCAATGTCGGGGCGACGTTGCAGCAGGCTCGACGGCACGCCGGTCGGCACGTTCGGCAGGGCTATCGGCGCAACGCTGACAGCTACGGTGTAGGTCGACGCCGACTCACCGAAAATGGGTGAGCTGGCGCAGACCCTGGTGATGGACCTGTCTGCCCTCGGCCACACGCTCAAACCGCTGGTGCGCGACGGGCTGGTGGAGTTGCGCGTGGACGAACTCGACCGCCGCACCCGCCGCGTGCTGCTGACCGAAGCGGGCAAGAGCACTTATGCAAAAGCCCGGCGAATCTCGCTGAAAATGGCCGAGCGTTTCGATCAGGCGTTTGGCCGGGAAGCCGCCGCACAACTGCGCCAAACCCTCGACTTTATTGCCTCCGACGCGTTCTCCCAGGTGTTGCTCGCCAAGGACGACTAAACCACCGGCTGGTGGTGGGTCACGCAGTGGATGCCACCACCGCCCGCCGCAATTGCGTCGATATTGAGCTGCACCACGGTGCGGTTCGGGTAGAGCCGCGTCAGCAGGTCCAGCGCCTTGCGGTCCGCCACCGGGTCGCCGAATTCGGGCGTAATCACCGCGCCGTTGATCACCAAATAGTTGATGTAGCCTGCCGCGAATTCCTGATTACCTTCGTTGAATTTGCTGTTGCGCGGGTTCAGCGGCGGCGACAGGGTGTGCACCTGCAGCGGGCGACCGTCGGCGTCGGTGGCGTGCTTGAGGATTTCCAGGTGCGCCAACGTAACCTTGTGGTCGTAAGACGCAGGGTCAGTGTCGAGGTTGGCCACTACCACGCCGGGCGACACGAAGCGCGCGTAAAAATCGACGTGGGCGTCGGTGATGTCCTTGCCCTTGATGCCGGGCAGCCAGATGATCTTGCGCAGGCCCAGGCGTTCTTTCAGTTCGGCTTCGACCTCGGCCTTGCTCCAGCCGGGGTTGCGGTTGCGGTTGATCCAACTGCTCTCGGTCATGATGCCGGTGCCACGCCCGTCTACCTCAATCGCCCCGCCCTCGCCCACCAGCTTGCTGCGCAGGTGTCGGGTGCCGGTGTGGGCGGCAATCAAGGCCGCCAGCTGCGCGTCATCGGCGTGCTGCTGTTTGTCTCCCCAACCGTTGAAATTAAAGCCCACCGCGGCCACGCCGCCCGAGCCGTCAATGACGAAATTGGCGCCGGTGTCGCGGATCCAGATGTCGTCCAGCGCGGCTTCCACCAACGTGATATTGCGCGTGCCGCAGTGTTTTTCTGCGAGTGCGCGCTCGTCTTCGCGGCAGAACACGGTGACCGGTTCATGGTCGGCGATGGCGCGGGCGATGCGGCCAAGGGCGGCTTGTACGTCGGCGGTGAAGCCTCCCCAGATCGCATCCTGAGCACCAAAGGCGATAAATGCCTGGCGATGTTTTTCGCCTTCGTCGGGCATGTAGAAACGCCCGCTGACGGCGGCGTGCAGTGGGGTGTTGATCAATGGCATGGCGCAGACCACGCTGGTTTGTTTGATGAAGGTGCGGCGAGTGGGCATGTGGTTCTCGGGGATACGGTGTTGAGTTCAAAGACGTTGATCAGGCTGAGCAAGCCTCTGTGGCGAGCGCGCTTGCTCGCGTTGGAGTGCGCAGCGCTCCCGCTTTTTTCGGGGCCGCTACGCAGCCCAACGCGAGCAAGCTCGCTCGCCACAAAAGCTCGCTCGCCACAGGAAGCTTGTTATCCACAATTATTTGACGGAGGCTGTTTTGACTTTGGTCCACACGCGCATTCGCGCGCGCATGTCGGCCTGGGGAATGTCCCTGCCGGGGATCAACCGATCAAAGGTGGCCGCATCCGGGTAGATCTCGGGGTTGTCGCGCATGCTCGCCTGCACATCCGGTCGGGCCTTGGCGTTGGCCGTGGGGTAGCCGGTGGCGTTGGTGATGGCGGCCATGTTCTGCGGGCGCATCACGAAGTTGATAAAGGCATAGGCGTATTCCGGGTGTTGCGCATCGACCGGAATGGCCAGGGTGTCCATCCACACCGTGGTGCCTTCGCGGGGGATGTGATAACCGAAGGTCACGGCTTTGCCAGCCGCATCGGCGGCGCGCTGGGCCTGGGTCATGTCGCCGCTGTAGCCCAGCGACAGGCACAGGTTGCCGTTGACCAGGTCGGTCACCGGTTGCGACTGGAACTTGCGAATGTAGGGGCGCACTTTGAGCAGCAACTCGTTGGCGGCGGCGAGGTCTTCGCGCTTGGCGCTGCGCGGGTCTCGGCCCAGGTAGTTGAGCACCACGGCGAGCACTTCGTCCGGCGAGTCGATCACCGAGATACCGCAGTCAGCGAACCTGGCCGCATTCTCCGGTTTGAACAGCAAATCGAGGCTGTTGACCGGCGCGTTCGGCATGCGCTGTGCAATCTGCTGCGTGTTGTACGTCAGGCCGATGGTGCCCCAGGTGTAGGGCACCGTGGCCTTGTTGGAGTGCACATACTGGCTGCGCAGTTTCTGCAAGCCGGGTTCGATATCGCCTGTCTCGGTGAGCTTTGCAGGGTCCAAAGGCTGCAGGGCGCCCGCATGCATCAGGCGTTCGGCCACGGTGTCGCCAGGGAAAATCAGGTCATAGCCGCTGCCGCCAGCCATCATCTTGGCTTCCAGGGTTTCGCTGCCATCCATCACGTCGTAGATCACCTTTATGCCGGTTTCGGCAGTGAACCGTGACAGGGTGTCGGCGGCAAAATAGTCGGCCCAGTTGTAGAGCTTGAGGATTTTTTCATCGGCCGAGGCGCAAACGGCGGTAAGCATAAGGGTACAGGTCAAAAGAAATTTCATGATGGGCGGCCGTCCAGGGTGAATAGAGCGCTGTACATTTCCGGGCGGCGGTCGCGAAAGATGCCCCAGGTCAGGCGCTCTTCGCGCATGGCGGCAAGGTCCAGGCTGTGCACCAGCACGCCGGTGCTGTCGCGGTCGGCTTCGGCGAGCATCTTGCCCTTGTGGTTGCAGATAAACGACGAGCCATAGAAGGCCATTTGCAGGCCCTCGTCGGTGGTCGCCACTTCACGCCCGACACGGTTGGCCGCCACCACCGGCAGGATGTTCGCCGCTGCGTGGCCGCGCATGGTCATTTGCCAATGGTCGCGGGAATCGAGGCTGGCGCAGCCGGGTTCCGAGCCGATGGCGGTGGGAAACAACAGCACGTCGGCGCCCTGCAACGCCAGGCAACGTGCGGTTTCGGGGAACCACTGGTCCCAGCAGATGCCGATGCCCAGGCGCCCGAAGGCCGTGGGCCACACGCGAAAACCGCTGTCGCCGGGGCTGAAATATTCCTTCTCCTGATAGCCGATGGCATTCGGGATATGGGTCTTGCGGTACACCCCCAGCAATTGCCCGTCGGCATCGGCGACGCTCAGGGAATTGAAGAAGGCATTGCCGGCTTTTTCAAACCAGCTCAGCGGCAGCACCACGCCCAATTCTCTGGCCAGTGCGGCAAAGCGCTTGAGCACACGGCTGTGGGTATATTCCTCGGCGAGCGCCAAGTGCTTGTGGTGTTGCTCGATGCAGAAATACGGCGTGGCGAACAGCTCCTGCAAGAGGATCACCTGCGCGCCCTCCGCCGCCGCATCGCGCACCAATTGTTCGGCGCGATCGAGGTTGCCGGGCAAGTCCCAGGTGCAGTGCATCTGCGTGGTCGCAAGGGTCAAAATGGTCATGGCATTACCCCTTGAGCGGCCAGGCCGGTTGCTGCTGGGTGATGCAATGCACCCCGCCGCCGCCGTGGGCCAGATGGTTGATCTGCACCGGCACGATTTCACGGCCGGGGAACGCCTGGGCGAGTACCTCGGCGGCGACCTGATCAGCAGCGATGCCATAGGCCGGCATGATGATTGCGCCGTTGGCGATGTAGAAGTTGGTGTAAGAGGCGCAGAACACTTCAGCGTCGGTGTCTACCGCGTCGGTGGCCTCGTACAGTTCTATCATCTCGAAGTGGCGGCCGTGGGCGTCGGTAGCCAATTGCAGCGCGCGGCGGTTTTCGCGCACCACGTCGGCGTAGACCGAGCGTTGGTCGTGAGTGGCGTCCACCAGCAGTACGCCGGGACGCGCGAAGGCACACACGCCATCCACGTGGCCGTCGGTCATGTCGCCAGTGACGTAATCCGGGTCACCGGGCAGCCAGATGGTTTTCTTGATGCCCAGCAGGCGCGCAAAAATGTCTTCGAATTCGGCTTTGGTCACGCCAGGATTACGGTTGGGGTTGAGCAGCACCGATTCGGTGGTGATCAACGTGCCCTCGCCGTCCACGTGGATCGCGCCGCCCTCATTGCTCAGCGGCGTGCCGAAGCACTCCAGCCCAAGGTGGTTGAGCACGCGGCGCGCGAGGCTTTCGTCCAGGTCATGGGCCGACTTGCCGCCCCACGCATTGAAGCGCCAGCTCACCCCGGCCAGTCCGTGTTGCGGATGGCAGATAAAGCTCGGCCCCGAGTCGCGGCACCAACTGTCGTTCACGGGCTGCGGTATCAGCTCTAACCGTGGCCCACACAGGGCGCTGGCACTGGCAACAGCTGAAGGATCGACAACCATCTTGACCGGTTCAAAGCGCGCAATCGCATTCGCGACCCGTGCAAAATCTTCCTGCACCTGCGCCAACGTCACGCCCCAGGTGGTTTCCCACAAGGCCTGGTTATGCGGCCAGACCATCCAGGTGGCCGCATGTGGGGACCACTCCGCAGGCATCCACCAACCCTTGCTCTGATTTTCAATCTGCTGCATGACAAGCACCTTTGAGTTAAGTCATTGTGTTCAGTGAACACTGCCCACGGAGTCTTGGCATGCATGCTACGGCGGCGATAAAGACCGGACAAACGATGGATTTTGTAGAAAACTGATTAGAGGAACTTATCAGCATGCTCAATCACTGGCCCCCGCTCGGCACCCTGCGCGGCTTTGAAGCCGCGGCCCGGTTGGGCAGCTTCCACAAGGCTGCCGAAGAACTGCACCTCACCCAATCGGCGATCAGCCAGCAGATTCGCAGCCTGGAGGCCTACCTTGAGCAGCCGCTGTTTTTGCGCAGCGGGCGCAGCGTGAGCCTGACCGACGCCGGCCACGATTTCCTCAGCACCACCCAGGCGTTGTTGCAGCAACTGGCGGTGGGCGTGCGGCGGTTGGGGCAGTACCGCAAGCCCAATCAGTTGGTGCTCAACACCACGCCGACGTTTGCGCGCCATTGGTTGCTGCCGAGGCTGGAGGACTTTCGCCGCCAGCACCCGGAAGTGGATTTGTGGATTTTCAGCACCGACGAAGTGCCCGACATGGCCAGCCAGACCATCGACCTGGCGGTGCGCGACGACATCAGCTCCCAGGCCGAATGCAGCTTCAAGGTGCTGCATGCCGACCGCTTGTTCCCAGCCTGCCACCCGCGCGTGCTGAAGGTACCGAAGGAACAACGCACCACCTTGCACGGCGAGCGGGAAATGGACTGGAGCCATTGGGCCGTGGAAGCCGGAGTTGATGTGGGGCAAAGGGACCAGGGGCTGAATTTTTCCGACCCCGGCTTATTACTGGACGCGGTGTGCACGGGGCTGGGCATTGGCCTGGTCAGTCAATTGCTCAGCCGCAAAAGCCAGCAAGACGGCGCACTGGTGCCCTTGGTCGAGGCCACTATTCGCGGCCCGAGCTGGGCGCTGTTGACGCACCGCGACAGTGAGCATGAGCCCATGGCCCGCAGCTTTACGGCGTGGCTGCTGGCCCATTTACATGCAGATGCACCATGAGCGATTGGCGTTAAGACATCCTTGCCGAGGGGTTATCGGACGTAGTAATTATCGAATTCCCCACTCTCGACAAGCGCGAAACCATGGCGCATGTAAAAGCGATTTGACGCGCTCTCCTTGAGCGCGCCCACTCTGATGGGCCGCCCTAGTGCGTCAGCTTCTCTGAACACCTGAGCGAGCACCGCAGAGCCTATCCCTGCACCTTGAGCGGCAGGCACCACGTACAAGTGATCCAGCAGAAGCTCGCCGTGACGGTCTTTGACAACAACAAAACCTACTGGCTCACCGTCCCTCTCTATGCGCCGCGTGCTGCTGGCGTCAAACCCAGCGAGAAAGCGTTCACGCGCGCGGGCGGGATCAAAACGCCCAACCCGCTCGAGGCTTTCGCGCATGGCCTCAATCCGGATGGCGACAAGATGCTCCACGTCGTGATGGGTGACACCCGATAACACGATAGCGGTCGCCGATGAAACAGGCGTCATAAACCCTCCACGCCAACCTGAAACGTCAAACCGGACGCTTGCAACAACACCCGGCGTTCAAGAAATACCCGTTTCGTCATCGATTCAGACCCAACCACCGTCCACGATAAAGTTCTGCGCCGAACACATCGCCGACGCATCAGAGGCGAGAAACAGCGCCATATTGGCGATGTGTTCCGGCAACACGCTGCCCGGCAGGCATTGGCTGCGGCTGATCAGTTCCCTGGCGGCGTCGTCCACCCACATTTCCAGTTGTTTTTCGGTCATGACCCAGCCGGGCACCAGGGTGTTGACTCGGATGCGGCTCGGGCCCAATTCACGCGCGAGCGCGCGGGTCATGCCATGCGCCGCAGCCTTGCTGGCGGCGTACACCGGGTAGCCGGCAGACGCCATCATCCAGCCCACCGAGCCAAGGTTGATGATGGCCCCGCCGCCTGCGCTTTTCATCATCGGGGCCACCGCCTTGGCGGCGAAGAAAGCGTGCTTGAGGTTGACGGCGATCAGCCGGTCGAACATGGCCGAATCGACTTCTTCCAGGGTGTGGCGCACATCGTTGGCGGCGTTATTGACCAGCACGGTGATGGGGCCCAGGGACTGCTCAAAACCCTCGATCGCGGCCTTGAAGGCGATGTCATCGGTGATGTCGCAGTGCACGAATTCCACGCTGTGCCCCTGTGCATTCAACGTCGCCGCCAAGTGCTCGCCCTGGCTCTGCGCACGGTCCACAAAGCCCACCTTGGCGCCCTGCCCGGCGAATGCCCGCACCATGAATTCGCCAATGCCCGAGGCACCGCCAGACACCAATACGGTCTTGCCCTTGAGGTCGGGATAAACGGCCTGCTCAGTACTCATATAACAATCGCCTCACTCAATTAGTCTTATTTTATTTTGCAAATACACGGTAAAAGGCTATAAATCTGCTGTTCCATCGACAAAATATCGCACATTAGTAGAACTATTCCACTGAAAACAACAAAAGGAAGTTCGACCATGAAGCACCCTCGTCACCTGCTGTCCGGCCTCGCCTTGTCCATGCTGATCGCCAGCGGCGGCGCCCAGGCCGCTGGCCTCACCAGCGAGCAAAAACCGTTCGGCAAAACCAATGACGGCACCGCCGTCGAACAGTACGTGTTGCGCAACAGCCACGGCATGCAAGCCACGGTGATCACCTACGGCGGCGTGCTGCAGTCGCTGAAAGTACCCGACAAAAACGGCAAGGCCGAGGACGTGGTGTTGGGCTTCGACGACGTGCAAGGCTACCAGGCCGGCACCGCGTTTTTTGGCGCAACCATCGGACGCTTCGGCAACCGCCTCGCCGGCGGCGCCTTTGAGCTCGACGGCAAACGCTACCAGGTTCCGCTCAATGACGGCCCCAACTCACTGCACGGCGGCGCCCAGGGGTTCGACAAACACGTGTGGCAAGCCAAGCCGGTCAAGGGCAAGGACTCGGTCGGCGTAACCCTCACCTACCTGTCCAAAGACGGCGAGATGGGCTTTCCCGGCAACCTGAAAACCGAAGTCACCTACAGCCTCAACGACAAAAACGAACTGCACATCGACTACAAGGCCACCACCGACAAACCGACGGTACTCAACCTCACCAACCACAGCTACTTCAACCTCGCCGGCGCGGGCAACGACGACATCCTCAAACAAGTCGCCACCCTGCACGCCAGCCACTACACCCCGGTCAACGCTACCTTGATCCCCACCGGCGAACTCGCCCCGGTCAAGGGCACACCGATGGATTTCCTCACACCAACGGCTATCGGCCAACACATCAAGGACGACCACCCCCAGCTGAAATTTGCCGAGCCCAAACAAGGCGGGTTTGACTTTAACTGGGCGCTGGACACCAAAGGCGATATCAAAAAACTCGCCGCCGAAGTCCACGACCCCGCCTCGGGCCGACGCTTGCAGCTATACACCACCGAGCCGGGCGTGCAGTTCTACACCAGCAACTTCCTCGACGGCACAGTGAAAGGCAAGGCCGGCAAGACCTACCAACACTGGAGTGGCTTCACGCTGGAAACCCAACACTTCCCGGACGCGCCTAACCAACCGACATTCGCCTCAACCCGCCTGAACCCGGGCCAGACCTATACCCAGAACACCATCTTCAAGTTCACTGCGGACTGAATAAAACTGTGGGAGCGGGCTTGCTCGCGAAGGCGGTGGGTCAGTCAATTAATTTGTTGACTGA